>CAZFQJ010000102.1:0-6044 GCA_964520875.1 uncultured Lachnospiraceae bacterium
CGCCACACCCGCATATTTAGTTATTTCTTCGGGCAGACGCTTCCGCGAGACCGCTTGCCACATAGTCGCCTTACTTCGCTTCCGCTCGTAACGCTCCTTGTTGCTACGCCTTCTCAAGTTCGTTTCTTCTGCCACCGGCAGCACTCACTTTCGAAGCTGCCAATTCCGCCACACCCGCATATTTAGTTATTTCTTCGGGCAGACATGGTCCGTCACTCGACCTTGTAAGTATATCATAGTTTTTCGGATAAGTCAATAGATATCTCGAAAAAACTAAAAAATTCACAAATCACGGGCGCTTTTTGAACAAAAACGGCTTACTTCTTACGCCCTCCGGGCGCGCGAACGTCAGCGCTTTTTCGCTGACCTCTATCTCGACGTTTGAGACCGCTCCCGCGTATTCTCCGTCAAGCGTCCAATCAAGCGGCTTTTCCGATATCAGCTTTACTTTATCCGCATGTGCGAAAACTATCTTATCGGCACGATATCGCTTATTCATGAGCTGCCCAACCGTACCGCCTATATCTATGAAATTTTGGGGCTTACGCACGAGCAAAAGCTCAAAAACTCCGTCGTCTACGTGCACATTCTTTTTATCAAGCTTGACAACTCCTCCGAGCGACGTGGAATTACTTACCGCACCGAATATATATTCCTGTTCAAGCACGGTATCCTCCGTCTCGACTCTGAGTCTGAACGGTTTATAGCTTTCAAGATCGGCTACGCTTTTTATTCCTTCAAATATATACGCCATATGTCCGAGCTTGTTCTTTATCTTCTGATCGGTGGCGTAAGAAACGCGCGTAAACATTCCGAACGAAGCGACATAAGAAAAATACTTAGCTTCATCCCCTTCGGCTTTGAATGCTCCGACATCTATCGGACAGACTGCTTCTCCCGCCGCAAGCGCGGCGCTCCTTTTGTACGACGAAGGAAGTCCTATTCCTTTCGCGAAATCGTTCGTCGATCCCGCCGGAACGTAACCTATCTGCGGCTTTTCATCAAGCTTCATAAGCCCGTTGTACACTTCGCTAAGCGTTCCGTCTCCGCCGACGCAGACCACTCTGTCGTAATCTCTTGCGTTTTCGGCAAGATACGTTGCGTGACCTCTATGCTCGGTATACACCGTATCTACGCTCCACCCGTTTTCGGAGATTATCTTCTCTATATTCGAAAACATTTCCTTCTTTTTGGTCTTACCCGAACGCGGATTTATTATAAGCAAAAGACGTTTTCCCATTTCTTCTCCTCCGGCAGACAACAAATTACGATATTACGCCGACTTTCTTTATTCTATCATAAGAAATGATATTTTATGGTATTTTTTTGAAAACAAATATTTAACATTAAAATCACCTGTTTTCGGAATTTTCAGCCACGCTCGCTCATATATTATAGTAAAAAATCCCAAAGGAGTAGAAATACATGAACACTTACACGGACGATACGCAGATTTTAAGCGAAAGCTCCGCGCTTATGAAGGTATACGAGGGAGTCAAACATACGGAGATATCGGAAGAATTCATACTTCCGGATTATCTGCCGGACATAAAGCGTATAATACGCGTTGATACCAAACCAAAAATAGACGGAAAATTCATAACGTCGGGAAAGGTAGAATACGAAGGGGATATCATATGTCATCTTCTTTTCTGCGACGAGGAGAACAGACTTAAGACAGTCACGTTCACCGCGGCTTTTTCCGACTCGATAGAGCTTTCCGGAACGGACGAGGAATGTATCGCCAATCTGATACCGACGCCGGAGAGCATAAGTTGCCGAATGATAAACCCTCGCAGAGTATCCTTACGTCTCAGATTAGACACGGAAACGACCATATGGTGCAAGCGTTCTTTTACGCCGAGCATAAGCGGTAAACGCTCCCCTTTCGGTTACGAGACCCTCACCGAAAAAGTTGAGGTCATGGAACTTGTCTGCGCCGGCGAAAGCGGTCTGAACGCTTCAGCAGATCTGGAAGCGGACGGCGCGCTCCCTCAGATAGGAGAAGTAATAAGCTGTAACGTAGACATGAGCTTTTACGAATGTAAAGCGTCCGAGGGCAGAGTACTTTGCAGAGGGGATATGCCGATAACCGTCTTTTACAGTACGCCGAGCTCGGTCAATCCAGAGACCGGAGAAGCGAGCGGAGAGACATACACCGTGCTTTACAGAAAGCTTCCGATAGCACAGGTGGTGGGAGCGGACGGCGTTGACGAGCTATACGACTGCATGGCTCGCGGTTCGGTAGACGACATAAAATTCACGGTCGCCGAAAACGGCTTCGGCGAGCGCCGAATACTTGAGCTTGATATTACATACCGTATCTACCTTAACTGCGTCGGACGCTCAGCCGTCACCCTCACAAAAGACATATATGCCGTCGACCGCGACGTGACCTGCGTCAATAAGAATAATACCTTTTGCTGTTTTTCAAGGAGCTATTCTTCGTCATTTTCTTCAAATCTCGCACTAACCCGCGACGAGCTGAACATATCCGAAGCCGACAGTATATTCGAAGTTTCCGCTCAGCCCAAGGTAACGAGCGTCGATCTTTCGGAGGACGGTCAAAAGCTTCGCGTAAGCGGTACATCCGCTACCGGCGCCATACTGCACGGTCCGGACGGACTCTTCAGCGTAGATTACAGCGTCCCCTTCAGTCTGGAACTCGATCCCACGGGCGTTCCGGAAGAATTCATATACAACAGCGACACCGTATGCATGAGCGCGCGCGGCAGACTTGACGGAGAAAAGATGTACACGGAGCTTGAGATGCAGATAAACATCATGATACTCGGAAAGAGCGACATCTCCGTACTCGAAAGCGCCGATTTCACGGAAAAAGCGGAGACGTCGGAAATGCCGGAAATGCGTTTTCTGTACCCGGAGGAGGGAGAGTCTCTTTGGGACATCGGAAAACACTTCGGCGTAAGCAGAAGATCTATTATGGAGCTTAACGACATGACCGACGAGACCGTTCCCGAAATGCTCTTTATTCCGACAAAACGAGCTTTATAAAACCATAACAGATAATAAAACACGCGCGGATAAGCAACTTTCGGCGCGTGTTTTATTATCATGAGCATTTTATATCACATTGTTATTTATTGATCATATTTCCTATAAATATTCCGTAACCTCTTAAAGGATCGCCGACCGTGACATGAGTTACCGCGCCTATAAGCTTACCGTTCTGTATCACGGGACTTCCGCTCATACCCTGAACTATACCTCCCGTAAGCTCCGTAAGTCTCGGATCGGTAACCTCTATAACAAAATTCTTACCGTTATCGGCTTTGCAATTTATTTTTGATATCTTCACCTTATAATCCTCGCACTTACCGCTTACCGAAGCTCGTATCAGCGCTTCGCCTTCTTTAAGCTCCGCGTCGTCTGCTATCTTCATTTTTTCGCCCAGCCCGTTCGGAAGCTCGGTAAATACTCCGTACACGCCCGTAGGCGTGTTTTTTACGAGAGCGCCGGTCTTTCCGCCTCTGAAAGCGCCCTTGACTTCTCCCGGGACTCCGCTTCTGCCCTTTATTACGGAAGTAAGCTCGATATCGCTTACGCTTCCGCGGAGCATTGGCAATATCGACGCCGTCTCCGAATCGCAAATACCGTGACCGAGACCGCCGAATTCAAGCGTCTTTTCCATTATATAAGTTACCGTACCTATTCCGGCTGCGTTATCGCGTATCCACATTCCCGCTCTGTATATACCGTCTCTTCCCTTTTCGGGAGCAAGAACGAGCGTTCGTTCTTTCCCGTTTCTCAACACCTTTACGCTAAGCTCGTTACCGCCGCTCGAAGATATCATCGCGGTCACCTGCTCAGAGGTAGTGACCGAAACGCCGTTTATGCTCTTTATAACGTCGCCGAGCTTTATCCCGGCGTCATGCGCGGGCGCTTTTACGCCGTTTTCCGTCTCAAATCCGTCTATACCGACCACGGGAATGCCGTCGGTATATAACTTGACTCCGAAAAAGCAACCGCCGACTATGACCTCGTCTTTTGAGACTTCATTATTATTTACCGCATAAACGGGCGCTCCTATCGCGCATAATACGGTGACAATACATAGCAAAAGGCACAGTATTTTTTTACTTTTATTACATCGCAACATTTTTTCGCCCTGCTTTTTTCATCGTTTTGGAATTACGTCCTATGATAATTTGCGCAAAAAGACGATATAATATAAAAAACATTTTTTAGAGTATATTTTTCTCTTTTAATAAAAAAACAGGAATTTTTAAAAGAAGCTGCATACTGTCCTAAAAACGGCAGTATGCAGCTTTTTCTCATATGTAATTTCGTATTTTATTTTTTGCGCGTCTCAAATACGGTAACGCCCATTCCCGCAAGTCCGAAGATCAGCGCAAGTATAGGTCCGTAAGATATACGCGATCTGTAAACAATGCCCAAAGCATCGGCATTATTCGTGACGATAAACGACATAACGGAAGCCATAACCACCGCCGCTAATGCCATGATGATCGATACCGTCCTTGCGGACAACGAGATCGCGGAGCAAAGCTTCTTTCCCAAGGCAAGCTCGTAAAGCTCTTTCCATATTATCATCAAGGCACCGACCTCGACAAACACCATAGCAACCGCTCCTAACGAGAATATCAAACAGTAATCATAAGCGTCGCACAAAAGCAGGTAAGCGTAAAGCTCTTCGTTCAAAACGCTCGCTTCTCCGTTTTTAAATTCGCGCTTTGTGTAAAGGTTAAAGAGCGCCGTATAGACCTCTGCCGTTCCGGCTTTTTCGTAATCGCTCATTTCCGCATACTCGTCTCTCTCATCGGCGCTCAGTCCGAACTTTGAAAATACGGAAGCATCAAGCGTAGTTTTGACTCTTTCCGCGTTTTCTTTGTTTGCAAACAATGTTTTAACCTCCGTACTTACTACGGGAGCACTGCAAGAAAAGAGCATTATAATAGCAAACACAAGGCTGATAGAATGTTTCACCAAATCCCCGATCTTTACTTCCTCTTTTTCCGCTATCACACGAACAAGGAAGAAACAAATCATCACAATAAAAGCGAATATTACCGCAATGGAAGCGAAAAACGTTATTTTTGAGCCTCCGAGCATAGGCAAAAACTTAAAAGAATAAGCGTTTGCCGCTACGATCACGGCGTTAAGCCCCATAAATAAAAATGATAAGAAAGAAGGATCCTTTACATTATCTTTTAATAACGAGACGCCGGAGAGCGCAGCAAACACGGTAAGCAGTATCGAAAGCATTATCTGTGCAAGCGAAAACAAAGCTATGATAATCAAGCTCGGAGACAGTCGCGTTTCCTCTGATCTCAGCTGCAGATAAAACAACTTTTTAACGTATTTCGAAAGTTTATTTAATTCTTTACCGTTTTCCCACTCATCGGAATAATCCGAATATCTTTCGGCAAGCTCCTCTTGATCTTCGATCACGGTATCGCTATCAAGCGAGATCATGGAATTTAAGCATATCGCCACTCCGTCAAGCGCGTTAAATTTGACCTTCACCTCTTGACCGTAAATATCGTACTTTATACCGACGATCGGCACAAACGAAGCTATGAGCATAAGTAACGCCGCCGTAAGCACGAGCAGGGACTTGGCGGAAACGAGATCGAATCTTTTCTTTCTCGGTTGCGGGTTCGATTCCGATATTTCCTCTTCGTCAGAGGTGTTTTCGGACGCAACGTCGCATTCCGTACATTCCAAGCCGCAGTTATGACAAAATCTTTGTCCTTTTTGCAGTACGGTATTACAATTTTTGCAAACAACAGGCGCGCCAAGATCAAAAAGCTCTTCATCCATAACAGTTACCTCTCTAAAAAAATAATTTAAAAGACGAATTCTTATCTTTAACACAATTATAGCACCATTTTGTGCTAAAGTCAAGATAAATTCTTAACTTTGTATATTTTTTTTGAAAGGGCGACAAATTATAACACTATGAAGATCTACGATTATAACGGAAAAAAGAATATTTGCGGAGACAGAGTTCACGAAGCCCGCTGCCGTCACAGAATAACTCAGAGCGACTTGGCTGCGCG
>CAZFQJ010000103.1:0-4129 GCA_964520875.1 uncultured Lachnospiraceae bacterium
GATACCGCCTAAAATCACCGTAAGACGCGGAGAACATCTCGTATATTACAAAAAATCCGAATCCATACAGGATTTTCTCGCGTATATAGGCGCGGTCAGCGCTTCATTTGAGATCATGAACGACACTATATTCAAGGAGATCCGACTTTCCGCCAACCGACAAAAAAATTGCGATACGACGAATATCATAAAAGCCGTAGACGCCGCCAAGCGCCAAACCGAAGCTATCCGCGCCATGATAGAGCACGGAGACTTCGACGCCCTTTCGCCAAAGCTGCGCGAAACTGCGTTAATCAGACTTGATAATCCAATAGAGCCGCTTGAGGTCATAACCGAGCTTCATAAAAGCGGTATCTCCCGTTCGGGGGTAAATCACAGACTTAACAAGATAGTCGAAACAGCCGAGAAAAAAGGTTATTTAACATAAAACAAGCGAATATCCGAAAGGTATCAAACAATGGAATTATGTTCAAGATGTCATAGCAATCCCGCTATGGTGTATATAATGAGACAGGACGCACAGGGAAAAAAGTCGGAAGGACTTTGTCTGCCGTGTGCAAAGGAGCTCGGTCTCAAGCTCCCACCGAACCTTGAAGGAATGGAGGATATGCTTCAAAGCTTCAACGAGACAATGCAGAGCCTTATTCCGCAGGACGGAGACGACGAAACCGATCAGGGCAAAGCTCCCATGATAAATTTCGAAGACCTAAGCGCTGCTCTTTTCGGAAAGAACAAAGCGGACGGAGAAGATAAAAAGACCGAATCGAAAAAGCAACCGAAGAACGATCCGAAGCAGAACGCCCGTCGTTCGATATCGCAGTTCTGCATAAACCTTACCGACAAGGCAAAAGAAGGCGCGCTCGACAGAGTTATAGGCAGAGAGCGCGAGCTTGACAGACTTATCCAGATACTTTGCCGCCGTCAAAAGAACAATCCCTGCCTTATAGGCGAGCCGGGCGTAGGAAAGACCGCAATAGCCGAGGCGCTCGCTCAGAAGATAGTCTCGGGAACGGTCCCTTACCGTCTTAAGGACAAGGAGGTCCTGCTCGTAGACATGACCGCGCTTGTCGCCGGAACGCAGTTCAGGGGACAGTTCGAAGCCAGAATGAAGGCTCTTATAGGCGAGGTCAAGGCGCTTGGAAACATAATACTCGTCATCGACGAGGTACACAGTATAGTCGGCGCGGGCGACGCAGAAGGCTCGATGAATGCCGCGAACATTCTAAAGCCCGCCCTCTCCAGAGGCGAGATACAATTGATCGGAGCCACGACCTTAACTGAATACCGAAAGTATATCGAAAAAGACTCGGCTCTCGAACGCCGTTTCCAACCGATAACCGTAGAAGAGCCGTCGATCGACGATACCGTCGCGATCTTGCGCGGAATAAAGAAGTATTACGAGGATTTCCACCGTATAACGATCCCCGATCCCGTGCTCGAAAGAACGGTAACGCTCTCGGAAAGATATATAACGGATCGTTTTTTGCCTGATAAGGCGATAGATCTGCTCGACGAGGCATGCTCGTATCTTTCTCTGCGCTCACCCGACACGGATAAGCTGCCCGAGCTTGAAAACAAGCTCGTCTCTCTCGAGAACGACGAGAAAAAGCTTTCCGACGAAGCAAGCGAAGCGGAGTCCGAGGTGCTTAACGGTATATACGAGCGTTTAGCCGAAATAAAAACGGAAAGCCTTACAGTCAAAAAACAGATAACCGAGCTTAAAGAGACCCTCTCGTCTCTTGTGCTGAGCGAAGCGGAGCTTGCAAAGGTAATAGAGATATGGACGGGAATCCCGGCAAGCTCGGTAACGGAAAAGGAATTCGAAAAGCTTTCAAAGCTTGAGGAAACCCTCAGCTCTTACGTCGTCGGACAGGAAAAAGCCGTAAATGCGGTCGTAAGAGCGATCAAACGCGGAAGGGTCGGAGTAAGCTCCAAAAGGAAGCCCGTATCGTTCATATTCGCGGGTCCGACGGGAGTCGGAAAGACCGAGCTTGTAAAACGTCTCGCTTCCGAGCTCTTCAGCTCTCCCGAGACTCTTATAAGACTCGATATGTCAGAATTTATGGAAAAGCATGCCGTTTCAAGAATAATCGGCGCGCCGCCCGGATACGTCGGCTATGACGAGGCGGGTCAGCTCACCGAGAAGATCCGCCGCAAGCCCTATTCCGTGGTTCTTTTCGATGAAATAGAAAAAGCTCACCCGGACGTCATGAATATACTTCTTCAAATACTCGACGACGGAAGGATAACGGACGCTCAGGGAAGAACGGTCGATTTTTCAAGCACGGTAATAATAATGACCACGAACGCCGGCTCACGCACCGAAAACGGTATCGGCTTCGGAGAAAGCTCGGATGCGCAAAACGAAAGCAAGACAATGAAGGCGCTTTCGGAATTCCTGCGTCCGGAATTTATAAACAGAGTCGACGAGATAATAACCTTCCGTTCGCTCGACCGTAACGATTTCGAAAAGATAGCTGTAATAATGCTCGACGAGCTTTGCGCGGCGCTCAGAGCCAAGGGATATACGGTAGGCTATGACGAAAAATCGTTAAAAACGATAGCAAACAACTCATTTTCCGAACGCTTCGGCGCGCGTAATATGAGAAGATATATTCAAACGAATATAGAAGACGCGATAGCCGAAAAGATCATCTCGTCCGCAAACGAAGTAAATCTTATATCGATAAGCGCAGACGACGCTTTTGAAAATATAGCCGTAACATGCGCTTAAACGCTCTTTATCGAAAGGATAAATGATATGTCGGAAACGGTGATACGTATGCCTTCGCAATTTCCGGGACTTCCAGATCCCGTGATAACCGCGATATATAAAAGCTCCGGTGACACGGTACGCACGGGAGACCGGTTGTTCTCTTACTCTTCCGACGGCGTGATACTTGACGAATCCTCCGACAGAGACGGAAAGATCATTGAATGTTTCGTTTCCGAAGGGGCTTTAGCCCACGAGGGCGAAGTAATATTCCTCATGATTTGAAAAATAAAACGGACGACCGAAACCAGCCGCCCCATGATATGAAAGGAAGATCAAAAATGACAAACAAAACACCAAGCAGTAAATCCGCTCCGGCATTCACAAAGTACATAGTGCTCGCCGCCGTCGCGCTCGTTATAGTTATAGTGATCGCGGCGACAATGGTCACTACGGTCCCGACAGGTCATACGGGAATAGTAGTCACGTTTGGAAAGGTAGACAATACTACCCTTTCGGAAGGTCTCCACTTCAAGCTTCCGTGGCAGGACGTGGTGGTAATGGACAACAGAACACAGAAAAATTCAATGTCCGTTCAGGCGTTCTCAAGCGATATCCAACAAGTAGACGTCACCTGCTCCGTAAACTACAACATAAATTCGGCGACCGCATTTGAACTGTACCGAAAGGTAGGCGAAAATTATTACGCCACCATAATGGAAAACAGAATACACGAAAACGTCAAATCCGTGCTTTCCAACTACACCGCCGACGCGCTCATATCGTCGAGAAACGAGCTTTCCGCACAGATATACGAAAAATTAAAGACCGAAATGGAAGCTCACGGAATAAACATAACCACCGTTTCCATAGAGGATCTTGATTTCACCGACAAATTCACCGACGCGGTAGAATCAAAGCAGGTAGCCGAGCAGGCAAAGCTTCAGGCGCAGATAGAACAGGAGCAGAAAACTCTTGAGCAGAAGGCGGAAGCCGAGCGCGCGCAGATAATCGCCGAAGCGGAAGCCGCCGTAAAGAAGATACAAGCGGACGCGGAAGCCGAGGCTCTGCGTATAAAGTCGGAAGCTGAGGCGGAAGCAAACGCTCTCATCTCCGCTTCGGTTACCGAAGAGCTTTTACGTTACATGATAGCCGAGGGCTGGGACGGAAAGCTTCCGCTCTCCGTCGGAGACTCATTCACCATATTCGATATAATAGAAGCCTCAAAGAATAGCTCGTCGGAAAGCACAGACGCTTCTTCTTCGACTGACTCCAATCCTTAAAAAATATCATAATGAGTAAATTAAAAAACTCTCAATTCACCGTGCTTTCGGAATATTACGACCGTCTTAACGGCACGGATTACAAAAAATACGCCGAATTGCTGGTGGAAAAGGGCGGCGCGTACTACTGTTT
>CAZFQJ010000103.1:4139-6035 GCA_964520875.1 uncultured Lachnospiraceae bacterium
AAAATACGCCGAATTTATAAAAAAGGTGTTCGAAAAGCACGGTATAGCCGACGGCTCTCTCGTGCTTGATCTCGCCTGCGGAACGGGCACTCTTACACACGAGCTTGCCCTGCTCGGTTACGATATGATAGGCGCTGATATCTCTCCGGATATGCTCACGATAGCGTTAAATAATGCACGAGAGAGCGAGCAAAATATACTGTATCTATGTCAGGATATGCGCGATTTCGAGCTTTACGGCACGGTAAGCGCGGTAGTCTCCGCTTCCGACGGAATAAACTATCTGACCGACCGCGGAGATGTCGTAAAATGCTTTAAGACCGTAAGAAACTATCTTGATCCGGGCGGACTGTTCGTCTTCGATATAAATTCCCCGTACCGTTTCCGCGAGATACTCGCAAAGCACGACTATTTTCTTGAAGGCGACGGTGTATATCTCGGCTGGAAAAACTCATTCCACCCCATAATGGGTATATGCGAATTTTTCCTTACGCTCTTTATTGAGGACGAGGACGGAGCATACATAAAAAGAGAAGAAGTACAAACGGAAAAGCTCTGGCAGATGTCGGACATAAAAGATATGTTATCCGAAGCGAAAATGGAGCTTGTAGACGTATATTCGGACTACGGATTTTCAAGCGCAAAGGAGACCGACGAAAAATGGTACTTCGTCTGCCGTTGTCCTTTTGAAAAATAATTCGAACATAAAAATACAAAAAATATCGGTGCAACCGTAAGTTTACATTTAGAAACTCATGATTGGTTGTATGTTTTCGCCGAAGATGCTATAATGAGTGCAACGCAGCGTTAGAAAACATATAAGGAGCGAAAGTTATGACACTTGGCGAAAAAATAGCAAAGCAAAGAAAAGAACTGAACTATACGCAAGAGCAATTTGCCGATATTCTCGGCGTCTCTCGTCAATCCGTCAGCAAATGGGAGGCAAACATAGCCTATCCCGAAACGGATAAGCTGATTAAAATGGGAAAAATGTTTGACTGCTCTATGGATTATCTCTTAAACGACGATATTACAGAAAAGCAAAGCATAGCACCGAAGAAAACGGAAAACTTTTGGGACAAATTCAAAATACAACTTCACGAGCATAAGAGCAGTAAAATGATCTGCGGAATGCCGCTTTACCACATTGGGCGCAACGCGCGCGGATTTTTTGCGATAGGACTCAAGGCGCGAGGCGTATTCTCCTTGGGATTTATGTCAAGAGGTATCTTCTCCCTCGGATTTTTGTCTCTCGGTATCGTTTCGATCGGACTTCTCTCACTCGGACTTATCTCTGTCGGAACATTTTCTCTGGGACTGCTTGCAGTCGGGACGATCGCTCTCGGACTATTTGCCGCAGGCGCGATCAGCATAGGAATAGTATCCTTAGGAGCGCTTTCGATCGGTTGCTTTTCATCGGGCGCGCTTGCCGTCGGTAAATATATCGCGGTGGGAGATCACGCATACGCTATGGTCACGATCGGCGAATCGATCACAAACAAACAGTTGATCGCACACGTAATTGATACAACAAACACTCCGCATTGGCTCGATTGGGCAAAAGCGATATTCAAACTTTGTATAGTATAAAATTTCGAAATAAAAAACGAGCTTTTGAAAAGCTCGTTTTTTTATTTCCTTTTGTTGACTTAAGCCTTAAGACGTGCTTCGAGAGCGGCAAGCTCATCGTACATAGCCTGAGGAACTCTGTCGCCGACCTGCTTGTAGAACGCCTTGATATTGTCGATATCTTCAAGCCAAGAAGCCTTATCTACCGTGAGAAGCTCCTTTATGGTATCGAGGGTTATGTCGAGACCTTCGATATTGATATCCTCTGCCTTCGGAACATATCCGATAGGAGTGATATCCGCATCTACGTTACCGGCACAACGGTCA
>CAZFQJ010000104.1:0-5732 GCA_964520875.1 uncultured Lachnospiraceae bacterium
GGGAAGAACGACGGGCTCCTTCAGCTTATTATCGAAGTTGGGCGTGAAGTCAACGACGTCCTTTTCTATATCGGTAAGCATGGAGTCGGAAAGGCGGCTCATTCTCGCCTCGGTATAACGGTATGCCGCCGCGCCGTCTCCGTCTATGTTACCGAAGTTTCCGTGTCCTTCTATGAGCGGATAGCGGAGCGAGAAGCTCTGCGCCATACGTACCATCGAATCGTAGACCGCCGAGTCTCCGTGGGGGTGATAACGTCCGAGAACGTTACCGACGGTTGTCGCCGACTTACGGAAAGGCTTATCATACGTAAGGTGGTCCTCGTACATTGCGTACAGTATACGTCTGTGGACGGGCTTAAGTCCGTCGCGGACGTCCGGAAGCGCTCTGGACATTATTACGCTCATCGCGTAGTTTATAAACGAGGTCTTGACCTCCTTTTCCATTTGCACCGGTACTATCTTTTGGTCTTTGAATTCTATATCGTCTTTTTCTTTGTTTTTATCCATTTCCTATTCCTTTCTTGACTTACTTTTTTGAAAAAAAGTAAGCAAAAAACTTTTCTGACAACGAATTTTGTGTAGACTTTAATGTTACATCATAGAGGCAAAAGAACTTCTCTTACTTTCTTGGAAGAAAGTAAGCAAAGAACTTTTCTTACAATGAATTTTGTGTAGATTTTAACGTTACATCATAGAGGCAATGAGGTTATTTTGCGGAAAATCCTTTGGAAATTAAAATTCAAATCAATTTTCAAATCACATCTGTGGATTACTGTGGAAAATGTGTTGTGGAATAACGTCGAAAAAAACTCTTTTTCACATAGTTATTCACATGCCGAAAGGCTTTTTCACACACATCTGCACAGGTTTTCCACATATTTCGGCTAACGCGTTCGACGATTTGTGTTTAAAACCGAGAATTCCTTGCGGCGCAAGGCTTTTTCGGTCATTTTTTATTCGTTTTTTCGTGTTTGTACGTAGCAAATTTACCGAATATAGAGCAATTTTCAAGAAGTTTTCCACAAAGTTTCCCACACCCTGTGGAAAACTTATCAATATGCTGATAACTTTATGTGTATATGTGGAATCAGACGTCGAGATTTGAAACGTATTTTGCGTTTGCTTCTATGAAGTCGCGGCGCGGTTCAACTTTATCTCCCATGAGGAGCGAGAACACCTCGTCGCATATCATGGCGTCCTCCATGGTGACCTGCTTTAACGTTCTCTTTTCGGGGTCCATGGTAGTCTCCCAGAGCTGAGCGGGGTCCATTTCTCCGAGACCTTTATAGCGTTCGGCTTCGACCTTATCTCCGCCGAGCTCCGCTATATACGCGTCTCTTTCCTCGTCCGAGAACGCATATCTCTCCGTCTTGCCCTTAAAGACCTTATAAAGCGGAGGCATTGCGAGATATACGTGTCCTTCCTCTATAAGCTTTCTCATGTGACGGAAGAAGAAGGTAAGGAGCAGTATCTGTATATGAGAACCGTCCACGTCCGCATCGGACATTATTATTATCTTACCGTAACGGAGCTTTGACATATCGAATTCATCGCCGATACCGCAGCCGATCGACTGTATTATCGGAAGGAGCGACTGATTTCCGTAGACCTTATCCGCGCGGCTCTTTTCGACGTTGAGAACCTTTCCGCGAAGGGGAAGTATCGCCTGATAACGCGAATCGCGTCCGTCCTTTGCCGATCCTCCCGCGGAATTACCCTCAACAAGGTAAAGCTCGGTAAATTCCACGCGCTTTTCCTGGCAGTCCCAGAGCTTTCCGGGAAGCGAGGCGCTTTCGAACGGGCTTTTTCTTCTTGCCGCTTCTCTTGCTTTTCTTGCCGCTTCTCTCGCTCTTGACGCGGCGAGCGTCTTATCGAGTATCGCGCGCGCGACGGAGGGATTCTCCTCAAAATATTCCGAAAGCTTGGTGCTGACGAGGTTATCGACCATGGTACGCATCTCGGAGTTACCGAGCTTCGACTTTGTCTGACCCTCAAACTGAGCGTCCTGGAGCTTGACGGATACGACAACGCACAGACCTTCTCTCGTATCTTCGCCGGTAAGGTTCTTTTCGCTGTCCTTTATGAGTCCGTACTTTCTTCCGTATTCGTTTATGACCCTTGTAAGAGCGGTCTTAAAGCCCGTCTCGTGCATACCGCCTTCTATGGTGTTTATATTGTTTGCGAAGGTCATCATCGTTTCCGAATAGGTGTCGTTATACTGCATGGCGACCTCGGCGGAGCTTACGCCGTTCTGAGCCTTCATGTATATGACGTCGGAGTGTATCAGCTCGCAGTGCTTTATCTCGTTCAAATGCGATACGAAGCTCGTTATACCGCCCTCGTAATGGAGAACGTTCTCCACAAGCTCCTCGCCTCTTTCGTCGCGGAATATGATCTTCACGCCAGCGTTAAGGAACGCCTGCTCTCTCATTCTGTTAAGAAGTATATCGTAATCGAAATTAAGCTCTTCGAAAATGGTGGCGTCGGGCATGAATCTTACGTAAAGACCCGTCTTATCGGTATCTCCGAGGCAGGTATAGGGAGTTACCACTCTTCCGCGTTCAAAACGCTGAGTATAGACCTTACCGTCTCGGCTATCCTCGTAGTAGAGCCATTCGGAGAGCGCGTTGACGACCGACGCCCCGACTCCGTGGAGTCCTCCGGATATTACGTAACCGCCGCCGCCGAACTTTCCTCCGGCGTGAAGAACGGTAAATACGACCTCGGGAGTAGGCTTACCCGTCTTGTGTATATGCTGAGGTATACCGCGTCCGTTATCTCTTACCGAAACGCTTCCGTCCTTATGGAGCGTTACCAATATGTCGGTACAAGCGCCGGCGACCGCTTCGTCTATGGAGTTATCCACTATTTCGTAAACGAGGTGGTGCAGACCGCGTATAGAGGTAGAGCCTATATACATACCGGGACGTTTTCTGACTGCTTCCAGACCCTCGAGCACCTGTATCTGGTTTTCGTCATACTGTTGTTTTTCTTCCATTTTCGTACCTTTCCTTTCGATCTGATAGGTATTATCTTTTGTTTTTTATATTATCGTTTTTTGAGCTTGTTCCGCTCTTGCCTTAAGGACCTTGGCGGAATACTGTGAAAAATATATATCTCCCGACGATGTAACGAGAAAGGACTTCGGAAGCTCGTCTCCCGAGCTATGCACCCTTCCTTCTTTTTCATGCTTAACGAGAAAGCTCTTTGTCACCTTCGTCGAAGAAGCCGTATCTATATCGAATATTCCGATTATATCCTTAGTCATAAAGGTCTTATCCGGACCTATATTTACAAACACGATCGGTTCTCCTTTCGGTCATGCGCGGACGCTTCCGGCTCTTATTTCGAATATATGACCCTTCGGTATGTCCTCGCAGCAGGTTATTATGACCTGTCTGCCGTCAAGTCCGGAAAGTATATAATCCTTTCTGCTTCTGTCAAGCTCGCTCAGTATATCGTCAAACAGGAACACAGGATATTCTCCCGTTATGTCCTTCGATATTTCTCCCTCGGAGAGCTTCATCGAGAGCGCTATGCTCCTCTGCTGACCCTGCGAAGCGAAGCTTCTCGCTTCGTTATCGTTCAGGATTATCTTAACGTCGTCCTTATGCGGACCGTAGAGCGTTGAGCCTGCGCGTATTTCCTTTTCCGTATTTAAAGTAAGGCATCTGAGGTATTCCTCCTCGCTTTTCATACATTCGTATCTCAGCTCCGCTCTTTCTTTACCGCACGTCATATCGGAAATTATGTTCTTTACATATTCGGAAAGCATCGATACATATTTTTCTCTGTATTCGGATATGATAGCCGCCTCTCTTGCGAGCTGCTCGGAGATGACTCTGAACATATCCTTTGAAAACCGACCGTTTTCCGCGTCCTTTATGCATGCGTTTCTTTCCGCAAGTATCTTTTGATATTTTGAGAGCGCCGACATATACGCGGGGTAGAGCTGAGATATCGATATATCGAGGAAGCTTCTTCTTTCGCTCGGACCGTCCTTTACTATCGAAAGGTGTTCCGGACTGAAAAGTACCGCGCGGAAGCTTCCGATAAACTCGCTCATTCTGCATATCCGTATTCCTTCTTTGAAGCAGGACTTTCTTTCGGTTTTCGAGAATATTATCTTATGCTTTCGGTCTCTTACGTTATCGGTAAATTCTATATCTATCGAAGCGTTATCCTCTCCGAATCTTACAAGCTCTTTATCCTTTGCGGCTCTGAAGCTCCTTCCGCAGGCAAAATAATATATTCCTTCAAGGAGATTGGTCTTTCCCTGAGCGTTATCTCCGTAAAAGACGTTTACTCCTTTTATCGGTTCTATTTCCGCTTTTTCTATGTTTCTGTAATCGTTATATCTTATCTTCGTGCAGTACATACTTTATATTAACACACAAAAGGTCCGTTATCTCGGACGTTTAGTCCTTCATTCTTATCGGAAGCACGAGATATAAGAACTTATCCTCCGCATAACTGTCGCTCGGCTTTATAACCATACACGAAAGAGGGGTATTCATCTCGCAGAGGACTCTTTCCGTTCCGCATGCGCGGAGCGCGTCTAACAGGTAACGGCAGTTGAATCCGATCTCTATATCGCTTTCAACCCCGGTCACCGCTATCTCGTCGTAAACTCTTCCGTTTGCGGACACGGACGATATCTTGAGCACATCCTCGCTGAACGTACATTTTACGTAGCTCTTTGTTTGTCCGAGGGTCCTGTCCTCTGAAACGAGGAACGCTCTTTCAAGGCTTCTTATGAATTTTTCGGTTTCTACCGCGGCGTGTATCTTGCTTGACGAGGGTATGAACTTATTGTAATCGAGATAATCTCCGTCTATTATACGAGAGAAGAACAGAAGTCCTCCCATTTCAAATACGGCGTTACGTCTGGTAAGTGTGAAGATGACCTCTTCGTCATCGTCTTTAAAGAGTCTTAAAAGCTCGTTTAAGGTTTTTCCGGGAAGAATGAAGCTTGCTTCGGGAGCTTCGTCGGTAACGGAGTTGATCTCGCACTTTTGTTCTCTTACCGCAAGTCTGTTTCCGTCGCAGGCTACGACCTTCACGGTATTTCCGGAAAATCTGAAATAAGCTCCGTTAAGAACGGCTCTCGTTTCGTTTTGAGCGACCGCGAACGCCGTTTTGACTATCATGGAGCGGAAAACCCCTTGACTTACGGCAAACTTTGTATTGCTCTTAAATTCCGGCATGGTAGGAAAGTCCGAGCCTTCCATTGCGCTGAGTTCAAACTCCGATCTTCCCGAACTTATCTTAACTACGAGCTTATTATCTACCGAAATTTTAAGCTCTCCCTCGGGCATGGTCTTTACTATCTGAGAAAGGCGTCCGCCGTTTATTATATAGCTTCCCGGCTCTTCGACTTTTGCCGGTATTCTCGTTCTGAATCCTTTTTCAAGGTCAAAAGAAACGAGCGTACATGCGTCGTCGCCGTTTGTCGTTATGAGTATACCTTCTACTGCCGCGATAGTATTTTTATTTGATACTGCGCCCATGAGCGGCGCTATCGCGTCGGAAAGTATATTTTTTTCGAATGTAACTTTCATTTATCTTTATATCCTTTCGCTTATTTTCAAAAATAAAAGAGATTTTATGGATTTTTTATTTGTATTTTTATTTATACACTTCATTTCTTTTTCCTTCTTTGAAGAGAAAGAAAAATAAACGAAGCAAAGAAAAAGAAAGAAATTGTTTATGCTATGGTTTGTTCATAGAGA
>CAZFQJ010000105.1:0-5593 GCA_964520875.1 uncultured Lachnospiraceae bacterium
ACGATAATGACGAGCTCGTTTCTCTTGCCAAAGCTATTTATCTCTATGCTCTCGCTGCAGAAAAGTATGCTAAGTCCTCTTAAATAAGAAAACAAAACCTCGCTAAGTTTAAAAACTTAGCGAGGTTTTGTTTTTATCTTATGATATTATTCGTTAATAGTCTATTCCGAATCTTGCGAACGCGTAGTCATAGACGAAGTTTTGGCAAGAGTCCGAATTTTTCCAGCCCTTTTCAAATGAGAAGCTACGCGGACCAACCCATGCCTGCTCCGGAGGGTTGCAATGGTGAGGACCGAGAAGATTACGGTAAGCGTTGCATATCGTAAGCACGAGCTCGTTGTCGCCCTCTTTAAGATAAGGCGCAAGATCGAGCGTATCCGAGAACATGAGAGTTCCGGCGAAAGCTCCGTTCGCCGTTACATCGCATACTGCGTATCTTCCCGTGAGCTTAAGTACTGTTGCATCGCCGTTTTTGTAGCTCAAAACGGTCTTTAACGGCAGCTTTCCTCCGTAGAAGGGATATCCGTCCTTTACGATATCATGCGCGTCTATATCGTATTTTTGAGGCACAAGAATAAAATTATCTCCGCCTTTGTAGTGATATGCCAATTCATTCGTTTTTGGGAATTTTTCCGTTTCTGTCTTTACACGGAACGAACCTTTAATGTATATCGCTTCTATTTCGGTATCGAACCTAAGACAGTTGCGAAGGCTTTCCATTACGTTGTCGAAAAGAACGTGATAAACGTAGTCGTCCTGATAATAATCTATGCAAAGAGTGATAAAGTTTTCTCCTGTTTTTACAAGAGAGGATATATCGGTTACATGGAAATACTGATCGAACCATGTCTTATCGCCCATTGCTATCTCCTTGCCGTTTACGCAAAGTCCGATAACGCTCGGCTTTTCTATGACCGCTTCAAGCTTTTCGGGAATAAATTCGGTCTCAAATCTGAAGCGAAGCCAAACCTTTCCTTTGTACTTTTCGAAAAGCAGATTGTCTCTTATGCGTTCGATAGGACGAAGCTCTGTAAAGCTTTCGCCGTCAAACGATACAGACGCACGGTCAAGAGTGAGGAGATTTTCCGGCAGAGTATCGAGAGTGAAGCTTTTCGGAAGCTCTATTGTCTTAATTTCAGCTGACGTTTGATAAGGCAAGAAGTCGAGCGCGTCATATTCGCAGAGGATAAACGATTCGCTATCGTCTATATCGAGCAGAACCTCGCAACCGTTTTCCGTGACTTTTCCGCGGAGCGCGCGCTTTTCGAGCGTGAGGATATCAAGCGCACAGAGCTTATTGCAACCGTTTACCTTAAGAACCGCGTCCTTGTACGTTTTCGCGGTAAGATTGGTGAAGTAATAGAGCTTTCCGTATTCTTTAGTGTCTCTTACCATAGAGTTTACCGTGTCTATGTTCTTTCCGTCGGAGTTTCTGAGAGAGAACGGAACGGTCATGCAAAGCTTTTCGAAAACGCCGTCGTCGGAAAGGTCCGGGCAAGAGGTAAGATAAGCGAATACGGAATCGTCCGCGGGCTTTCCGTCTACGTACTTCGGAAGATGATGATCGGTAGTGAAGATGCGTCCGCCGTTTGCGTAAAATTCGGAAAGAAGCTTTACGGTGTTGGAATCAAGCGTATCTATGACAGGTAAAACTACGGTCGAGTATTCGCAAGCGCCTATTCTTATCTTGTTTCCGTTTACAGAGGCGTGACGAAGCATCATGCTCTCTTCACCGAAATGGTAGGGGATCTGGTAATTCGAGAGCTTTGTAAACAGATTTCTGAAATCATTATCGAGCTTTTTAATCGAGTCGTAAGAATCTATACGCTTATATGTAAGCCACGCGGAATGTATGGGGTGTATAACGAGTATATCGACGTCTTCCTTGCCCATGGAAAGCATATATCCGAGGTTGTTGTAGTGCTCGTTGAAATCCTTTGTGTAGGATTGCCACGGGTTGTGATCGGAATAATGCGCGGGATAGTCGCGTTTTCTTTGACCGCGCTCGGAGTACGGATAAAGGTGCTGACACATTATGTTTACTCCGCCGGCGTATTGAAGGTCGGCTATGCGCTTAAGTTCTTTGGGTGTTACGTCCCAACCGCAGCAGGCATACATTTCGGAAAGAGCTTTTTTCTTTTCGAGCTGAGCGCAGACCGAACCGAGCTGCTTTGTCAAAAGAGGAGTTTTTAGTTCGCGTCCGAGATAATCTACGCCCGGAATATGCTCGTATTCATAGAACGGCATTATGGAGCCGCAACCGACCATTTGACCTTCGAGCGAGCATTCTTCGATAGCGTGTCCGGTTATTTGTATTCCGTTTTCGTTTGCCCAATCGTATATTTGCTTTGCAAAAGCTTCCGTAAACTTCGTGTTCGTCATCTTATGGAAATCGTAACGATAGGATTCAGCACCTTCGAAATCGCAGAAAAGCGCGGGAATGGCGTCGAATACCGAATAACCGTATTCCTCTTCGAACCATTTCTCCATCATATTGGAATAAGGCGTTTTGTATCTGTAATATTGAGGCTCGTCGGTGAAAAATCCGGGCATAGCCTTTCCGAAATCGTCGCCGAGACGCTTCTTATATTGAACGTGAGTCTCATCAATAAATTTCTTTATTACATCGGCTCTCATTGTATCTACGTAAGATGAGTCGGCTTTTTTGTAAACTATAAGATATTTTTCAGCAGAATCGAGCTTTTTCTCGGTCTTTACGGGCTTCTTATTGCCGTTTACGGCATAAATGGCATAGATATCGTCGAGCGTTTCCGGAAAAGTCTCGGAAAACGCGTGATCGAGATATACACAATAGTTTTCGGGGGCTTCAAGAAGCTTGCCTCCGGCAAATCCGCTCGGCCAGCCGTTTTCGTCATAAGCCCATGCTTCCATACCGAGTTTTTTGGCTTCGTCGATACATACCTTGACGCAGTCGTACCATTCTTCCGAAAGATATTCCGTTTCAAGTCCTCCGCGCGCATGCATGAAAAATCCGTTTATAGAGAGAGCGTGCATGTTTTGGATCTGACGGCGAAGCTCCTTTTCTTCGAGCTTGTCGTTCCAGCTCCAAAAGGGGATACTTCCGTGGGTGATAGAATTCTCTTTGATTTCTTTTGCGAGTTTGTTCATGACCTGGTCTCCTTTAAATGAAATAATTTAGAATATGATCAAGCAAAATAGTGTCAGTATTATTAAAAATGCGAAATTGAACGCCGAAAAAACGGTTATAAATCTTCCCGCGCCGTTCTTGTTGAAGGAAAGATACGAACGGAAGGTTATAAGACTTGCAAGAGAGGCTATGAGCGTTCCCGTGCCGCCGATGTTAACTCCGAGCAAAAGCGATCGGTAATCGTTTGTAAAATGAGAAAGAAGCACGGCTGACGGAACGTTTGATATCATTTGACATGAAAGTACCGAAAAGATCAGAGTATTTTTCGTAAGAAGTCCCGAGAGAAGGGAATTTACCGCTTCTATACGCGACATGTTTCCGGCAAATATAAAGAAGAATACGAATGTCAGCAAAAGCCCGTAATCTACCTTCTTCAGCGCCGAAGCGTCGGAAAGCAGTATTCCGAGAAGCACTATCGGAAAGCCTATGTAGTACGGAATGACTCTGAATACTATAACTATCGATACCGTAAACAGTACGATATAATAAGCGGTGCGCTTTTTCGGAAGGGGCGCGTCGTTGTTTTCCGAAAGAGTGAGCGGCAGCTTTGGAAAAGAAAGACAACAGAGCGTTATCAGTACGACCGACAGAAGGAACGGTGGGAACATTATCCCGAGAAATTCCGAGGTCGGTATGTTGAAGTAGGAATAAAGGTAAAGATTTTGCGGATTTCCGAACGGTGTCAGCATACCGCCGAGATTTGCGGCTATATTTTGCAAAACGAATATTCTCGCCATATAACGCTCGTTTGACGTACAATGGAGCACGAAATATCCGAGCGGTAAGAATGTCAGCAGAGCCATGTCGTTTGCGATGAGCATAGAACCGATAAAGGTTATATATACGAGACATATGGCGGAAGAACGCAGGTTTCCGGTCAAATCTACGGTCTTGCGCGCGAGTATGCTGAAGAAATTAATGTTCTTTAAAGCGCATATGACCGCTAACGTACAGAAAAGACAAGTTATGGTCCCGTAATCTATATACGAAAGATATTTGTTATCCGGCGGTACTATGATCGATGTTATGAGTGCCGCGACGAAAGCTATACACAAAACGGTGTTTTTGCGTATGAACGCTTCAAATGCATGCACGGCTCTGCGAAGATAATAGTTTCCGTGATCTGCATGGTGGCTTGATGTCATGATGTTTTCGCTCTTACCCTTTAACCGTTCTCGGCGGCTTTTGCCGCTTTCATCTCAATGAATTGCTCGTAAGTTCCCAAAAAGTCCGTGCAACCGTCGGGAGTGATCTCTATTATCCTGTTTGCGACGGTGTTGACTATCTCGTAGTCGTGCGAAGAGAAGAGGACTACGCTCTTGAAGTCCGAAAGACCGTTGTTCACGGCGGTTATGGATTCAAGATCCAAGTGGTCGGTGGGTTGGTCGAGCATGAGTACGTTTGCGCCCTTGAGCATCATGCGCGAAAACATACAACGTACCTTTTCGCCTCCGGAAAGAACGTTTACGGGCTTATATACGTTGTCTCCCGAGAAGAGCATACGTCCGAGAAATCCGCGCAGATAAGCCTCGGTCTGATCCGAAGAATAATTTCTCATCCAGTCTATTATGCTTTCCGGGTGTCCGTTAAAATAAGCCGAGTTATCGTGAGGAAAATACGAGCGCGTAGTGCTTATTCCCCATTTGAACGATCCGCCGTCAGGCTCGGATTCATCGTTTATTATGGCAAAAAGCTCGCTTATAGCCATTTCGTTGCCGACGAATGCTACTTTGTCCTCCCTACCTACGGTGAACGAGAGATCGCTAAAGAGCTTGACGCCGTCTTTTGTCTTTGAAAGCTCCTTTACGGTGAGGACATCTTTTCCGAGCTGACGGTCTATGTCGAAGCCTATATACGGATAACGTCTGCTGGACGCGGGAAGCTCTTCGACGGTTATCTTTTCAAGTAGCTTGCGTCTTGAGGTCGCTTGTCTTGACTTCGATTTGTTGGCGGAGAATCTTGAAATGAACGATTGAAGCTCCTTGATCTTTTCTTCGTTCTTTTTGTTCTGTTGCTTTATCATTCTTTGAATGAGCTGACTTGATTCGTACCAAAATTCGTAATTTCCGACATACATTTTTATTCCGTTATAGTCGATGTCGACTATGTTCGTGCATACGTCATTCAAGAAATGTCGGTCATGGGATATGACAAGGACCGTTCCGAAATAATCTGCGAGAAAATCTTCGAGCCACGCGATAGCGGAAAGATCGAGACCGTTGGTAGGCTCGTCGAGAAGTATTATATCCGGATTTCCGAAGAGAGCCTGAGCAAGCAGTACCTTTACCTTCTCGCTCTCCTTTATCGATGACATCTCGGAATAGAGAAGATCGACCGAAAGACCGAGACCCGTTATCAGCTTTGATACCTCGGATTCGGCTTCCCAACCGTTAAGCTCGGCAAATTCCGCTTCAAGCTCGGAGG
>CAZFQJ010000106.1:0-5499 GCA_964520875.1 uncultured Lachnospiraceae bacterium
AGCTTTCGCCGGGCAGTAAGCAAAGAGATTTAAATTCAACGTCTCGCGTTTCATTTGAGTCTATACTTATCTTTATGATGCGGTCGTCTCTTGTGACGAGGTATATCGTCAGAGCCGCACCTAAAAGTATCATGACGCTCAGCGCGATCAAGACGATATTTACAAAGGTTCTCTTATGTGCGGCAATCATCGCAGTTCTCCTTATGAAATGTTTATGTATTATGTATATGCTTTAGGCTTCCGTTTCGGGAGCTTTAAGATATGTAGCCAACATGCAGTAGAGTACGTTGAATATGTGGGTGCGGTTCTCGTCGTTGTTTTCAAGCTCGTTATTGTATACGCGAATGGCGAAATCGAAAAAGGCGCTGAACACACTATGCAGGATAGCGAAAACATCGGATTTTTCTTTGAATACCGGCATGAGCCTTTGGCTCATCATTTCGAAAAGTTCTTTGTGTTGCTCCTGTGAATTGCCTTTGAAATAACTTGAGTAATAATATCTGGCGTAGTAACGGCAGCGCTCTTCGTTTGTCATAACGAAATTCCATGCGGTTATAAAAACGTTGTACAGTTTTTCTTTTGTATCTTTTTCGAATCCGTCGGCGAATCTTGAACCCGAGCGAAAGACTTCTATAAGCTCTTTGTCAAGACAGATGAATGTATGCTCGTAAAGAGCTTCTTTACTGCCGAACAGACGGTATATGTAGACCTCGTTCATTTTGAAATCCGGCAGAGAGCCTCCGCCGAAGGCAAGCTCCTTTGTGGTGGCTTTTTCAAAGCCTCCCTCCGCGACGAGCTTTATCGCGTTGCTGATAAGCAGTTCTCTTACTTCGTTTTCGCGTTTCATTTTCCTTTTCCTTTTGTCGAACCGATGATCCGTGTCGATTTTTGTAAGTAAATACTACATTTTGCCGATAAAAATCATCCGCTTTCGGTAATAATGGCGGATATGACACGATAACGTCGACATAACGAGAGTTATGTTGGTTTGCGTTAATAACATAACGAGAGTTATGTTGCACACGAAGTACATATAACTCTCGGTATCAACTACATTATAGCGCATTTCTTTCGATAAGTCAATAGTGTTTAACAAAATTTAATATTTTTTGGCATTATGGAAAAAAGCCCTTCGCTTTTTTTGAAAAAAATTAGTGAAAGGCTTTATTGTCATGCTTATTTTTATTTGTGAGATGTCGGTTTTAGATTCATCGAGATAACAAAGACAACATAACTCTCGTTATGTTGCTTTCAGGCTCGGCGAACCCTCGTCGGGCTTTTTATATTACAAGGCGCATGTTCTCCATTTTGCGGCGATGCTCCGCTCCCGTTGTAACGATATAGATCCGCGTCGTGTTTATGCTCGCGTGTCCGAGAATGTCGGCAAGCTTTGCGATATCCTTTTCTATGCCGTAGAACGTTCTTGCGAAAAGGTGGCGCAGATTGTGCGGGAATACCTTGCTCGGCGCGACGTTCGCTTTTTCGCAAAGCGCTTTCATGTCTTTCCATATGCTTATGCGGTTTATCGGTTTCCCGAAGCGAGTCACGAATACAGCTCCGGACGAGATGTTTCTTTCCTTAACGTAACGGAGCAGCTTTTTCCTTAATTCTTTTACTATAAAGACGCGCCGCGTTTTTCCTTTGCAGTTGACGCGCGCTTCTCCGTTATGCAGAGCTTCGACGGTTATGTAGGAAAGCTCGCTTACGCGTATGCCCGTTCCGCAGATCGTCTGGATTATGAGAGAAAGGCGGTCGCTATGCTTTTGCTTTGCCGCTTCCAACAGACGAAAATATTCTGTGCGCGTAAGCTCCTTTTCTTCGGAGCAGTAGGCTTGTCTTTGGATTCGGAACTGCTTTATACACAGTTCGTGCCGACCGCAAAAGCGAAGAAAAGAGTTCAGCGCGGCGATCATGGAGTTGGCGCTCGCAGCGGCGTATGAAGCGCCGAGGTGTTGCTTGTAGTCAAGTACTTTTTGCTTGCATAGCTCGGTATTTCCGATAAATCCTACGAAAGCCCGTATATCTCGCATATACTTTTCGACCGTCGCCGCGCTTCGTTCTTCGTTTCGTAAATGATCTTCGAAGCTTTGTAACGTTTTGATATCGATATTTTCCATAGAACACTCCCCCTTTGTGATGTACTTAGTATATTATTCTACCAAATTTTCGAAAATAATCAATGCCGCGCGGTCCGAAAAAAACGCGATATGCGGTTATAGGCGGGGATGTTTTTACGAAAACAGTCGATTCTATTGACAAATTTGTTCTATTGTGGTAAAATACATGTATTAATATAGAAAAATGCAGAAAAATGCGGAAAAATCATACCGCGCGATGTTTTATCTCTTAGAAATATAAGCTTACATGCATAGAAAGGACGCTTGACGATGTTTGACACATTAAAAGAAATAGGAAAGAAATTCCGACTTCCGGGCGAAATATATTCTTACGATACCATAATTATGGGAAATATAAATTCTACTTATAAGGTCACATATACGCAGGACGACGGCTCTTTGAAATCATATTTATTCCAGAGAGTGAACACCCATGTTTTCAAGAATCCCGTTGAGATAATGGAAAACATCGACCGTGTAACGACGTTTATCCGCAGTAAATATCCCGATCAGATCACGCTCCATTTTCACCATACGGACGACGGACTTAATTATTGCTTGTATGGCGAGGACGCTTTTTGGAGAATTGTGAATTATGTCGACTCCGTAACCTTTAATTCATCCGATGATCTTGAGATCATCGAATCTACCGGAAAGGCGTTCGGAGATTTTCAAAATCAGCTTTCCGATTTTGACGGCTCGGTGCTTTACGAAACGATACCCGATTTTCATAATACGAAAAAGAGACTTGATACTCTGTTTGCTCATGTTGCGGCTGACCCGTGCGGAAGAGTTTCGAAAGTGAAAAAAGAGATCGAATATATCGCTTCCGTTCGTGAAAAAGCGGCAGAGCTCAGCGTGCTTTTCGCAAACGGAGAGATCCCGAAGCGAGTTACGCATAACGACACAAAGTGCAACAATGTTCTCTTTGACAGAGCGACCAAAGAACCGATCGTTGTGATCGATCTTGATACGATCATGCCCGGAATGTCCATGTATGATTTTGCGGACGCGGTCAGGTTTATTGCCAATACCGCGGTGGAAGACGAACCGGACACTTCAAAGGTGTTCTTCGACACCGCAAAATTCCGTGCGTTTGCCAAAGGATTTATCGGAAAAACGATCGGCTCGCTTGAAGAGGTCGAAATAGGTAATCTTGTAAAAGCCACATTTTCGATAACGATAGAGCTTGCGTCCAGATTTCTTGACGATTATATCACGGGAGACGAGTATTTCAGATGCTCCTATCCGAAGCATAATCTCGTTCGTACACGTTGCCAGCTGAAATTGGCGGAGGATATCGAACGTAAATGGGACGAGCTTGAATGGATAGTTCGTGATATTATCGGAAAGATGAAGTAAAACGAAATCGATATACAAAAAATCCGACGGGAAATTTCGGTTCCTCGTCGGGCTTTTTTGTATTTATCATAAATCTACATATGTTTAAACTATCCTACGTCAAAATATTGAAATATTCACAAAAACATGTTACAATGAATTCGACGGTAAAGGAAAATAATGAAATAGTTTTACGGTCAAAACAAAAAATATTGCGAAAACGAAAGGAAGAGATAAGGCATGCTTTACGATTTTAATTATTACAATCCCACAAAGATCCATTTCGGCAAAAACGCTTTAAGTTATTTGAGAGGCGAGCTTAACGAATACGGTAAAAATATTCTTTTGCTTTACGGTAAAAATTCAATAAAAAAGATAGGTTTGTACGATAAAGTTATCGCTATTTTGAAGGACTGCGATAAAAACGTGGTCGAGCTTGGCGGTATCAACTCAAATCCAAGGTACAGTCAGGTATTGGAGGGGGCGCGGTTGGTTCGCGAGAATCACGTTGACCTCATCTTGGCGGTAGGCGGCGGATCGGTTGTAGATTGCGCAAAGGCGATCTCCGTTTCCGCATACGCAAAGGGCGATCCTTGGGAAAGATATTGGATAAACTTCGAGCCTGTCGATAACGAGGTCGTCCCAGTCGGAACGGTGCTTACCATGACCGGAACGGCGAGCGAAATGAACGGCGGCTCCGTCATAACGCATGAGGAAAAGATGATAAAAACCGGCAGAGTATTTCCCGCTTATGTCAATCCGAAATTTTCCGTACTAAATCCCGAATATACGTATACCGTACCTAAAAATCAGATGATAAGCGGTATTTTCGATATTTTTTCTCATCTCATGGAGCAATATTTTTCCGGTGATGACGATAATACCACCGATTACGTAATAGAGGGAGTAATTGAATCGCTGATAAACAGCGCAAGAGCCGCGGTAAAGGATCCCGAGGATTACGAAGCGAGAAGCAATATCATGTGGTGTGCGACGCTCGGGCTGAATACCGTTACTGGACTTTCCAAGACCCAGGACTGGGAGGTCCATAATATTGAGCACCAGCTCGGAGCCTATACCGATTGTCCTCACGGCCTCGGATTGGCGGTTATCTCCGTGCCGTACTATAAGTATATTTACAAATACGGAATTGATAAATTCGTGCGCTTCGCAACTAAGGTATGGGGCGTTGACGGAGAGGGCAAAACGAAGGACGAGACGGCGCTTGCCGGAATAGACGCGCTTGCCGATTTCATTAAGGAGATAGGTATTCCGACGACACTGCGCGAGCTTGGCGCCACCAAAGAGATGTTACCTCTCATAGCTAAGACCGCAGTAAAGGGCGGAGGCTATAAAAAAATGAACGAGGACGATATTTTGGCGGTCTTAGAGGAGTGCTATTAAAATAAAAAGCGAGGTATAAATCCATGTTCAAGCTTTTTGATGATTTTACCGCATACGATGCAAACAGGCAACCGTATATATTTTCTTTGGAAAAACACACGGAAACGGCAAATTTGCTTTGAAGTCTATCGGTAATCGATATATATTAAATTCTCCGAAATTTACAACGGGTGTTTTTTGTATGGATTTTACCGTTTCGTATCCTTATGAGATGGATCCGGTATTTCAGATAATTTTCGGTTACGATGAAAAAACGCGCACAGGCTCGGGCTTGCAGTTTACGTACATTTTCGCCGGAAAGTTGTCCGTACAACCGATATCCGTTAATAACGGGATATATACGCTACTGGCGGAGGCTGACGAAAAGGATCTTACATTGAGCGAAAACGAGTTTTTGCGGCTTAAGCTTGATATCCGCGAAAAACACGTTATGTGCCGTGTGGGAGACGCCGAATTTTCGTTCGAGATACGAAATCGTCGCGGAAGGCTTGCCATTGACAGAAACGCGTTTATAGGTGAGCTTATAATGCGGGATATCTCGTTTGAAACGGACGAAGAATTCGAAACAAAAAATATCCTCGGAACACCGAAGATCGAAGTACCGCTCGTAAACGGCGGCGATATTCCTTATACGATA
>CAZFQJ010000107.1:0-5498 GCA_964520875.1 uncultured Lachnospiraceae bacterium
TCTCTTCAAAGACCTTTGCTATCTCGGAATTGGGAAGATTATCCGCTACCGCTTCAAGCGAGGTCCTGGGCGTAAGTATATCGGACGCTTCTCTGTCCGTAAATTCGATAGCCGAACGGAGAAGCTCACTCTCCTCTTTGTCTATTCCGCCCTCCTGCTCAACCTCGTCCACCAAGGTAAGAAGCTCGTCTTGCGTCATTCTGCGGTCGTCTTTCGACTTAAATATCTTCGATGTGAGCAGCTTTATGCCGCCGAAGAAGGCGCTGAACGGAGTAAGTATCACCATAAGCACGCGGATTATGGGCGCCGAGAACATAGCGAATTTTTCCGGGGATTCCTTAGAAAGACTCTTTGGGGTTACCTCTCCGAAGATAAGGACCGCAACGGTAGAAACTATCGTCGCTATCGTGGTTCCGAGTCCCTGATTTTTAATAACGTTTATGAAAAACACGGTACATATAGACGAAAGGACTATGTTTACTATGTTATTGCCTATAAGTATCGTAGAAAGAAGCTTATCGTAATTTTCGGAAAGCTTCAGAACCGCTTCGGCTTTTTTGTTTCCTTTATCCGACAGAGTTTTTACCCTTGTCTTGTTAAGTGATGAGAAAGCCGTCTCCGTAGCCGAAAAATATGCGGAAAACACCAGCATTACCGCCATCACCAATATTTGTATGCCACTTGCATCCATGATCTTAAATTATTCTCCTTATCAAATTATCCCGATTTAAAAATCTCGTTACGATCGTTTAACCAATGCTTCTTTCGGTATCAACACCGTGCGATCTGATACGGAGAATGGATCTTACGCACAAAATACAAAATGCGCGCTTTTCTTTGCTTTGAAGCACGTCTTACGTTCGCGAGCGCTAACGCCGCTGTAACCGCAAGACACATGTTGAAGTTATTTCGAGGGGGTTCGTCCATTAAGGCACGTCATCTCCATTTCATAAGTATATTTACATATATCATATCACACATTCGAATTTTTTGCAAGGGCTTTGATAAAATACTTTACTTTTTTGTTACAATCACACAACATATTCAAAATCCGGCGACCGTTTTTGCCATAACCGACCTGTTTTTCCAGCATTTCGAACAAAGATGTTTTTAGTTCAAAAAACGTTTCGGTATTATTTCTTTGATTTTCCGTCATTCAAATTAACATAATTTCTATTGACAATACCGCCCAATAATGCTATAATACAGTTTGATAATAAAATACAAGTGAAAGGAGGCGTTGCGCTTTTGCAGGAACACGATAAAGATAGTGAGATTTCGAAAAACGAACAAGTGACCTTTTTTACGGAAGTAAACGAAGAGGAAGAAGAGCTTTCTTCTCCCGAGATACTTCCCGAGCAAGGAATCGAGCTTACCGAAGCCGAGGCGTCCGACGCGGTCATCGAACCGTTACCGATAACGGACACAGACAGACCGAAAAAGAAGACTCTTTCGGATCTGTGCAAAGAGAGCGTCATAATAGCGTTCTTCATTTTTGTCGGAACGGGTATCGCAAGGCTAATGCGCGGCAGCTTTACCGCGGCGGTCTTTACCGCCTACGACAAGACGGCAAGCGCTTTTAAAAACACATTTCTTTCAAAGACCCTATTCGGTACTAAGGCTTCCGGCATAATATCCGAGGCAAAGAAAAACGTCCGTCGCGCCGCGACGAATGCGATCATTCCAAAAGCGGTGTCAAAATTATTGACGGCGATGCTCACGGTACGCACGAGAATATACGCTCTTATACTTTTGGCATTCGGAAGCGTGACCCTTTTCATTCATTTTTTCATCAACAGATATTTTTCCCTTTTCCTCTATGACACGAGCGCTCCGATAACCGGTACGCTTGTGATAGTGGCGGCGATATTTTTACTGCTTGCCAACGGAACGATCACGGAAACGGTATACAAGAGCCGTCTACTCTCGGCATTGTTCTTTAAATTGCTCGGAATAAAGCGTACCTCTATCGCTTCAAAAGAATCGCCGGAGCTTTCCGGAAGCGGAGCGTGTATACTCGGTATACTGCTCGGACTCATGACTCTCGTCATACCGGCAAACATGATACTTTTAACCATAGCGGTTGTGCTCTATACTTTCATCGTAATAAAAAGCCCAGAGGCGGGACTCATCTTCGTATATCTTATGACCCCGTTCGCTCCGAACAGTTTTCTCATGTATTCGATAGCGATACTCGCGGTATCGTATCTGTTCAAAGCGGCTTGCGGAAAACGAACGATCCAGCTTGAATTCATGGATATGTTCGTAGGTGCGTTCGCTTTTATCATGTTCGCAAGCGGTATAATAACATTCGGTGAAAAGAACACCGTACTGCAATCACTCCTGTACACAGTGATATACTTGATCTCCGTCAGCATCCTTCGCTCGTCGATATGGTTTGAAAGAGCGATGAGCTCGTTTATATTTTCGATCTCGGCAGTCACGGTATCCTCCGTATTTTACGCGGTAATATCGCGTATCGGAAATTCCGGCGACCTTTGGTCAAGCGTCTCCGACGAGCTCGGAGCGAAAGGAAACGCTTTCAATTCGGGGGCCGTTATATGCCTGATACTCCTCTTCTCGTTTTTCTACCTGCTTTCTTACGTAATAACCGCAAATAACAAGGGACAACGCTTCGGCTTTATATTTCTTTCCGCTATATCCGCGGTATTTCTTATTATGAATCTTTCTCCCGGTGCATGGAGCGCCGCAATAATAGCGTGCATAGTGTTCCTCCTTTTAATGGACAGTCGTTCAGCCATATATATACTTATTGCCTGCGTAATGCTTCCGTTCCTTCCTGTATTCGGACTAAGCTCCGTCGAAGGATTCTTTGCAAATTTGCTTCCGGATAAGACTCGTATGAGCCTTTGGAACGCGGTCATAAGAATGTTCCCGAAGTACGGCTTCAGCGGAATCGGAAACGGTACCGAGGCCTTCGGAGATATATACCCGACATTCTTCATAGGTAACACCGAATCCGTAGGACATGCGGCAAGCCTTATCATGCAGCTTACCATATCTCTCGGATTTATCGGAATAGTCGTATATCTTCTCTCACTCTTCTTCATTTTGCAAAGCTCGTTCTCTTACGGAAGATCCTGTTCCGACAAATTATCGCAAAGCAGGATAGTAACGTATGCCGGAATGTGCGGTCTTATAGCCGCTACATTGTGCGGAATAAACGAATTCATATGGTTTGAGCCTCGCATAATGCTCATATATTGGGAGATCGCCGCGCTGACGGTATCGACAAGGCGCTCGGCACTCTCTTCCTCCGAGAACTCGGCGATGATCGACGACGAGCCGATATACACCTAAAAATATCAAATACCGTAAGGAGTACAAAATATGTCGAATTTATCATCAGGCGGAAAGCCGCACCGCCTTAACGCGCTTGACTTCGTACTGATAATACTTATCGTCGGCGCAGTAGCCGCGGCGGTGGTAATAATAATTCGTTCGAATCCGAACATCATCTCCGGCGGAGACAAGGACATAGAGTACGTCATAGAAACCGACGCTCTTCCCTCGCAGCTGACAGGCTGCGTCTCGGTTGGAGACGTTATCTACGACGCCGATTCCAATCAAGTAATAGGCACCGTCGTCGCCGTAAACGAGACCCCTCATAAGCTCACCGGATACAACACGATAACCGGAAAGCCCGTATATACCGAGGTAGCCGGAAGGATCGATATCGCCATTACCGTAAAAGCTACCGTATGGGCAGACGGCAGTTCATACAAGATAGATAACTACCGTATAGCTATCGGCAAAGAGGTTTCCTTCCATTCTGTCTCTACGGCACTGAGCGGCGAGATAACCGCGATAGGCTAAGCGAAAGGAGCATTTACAATGAACGAAGAAAAAAAGCACTTTAACGTTATAGACGTGCTTATTATAATCGGAATACTCCTTATCGTACTCGCTCTCATATTCAGAGCACAGATAATCGCGTTATTCGATGACAGAGGAAACCGCACGGAATGTCAGATAACCGTAATAGCCGACGAGGTTCCAAAAAACGCATTGGAAGCACTTAGGGTCGGAGACGATATCACGTGGCTTGATAATTCCGTATCGCTCGGAGCTCTCGAATCTGTAAGCAGTACGCCCGCAAAGATATACGTGGAAAGTATTTCCGGAACTTATACCGCAATGGAATCCGATTCTCTCTGTCAAGTTACTTTTACACTCTCCGCCAACTGTCTTTACGACAACGGTTGTTATATCGACGGAAAATACTTTATAGCTAAGGGCATGTCGCTCTTGCTCTCAAATCAAGTTGCCCAATTTACGGTAACTGTCGTCTCGGTGGATTACAAATAATAAAAATAAGTAAAAAATATTTGTTTTTCTTTGATTTTTTCCGAAAAGGTATTGACAAGACCGAAATTATCTGGTATAATAATGAACGTTGCGAGCGATACTCCCAACGTTCGATATGCTGCTATGGCTCAGCAGGTAGAGCACGTCCTTGGTAAGGACGAGGTCACCGGTTCGAATCCGGTTAGCAGCTCCAAAGTAAAAGCTCCACCGTTTAAGGTGGAGCTTTTGGTTATATATCTATATTTCCGAGCAGCATCATCGCTTGAATAAAATAGCCGATATGTCTGCCTACGCGAACGGGATCGTCTCCAACTGTCTGCGTGCAAAACGCGCCTCTGTCTCCTCTGTTAAGTCCGAATTTCTCACATATCCGCTCTATCCTATCACCGTATTTATCGATATCACCGAAGTACTCGTCCCAATAATCCTGTACGGTATGGCAGTCGCTTATATCGTATCCGCCTTCTTCGTTTTTCGCTATACGAACAGCGATACTGTCAAAGCTTCCGTTAAAAAAGATAGGCGGCGCTACCGTCATAAAGCTGCCTTGATCTTTGACCAAAAAAGAATCGATGTAGTCCTTAAAAAGATCGATATATTCCATAATTTTCCCTTTCCGAAAACAAATTGTAATTTATAATCCTTACGAGAACAAGTATACCATATCCGAAAAGTATTGTCAATAACGCAAATACCAATTATAAGGAGCTCCTTATGAAAAAACTTTCAGATGTATTATCATATTCCTATACCGACAAGGAATACCTTGACAAAAAACGTAAAGATCTACACGATAAATGTACGTCCGTATGTGACGAGATACGCGATCTCGGTAAAAATCCGACATTTGTAAGACGTACCATCGAATCAGCCGACAGGTACATGCAAAACCTTTTCGTTCTCCCCGGCACGGGCGGAAAACCCTTTTTCGTGGGAGATCCGCCGAAGTGGAACGAAAGACCCGTTCCGGACGTTGAATACGTATACAGTCTTAACCGTCTTTACGAGATAACTCCCCTTTGTCACGCGTATCTGCTCACGGGCGAAAAAAGTTATGCCGAAAAAGCGATCGCAGATATGCAAAACTGGGTAAAGGAATGTCCGCGACCCGCGCTTTCCGATGATAAACGCGAGCTTCTGCGTATATTCAACGGTCTCTCTCCTTGGCG
>CAZFQJ010000108.1:0-5484 GCA_964520875.1 uncultured Lachnospiraceae bacterium
TTCGCACAGAGATAAGCTTTTTGCGAATAATGGGAAACGGTAAGCCTCTCACTCCGGGAGAGGTGGCACGCGTATGCGTGACGGAGAGGGTAATATATCCAATTTCCCTCTCACCCGCTTACGCGGGAGCTCTCCCATAGGGAGAGCCTTAAAAATACTTCGCTCAGAATGACACGGACAAAGGCACGGGCACATTATGTGGAAAACGGGGATTACTTTTCTATTACCCATTGACCGTTTTCCGTTTTTCTTACGCTTGACGAGAAAAATTCGGTAACGGCTTTTATCATAAGCTCGGGGTCGATCGCTCCGGCGGTCTCGGTCGCGCAATGCATGGCGAGCTGGGCAAGCCCGATATCTACCGTGGGAAGCGCGACGACGGTATTGGCGATCGAACCGAGAGTTGAGCCGCCCGGCAGATCGGCGCGGTTACAATACGTCTGTACGGGAACGCCCGCACGCTCGCATATGATCCGAAAGAGCGCGTCGGAGACTCCGTCGGTAGCGTAACGCTGATTCGCGTTATACTTTATAACGACTCCGCCGTTCATTACGGGTGCGTTCGACGCGTCGGAAAGTTCTCCCCTGTTCGGGTGTCTGGCGTGTGCGTTATCGGCGCTGAGCATGAGACTGTTTTGAAGTGCTATGCGGTATTCGCGCTCGTTCGGGATAATGCGTCTGAGCGTATCGGAAAGGAAGTCGGACGCCGCGCCCTGCTTGGTCTCCGATCCGACCTCTTCGTTATCGAACACGGCAAATACCGGTACGGAATCAGACGTGCGCGCCGAAAGGAACGCGGTAAGCGATGTATACACACATTCGAGATCGTCAAGCGCGGGAGAGAGAATGTATTCGTTTTTTTCGCCGAAGAGCCTTCCCTCGCCGCGGTTGTAAACGAAAAGATCGTGACTTATTATATCCTCTTTCCTTACGCCCGCTTTTTCGGCTATCATGTTTATCAGTCCGTTTTCGTCGTCATCGGACCCGAAGAGCGGACGAAGATCGACCGCGGGGTCGAATTTACAGTTTTCGTTTACGCCTCTGTTAAGGTGTATTGCCAAGCTCGGTATAACGATAAGATCGCGCCCGATATCGACGGTAACGGTACGCACGCCATTTTCCGTTCGCACGATCACTCTTCCGGCTATCGAGAGCGGACGGTCGAGCCACGAATAGTGGACCATTCCGCCGTAGCGCTCCGTTTCGAGGACGTAAGCGCCGCCGGACGCCCTCTTTTTAAGTCTTTTCAGCTTGAACATCGGGTGATCGTCATGACTTGCGCATATCATAAATCCGCGCGCGGACGCCCTGTTTTTGAACGCGATGATCGACGAGCCGTTACGTGTAATGAAGAGATCTCCCTCCGGGGCTTTGTCCGCGTCGGATTCCGATATCTCGGAAAAGCCGTGGTTTAACAGTATTTTTTTGACCGTCTCCACCGTGTGGAACGGCGTGGGCGATGACTTTATAAATTCAAAAAGACCGTTTACGGTATTCATACTTACTCCTTTTTTGACGGCACGGACCGTTCTTTTGCGTGTTTGCAAAGCTTTCGCAGAGGACATTCGCCGCATTTCGGGGCGCGTGCCGAGCAGGTCTCTCTGCCGAACCACACAAGACGGTGGCAAAACGCCGTCTGCTCTTCGGTCGGGACGAGGGGCGTCAGTATTTTTTCCGCCTTTTGGGGATCCTTCTCGCTCTCGGGGTAAAATCCGAGACGTCCGCATATCCTTATGCAATGCGTATCGGCAACTATCCCGCCGAGCCCGAAAAGGTCTCCGCGTATAAGATTGGCTATCTTTCTTCCGACTCCGGGGAGCGTCAGCAGATCGTCCATATCCGAAGGCACTTTCCCGCCGAAGCTTTCGCACAGTATTGCCGACGTCGCTTTTATGTTCGCCGCTTTTGCTCTGAAGAGTCCGCAGCTGCGTATCGTATCCTCAAGCTCGGTTATATCCGCGTCTGCCATATCGCGAGCCGTGGGGTACTTTACAAAAAGCTCACGGCAGACCTCATTTACACGAACGTCCGTGCATTGAGCGGAGAGCCGCGCCATGACGAGCAGCTTCCACGGGTCTCCGTGAGATTCGAGCGCGCAATCCGAGCGCACGTTTTTTGACAGTATCTCTATTACGCGCGCCATTTTCAGTCTGTCGTCTGACAGAGCCTTCTTTGTCACCGGAAATCTCCTCCTATCTTCCGCATAGCCCGAAATAATCAAGCCCGAAATCCTTTTTCAGCAGCTCAAACAAACGAAATACCGGAAGCCCGACGACATTGAAGTAATCGCCGTTTATCTTTTCGACGAACACGGAAGCGATATCCTGTATACCGTAAGCGCCCGCCTTGTCGAACGGCTCGCCCGTGTCTATGTATCGGTATATCTCGTCCTTTTGCACGTCTCTGAACGTTACCTCGGTCACCTCGCTTGTGACGGCGGTCTTGCCGCCGTATACGACCGCTACTCCGCTTACCACCGAATGGGTGCTTCCGGATAAGAGCGAGAGCATGGAAAAGGCGTCCTCTCTGCTCTTCGGCTTACCGAGGATCCTTTTGTCGGCGCAGACGACCGTATCGGACGCTATTATCAGGCAACCGTCTCCGTAATTCGGAAATACGGCTCTTGCTTTTCGGAGTGAAAGTTCCTCCGTATAAAGGCGCGGCGGAGTGGACGGATCGAGGTCCTCGTCAGCGTGACTGACCGCGATCTCGGGAGAAAGTCCCAGATGCGTAAGTATCTCTTTTCGCCTTGCCGAAGCCGAGGCGAGTATTATTCTCGGTGAATCGTTCAAATCGTTATTCCTCTTTACGGTCGGACCGTGCTTTATTTTTTGTTCTTAAAAATGGACGAGAGCCTGCTTCGAAGCGACCCGGCGCCTCCGCTCTTTTCGAATTCCGACGGCTCTACCTTCGAATACGCGAGCGCTTCGAAGATCATTTTTTCGCGAACGGAGAGCGGAACGGTCCTTGACGTTCCGTTTTCGTTAAGCTCGCTCTTTACCGGATAGAAAAGATCCGCTCCTGCCTTTTTTCGTACTATGTATCCGCAGGTGTGAGCGCCGACCGAGTTCCAGTTTTGGTCTTTGTTCGTCATCTGCTCGTCTATTATCATCAGATACTGAGAGATATCCGTGCTCGGGGTGCGTTTTCTCATGACTCCGAGTATGTCCGCGCCCAAGCCTCTGACCGACGCCGGGATCATAAGCACGCGAATCGCGGTGTTGAAGAACGCCATATCGTCTATCTGTGTGATACCGAGGGAAAGGTTTATCTCCGAGAGCTTTATGCAGTTTGCGAACGCCTCGCGTCCGATAACGGAGACCGAGGGGGCAAGAGTGACTTTTTCGACGTTCTCGCAACAGAATAAGAGCCTGTCCGGTATAACTGCGACCCCATTCGCGACGGTAAGCTCGGTGAATGGAAAGTTCGTGCCTATGCTCTCTATACCTTCCGTAAGACAAAAGGCGCGCCAATCCTCCTTACCGGGAAGATCGTCGGAAGAAAACTCTATGATGCTCGCATGTGTGTTAAGCTTCAGTACCCCGTCGCGCTCTTTTTTGTAGAAAGCGAGACTGTTGATCTCAAGTATACCGTCGCTTACGGGATTGATCTTTTCGCAAAGGCTCTCCCTTAATTTCTCCGCTTTCGACGGCAGTATCCTTTTAAGCTCGTTATACGCATACGAAGCGACGTAAGCCGCGTCCTTCGGAGGTCTTGCGGCTCCCGAGGTCTCCGGAACGAGTATCCGGTAGAGTATTATAAGCCATATCTCGGCTCTTGAAGGCTCGGTGTTTACGCCAAGCTCCCCGGCGGCGAGCGCGTGGTCCTCGGGTCGCGCGGTACGTAAAAAATTACGGTATACGTTACGGCAGAGGACGCGCTTTCCCTTTACCGAGACGGAGGAATCGCGCTCGGCGATCAGCCAGAGCTTGTTAAAGCGTTCGGTGAGCGCGTAGAGGAGATAGAGCCAATAACGCGCGACCGACGGGCTTACGCTCGCCGCCGTAAGAAATCTGTCCGCGGCGTTCTCCGTATCTCCGAGTGCAAGATACGAGCAACCGCGCAGGAAAAGATCGTCCGCCTCCGCCTGCGCGTCGGATATGACGGCGTTTTTGGTTCCGATGACGGTATATTCTCCGCAACAATTGCAGTATACCGGCTTTTGCGGGTCCGACGTGCGGATATGCGCGCCGCATTTCGGACAGACCGAATCGATATAAGACATTAGATCGCCCTCCTTAGTGCTTATCAGACCGCGTAGCGGCGTATCGGAAATTTTGCCGGAGTCTCGTTTTTGTACGCTTCTATTATGTCCGTACATTCTTTTGCGGTCTCCGACGTGAATATGAAATGGTGTCCGCGCACCCCGTATTCGTCAAGAAGCTTTGCTTTGTCCGCCATGTAGAACGGAACGGAATTGAGCAATACGTCGTAATCTCCGTCCTTTATCACTTCGAAGCGCGCGCCGCGGGTGTCCTTTAAAATATCTGTTCCGATCGGCTTTGTCAGCAGCATTATAGGTATCCTTCCGTAAACTATCGCGGCTTTCGGCGCGTCTATATCGCGCATCTGAGGCAGAGTCAGCTCGGGTGAAAGGATCACGTCACGCATACCGAGAGATATGCAGTATTTCGCGGTCAGCGTGTTGAAAACGTTCAAACGCATGTCTCCGTGGGGAATAAGTCCGTATTCGAGCGCGAGCTTCGCCTGACCTATGTGCGTTACGAGCGCGTGCTCGGCTCCGAGCTTTACCGCGCGTTCGAGCATTGCGCGAGCGTTTTTCTCGTCTTTCGGGAATATCGCCGCAGGCATGACTACACCGTCGGCATAGCCCTGCTCGTATTTATCGAGCGGAAGATACGTGTGCGAAAAGAACCCCCGGTATCTTATCTGATCGGGCAAGGCAAACCGCGCCGTGTATATCGGTTTTCCGGTCTTGCTCTTGCGCTTTGCCGCCTTCGGGGCAGCGAACGGCTCGGGCGGCGTGCGGTCGCTCACTTTTATCGCCGGCAGACGGCGCCCGGCTTTTTTAAGATCGGTCTTGACCGTCCGCGAAGCGGATATGTCCGCTTCCGAGCGTATTCCGTTCATTTCCGGACCTATGTGCTCCGTGTAATAACCGTCGGTAAAGCCTCCGCGCGAAAAGATCGCCGCGAGCTCCTTCATCTCGTTTTCCGTCGCGTCTCGGTTTTCGTCGACGAGCCGTCTGTATATTTTGGTTACTCCGTAAACGTATGACGGACTCTTCATGCGCCCCTCTATCTTGAGCGAAGCGACTCCGCTTTCGAGAAGCTCTCTTGTGTGCGAGGCGAGGCACATATCCTTTAAGCTCAGCGGATGCGCGTCGTTATACGGCATTCTGCACGGTTGGGCGCAGACTCCGCGGTTTCCGCTCCGTCCGCCCATCATGGCGCTCGCTAAGCATTGTCCCGATTGACTTACGCACATGGCTCCGTGAACGAACTGCTCTATCTCTATCGGAGA
>CAZFQJ010000109.1:0-5347 GCA_964520875.1 uncultured Lachnospiraceae bacterium
AGAAAAAGAAAGAAATTTTTACAGTCAAACTTCAGCGCCACCGGGGACGTTTTTTCACTCCGAGGGGTTCGCACAGAGATAAGCTTTTTGCGAATAATGGGAAACGGTAAGCCTCTCACTCCAGGAGAGGTGGCACGTGTATGCGTGACGGAGAGGGTAATATATCCAATTTCCCTCTCACCCGCTCACGCGGGAGCTCTCCCAAAGGGCGAGCCTTAAAATATTCCGATAATGAACGGTCAGCGTTCAACAGAACGCTCCGTCATCCTGAGCGAAGTCGAAATCCGAGCGTAGCGAGGATCAAACGGTGCGTAGCAACGTTTGGGATCTAAATCACTTTTACCCAAACCGTCAAAGATCCCACCTCGCTCCGCTCGGTGCTGCTTCGCAGTTCGACTCGCTTCGCTCGCTCAGGATGACATAGACGTGAAAACGGTACGCAGTCTCGTTGGAATCTCGGTCGAAAAAGTTCGACTCGTTTCGCTCATAATGACATAGCGGCTGGACGAAAAAATTGTTTTACACAAAAAATTTCCCACAAACCTTTTTATCGGTCTGTGGGAAATTTTCTCTAATGTGATTTTTCTTTTATTCCTTACATAGCGACTTCAAGATCGAAATCGAAATCGAAGGTTATTACGTCGAAACTGTAATAAAGATCGACATGGAAGGTAATGACGGTGGAGTCGTCGGTCATCGTGGGGACTACCGATCCGGTAATGATAGACTCTATCTCGTCAAGTATGTTGCTCTTGCTTCTTATGTTATTGGCAAGCGCCGCATAGTCGGCTTCTGCAAATTCTTCCGGAAGCGCAATGAATCCGAAAACGTCCGCCCAAACAACGTTTGTAACATCATCCATTGCAAGATGTCCGATAGCGCTGATCACGTAGAGAACGTAAGTTTCAACTTCGCCATATTCACCGCTCTTAGCCTTTATAAGCGCCTCGGGAGCAAGATCGACGATCTTTTCGGGAGAAGCGAATATCGTAATGACCATATCGCAAACCCCCTTGGCATATCCGGTATTGGCGCTTACGAGTCCGGCAAGAGCATTGATAGCGTCCGCCTCTACCTTAGCGTAGAACTTCTCGTGAGAGGCGTCATCCGCGGCGGTATAAGCCGTGAGATACTCACCGAAATATTCGGGAGCGATCGCGTTGCCTATCTTGAGTATATAGAGGAGATCGTCTATCGATTCTACGACATCATCGTCGGTATCGTCGACCGTCTCGATATTATCATCTTCATCGTCATCGGTCGTCGGGAAGTAAGCTTCAAGATACGCCTTGACTGCGGCTTTGAGAGCAATCTTACGAGCAATGAAAGTTTCACGTTGTATAATGGTCAAATCGCCTTCAACATAAACAGGGTAGAGTTCTTCATTGATATCTTCAATTTTTAAAGCATCAAGCAACTTACCGATCACTTCATTAAACTCTTCCTCGGTGAGCATTATTCTGAGAAGTATATCTACGTAAACAACACTCACATCTGCAACTTCAAAATTGAACTTGCTTTCGTCCGACTTTACATAAGCATATGCGATAATTGCGGAAACTACGGAAGCTACTCTGTCGGTGCCGTACTTTTCCATGAATTCGGATATATCAAGAGTACGAAGGTCGATAACTATATGAGCAAGACGCGTCACCGTACCGGCATTGACTAATGCAACGACTCCAGCATCGAAGAACATATTCTTCATGTAGTTGGCATAAGCGAGATCCGCCGCTTCTATCTTTTCTATCAGAGCGGTCTCTGCGTCTTCAAGAGAATCCTCGTCAGCATTGATGTAATCAACGAGCGCCATGAAGAACTCGCCGAGCGCTACCATATCGATCGTCTTGTTCGCAGTTTCATCGGAATCGGCAAAGTTATCTACATACTGCTTTCCGACGGAGAAGATCACGTACAGGTAAGCGTTAGCTATCTCTTCGCTATCTCCGTCCTTAATAGCTTCCGCAAGAGCCGCTATGTAATTTGCGGTCTTATCTCCGGCGATCTCGTTTGCTTCATAGTAGTACTTAAGCGAAACTATGATCAGATCGTCTGCCGTAACGGTAACTTTATCTTCGCCATCAGCGGGCGTAAGATTCGTTGCATATTCTTTTACATAGTTAATGTAAGCCTTAATGGGATTCTGCTCCCTGTAAAGATCGTCTACCATGGCAAGCAGATAGTCGCAAAGCTTTATAAGCTGAGCTTTTTCTATTCCGCCGTTTTTATTATAATATTTAATGAAATCGGATATTTCCTTTGCGGCATCTGCGCCGAATATACCGTCGATGATCGCCGCTTTGATAGTTTCTACGGAAACAGTATCTTCTTCGGAAGCCTCGGCGGCAGCCTTAATGCTCTTTACTATGTTTGCAAGGAGAGCCTTTATAGCCGCAGTATCGTCAGCGTTTTCTACTCCTTCAACTTCACCTTCGGAAGCGGCTTCAATCGTGCTATCTTCATCGGAAGAAGGCTCAAGAACAGCGATCAGCTTGTTGCAGATAGCTATAAGATCGGTCTTGTTTATGTTTCCGCTTATGAGCATATCAACGAGCGTTTTGATATCCGCGGCAGCGCCTTCGCCGAGAACGGTATCGATGTATGCCGCGTTCTCGTTGGTCTCGCCTTCGGTTACCTTAAGTACGTTCGAGATAGCCGTAAGGATCACGTCGGTAAAGTAGTCTCCGTCCTCGCCAAGATCTTCCTTTGCGGCATATATCGCGGCGGTAAGAGCGGTGGTGAGCTTTCCGAGATCTTTATCATTATTACCGATAACGGTATTTACGAAATCAAGGAACTTCGAAGTGCAGAACTCACCGTTTTCGATGTAGTCATCGGCGATCGCCTTGATCTTCGCGCTGACGCCCTTGCCGAAAACTTTTTCGTCAAGAAGAGCCGCATTTTCCTCGTCACCGAGAACATCGGAAACGACCTTAAGAACGACATCGGTGAAATAATCGCCGTCTTCCGCTTCTTCGAATGCCTTTTCGGCTTCTTCCATTGCTTCGGAAATGCTCTTCATTATCTTAGCTATATCGACTATATCTCCTTCATCTGCGTAAACAGACTCAATTACACCGCTGATCAGCTTAAGAGTCTCGGCAGTATCAGCCTTGAGCATGAGAATGAAGAGTGTGCAACCGGTATGGTCAAAATCGTAATCATCCTCGGGTCTGAGCATTTCGGCTACGATTTCCGCTCCGAACAGATCGTAAAATGAAACCGTTCCGTCGAATACCGCTTTTTCCACAACAGAAGCGAACTTATCATGCAGATCATTAAATGTCTTCGCGTACTCGTCGGGATCATATCCGAGAATCGTGCAAATTACCCTTGCGTAAAGATCCTTACCCTCGGGCTTAACCTTCTCGGCAACCTCAAGAGTAGAACCGGCAAACTGTGCAACATTCTCATCGTCAAAATAAGCATAACCCATACTGATACGTTCGGCAGCGAAATACATACCGTTTTCGAGAACGTATTCGGTTCCGTCGGCTTTGTAGAACTTACCGTCCTTCTCATAGAGCATTACGTTGTTATAGGTCTCGCCGTTATAATCCTTGAAAAGTGGAACATAGGTCGATACAAACTCGTATACGATCGCCTCGCAGTAAATGAGGGTATACGCGCCGAGCCAATCGCCGGCCGCTGCGGGAGAATTATCGTCAAGAAGAGCACCGAAGAGACGATTCCAAAGAGCAACATCATAATCGCTTATTTCGGGAACCGCCTTCAGAGCCGCATAAAGTGCGGGAAGAGCGACTTCAACAACATAATTACCGTCGTCGGAAAAATCCGCTTCCAGATCGGCGAGCTCGTTCTTAAGAACGGTCATGAACTTATTCGCATCCTTTGCGCCGATAAGCTCGCATATGGTGTTGACATCTGCGGCTATCTCGGAAAGGTCCGCACCCTTGAATACCTTCTTTACAATATTTGATAACGGAGTCTTAAGATCTTCGACAAGTTCATCGGCAGCCTTTGCGTCAAATATTATGCCGGTATATGTATACTTCGAATATATCTCGGTTCCTTCCGGAACTGCCGTACCGGCTACCATATACTTTCCGGACTCTTCGTCGTATGCCGCATATTCGAATACCTTAAGCTCGGAATTCCAAACATAAGCTCCGGAGTTCTGACGCTCGGTATTCTCACCAAGCCACTCGACGCTGAACGCTTTGTGGTTTTCGTCGAATTTTTCATCTTTACTATCAATGTATACAACAAAGTCCTTTTCGGGATATATCACATCGGTAGCAAGAGACGCGATTATCTCGGGGAATACTGCCGATACGATTCTTTCGGCAATATATCCTTCGACACCGCCGAAATCGGTTTCAAGATTTCCGCCGAACGTTCCGAGCGCAGAGAAGAGCGCCTTAAGAAGATCGGACGTAGTCTTGAATTCCGCGTCATCATCGGAATTGAAAGCAAGCTCTATGAGAAGAGCCTTTACGACGTCGGAAACATCGACATCGGCTATCGTTATGTTATCAAGCTCCTTCTCGAAATCCGGAATCTTATAATCCTCAACGCCGAGAACGGAGGACTTTACGGAGCCCGTGAACTTGGCTTTGACCTTGGCGTTGATCGTAGACACGCCTGCCGCTTTGATCGCGGCAAGTATCTGCGCCTTAGTCAGCGGAATATCGGGATTCACGGGATCATCGGGATCTGTGGGGTCCGAAGGATCCGAGGGCTCGGAAGGATCGGAAGGAGTTTCGGGGTTATTGGGGGTGCTGGGGTTGTTCGGGGTCGGGTTGGGTGTTTCGGGTTTCTTCTTGTTGCACGAAACGACCATGGTAAACATCATTACCGCTACTAAAAGCAGAGCAACGACTCTTAACCATTTTTTCATAGTGTCACCTATCCTTTCATGTATTGTCGGAGCCGCTCGGACTCCGAAAAGTTACAAAATATGTAGCCGCTCCTCGCGGCGCGGACCGTATCAGTCCTCTTTTTCGTCGACCGCTTCGTCGGCGTCGGGGGCCGCTTCGACGTTCTCTACCTCGCCGTCTGCTTCGTCGTCGCAGTCGCAAAGCTCGCACTCATCGCACTCGCCGTTACAGCGATCGCCCTCTTCATCGGCGTCGGACTCGTCGTGTTTGCAGCAGAGCTTCTTTTGCATCTTATCGACAAAAGCCGCAACTGCAACCGCGGCAGCCGCTATCGCGCCGAGGATAAGCAGAAACTTTAAAATTCCCTTGGTCTTCTTGTTCATAACAGTTTCTCCTTTCAATTTCAGACCGTTTACCTACGGACCTTTTGGAGATCGGCGGACCGTTTTTCCACTATTATACGGCTCTCCTTCTCCTCGTGTGCTTATTATAACATATTTTTTCTT
>CAZFQJ010000110.1:0-5196 GCA_964520875.1 uncultured Lachnospiraceae bacterium
TTTGAGCACCACATATCGCCGAAATCTCCGATGCCCCAATGCCACATTTTTTTACCGGGAGAGATGTGGTGATTTGCAACGGTCGCGATACCCTTATTTATCCCCGTATCATATCCCGCGATATAGTTCATGTCGGACTGACCCTGCGAGATCAGATAAGAGGAGGGGACCTTTACGGCGTCGTAGTGCGAAAGATCGGTGCCTTCGCCGAAATCATAGGGACGTGCGGTCTTGTATACGCCTTTTGCAATGGGCCATTCCAAAACGGCTCGGCGGTCATGGTCGTTTACCCATTCGCAGTCCGGCGGAAAAACGGTGCGGTAGTCTTTATTGACCGGGACCGCAAGGTTTGCCCACCACATAAAGAGCTGAGGAAGAGCGGTACGGTTGTAGACTCTGACCTTTGCCTTTATGTAGCTTCTTCCTTCGTCTACGGTGATTCCCGCCATTCCCTTCATACGGTTCATGGGTTCGACCTCGCCCGTCCAAACGGTCTTGCCTCCGTCGGCGTTTTCTTCGATCACCGCTTCCAAAGGCATAAAGGTTGTGGGGCGGTGATGTTGAGGATAGTTGAATTCTATTCCGCCAGAGATCCACGGACCGGCAATACCGACGAGCGCGGGCTTTACCACCTCGTTATAGTAGATGAAGTCGTAGTTGCCCACCTTGTCAAGTCCACGTAAGATCTTTCCTCCGAGCGCCGGAACGACCTGAGTTTTGACGTATTCGTTTTCAATGGTAAAAACGTCGTATTCCACGTCGGTCTTTATGTCTGTGATCCCGTCGGAATAAGGAATGGGGTAGATCCTTCCGGACGCTCCTTGATAAGGCTTGTTCTCAAAGAACATCGGCAGATCGTGTGCCGCCTTCGGAACGTATGTCGGAATGATCTGTTTCTTTTTCTCAACGCTTACTTTTTTCATTGATATACCTCCGTTTTTTGTGTTTTAACGTGTTATTGTATTTCTTCTAAAAATATTTTTGAACCGTAAATCTTGCTTTCTTTCGGCCGTAAAAAATCAAATCCCGCTTCTTCTCTTGAAAAAGGAGAATTCTGACAGTTTGCAAGGCAGGTCTGAGGTTCAAGACAAATGTATCCGTCGCCGCCGCCGTTATAGATAAGACGAAATCCGTATTTTTCATCGTTTTCGTATACCATACGTATACCGTTTACGATATCCGTAATATACATATTGCCCACGCCTCTGTAATGTCGGCTGGCTTTTTCATCAAATGGCTTGTACGTGCCCTCGGATAATGACTCGGAAACGGCGTCGAACGCGGGCTTTTTGCCCGTCGGTAGATAGCTTATCTCCATATTACGCTCGTATTCCTCGGAAATATCGGCGAATACGCGAATATCTTCCTTTTTGCAGTTTCTTGTAAATAAAGTATTGAAGGTGGTGTGAAAGCCGAGGAAAACAGGCATGTCGCGCTCGGAAAGGTTTGTGACCGTTACCGTATGATAAAAGCCGTCATTCTTTAACTCATATTTCCGTAAGACCTCAAAGGCATGAGGAAATCCGAGGTATTCGCCGTGCTCGGCGCAGTAACGGCATTGAAGTGAATCTGCTTCGGCTTTGATCGGATCGAACCGAGCCTTGTGCAGTTCTCCGTGAAGATGACAACCGGTCGAAGGCTCGTTGATCGGGAATACGTACCGTCTGCCCTCAAACTCAAAGCTGCCGTTTTCGATCCTGTTCACCGGAAACAATATCGGCATACCGTAAAGATACGGATTGTCGATAAGATTGTTTATCGGAGGCTCTCTGAGCAATCGGGCTTCGTATTTTTCGTTTCGAAGGCTTATACAGTTCGCTCCGTGCTCGGCGTCTATGACGGCGGACCAATCTCCGTTACAGATCGATATTTTATTATCCATATATCTCCGTCCGTTAAAAAATTAATAATGTTGATATTTATACGACAATTATAACAGATGCGTACTTGACAGAAAAGCCGGAATATGATAATATTATTCCAAAAGGTTAGGTGACGCATATGAAATATCATAGTGAGAATTTTAACGGAACATTTGATTTTCGAAGTAATTTTCACAAGAATTGGTTGGTGGAAATGCATCTTCACGAATATAGCGAGATCATCTATTGCAAAAACGGCGAAGGGGATATACTTATAAACGGACGGAATATCAGGCTTAAGTCCAATGAATTTATCTGGATACCTCCTAATTACGTTCATCAGTATGTTTTTCAAAACGCGGAGCTGGTTTGCGCGGTGTTTTCAAACGATTTTATTCCATTGTTTTTCTCGGCGACGGGTGGAAAAAGACTTGTCGTTTCGGTCATTTCCGCCGACGAATTGGCACCTATGTTGGAAAGTCTTTATCTGCTTGATAAAAATCAACGCCTGAAGATATGCGGGATTTTAAATCTGATCGCCGCAAAGGTGATCGAGCGTTCCTTGCTGGAAGAGACGAACTGTACGGACGGAATACTGTTTCAAAAGGTCGTAACGTATCTGTCGACTCATTATACGGAGGAGATACGGCTTTGTCAGCTTGCCAAATTGTTCGGGTACAACGAAAAATATTTATCGCACGCTCTGCATTCTTTGACCGGAGTGCATTATTCGCAGCTATTGGCGTTTTATCGGATCGAACACGCAAAGGCTCTGCTTTCGCAACAACCTCAAAAAAGTATAACGACAGTTGCAATGGAGAGCGGCTTTTCCGCTATAAACACATTTCACAGAGCTTTTTTAAAGCATACGGGAATGACGCCCATGCAATATCGATGTGCGTTTAAAGAAAAGTAAATACAGTCGATTTAAAAGTCGTGATTCGGAAAACGAATGATCAATCTATCGCCATGCGCGGTCGTTTGAGATATTCTCAAAAATAAATATGAAGAGGCGGTCGCATTTTGCGACCGCCTCTTTTCAACGTCTTTGTTTTTTCGGATCAAGAGGTCGATGATTTGATGTTTCCGGTTATTTTCAGTACGCTCGTTCCGGGTTCGACGTTCCATGCTCCGGTTGCGGAGTCCTGCGTGTAGGTCGCTTTCGGCACGGTGATCCTGCCCGCAGTGCTTTCGAATACGCCCGTTACGGGATCGTAAGAATAGTCCGTTCCCTCGCTCCACGCGATTCCGTTGAATTCCGCGGATATCGGATCGAGTACGGGACTGAAAACGTCTCTTATTACGGCGTTATCGGCGGCTCCTGCGTCGGTGTTGCCGTAATTTTGAATGACGAAGGTATACGTTATCTGCCCGTTCTCGGCTACCGAGGAAGGAGAAAGAGCCTTGCTTATCGTCAGAAGAGCGGCGTTTTCGGGCGTTACAGTAGCTACCGCGGTCAAGGCGGAGGCGAGTCCCGAGCCGCTTACCGAGAGCGTATTCTTGATCGACCCGGAGGTATCGAGGGGCGCGAATTCGTTTATCGCCGCGTCATATACTATGACCGCGTTTCCGCCCGCCGGTACTGTTATTCCGGTTATATTCAACATAGGCTCGGTCTCCGCTACCGTCGGAGCCGACATAAGGACGCCGTTTACATAATACAGAAGAGAATTTTCGACGTAGGTCAGAGGAATCACGGTCGTAGCGGGGTCTCCGAAGCCGTATGCTCCGAGATCGTCGGTAAGAGTGAGAGCGGTGTAGGGAAGCGATCCTGAGTTGGTTATTCCGACGACATACGTTATCGTGTCGTTTGATTTGTAGGTTCCGAGGACCGCCGTTTTGGTGACGGATAAGACTTCGACTATCTCACCCGTGACGGTGTTTGAGCTTGTCACGCTATTGTTGTAAGAGAGCGTTGCTCTGTTGGTGAAGGTTGCCATCGTTTTTCCCCCTTTTTATACTTACGAGAGCTTCGTGCTCTCGGTATATTGTATGCGGAAAAACGATTCGGTGTGTCAGCGGCTCTCGGTTTCGCCGGTCATGGCGTAGCTTACTTCGGTAACGGAGGCTACGGCCGCCGGGTGATCTGCTATACCGCTTGCCTGCGGAGCGTAGGTCTCTTCGAGACCGAAGCTGACGGTTATGGCGGAGTTCACCTTTTGCATGGTCCCGTCGTCGAGATGACCCATGCGTTCCTTTAAACGACGCTTGTCTATGGTCCTGACCTGTTCGAGAAGAATGACGGAGTCGCGCGCAAGCCCGAGACTCTGAGCGTTGTCTGTGTCCTTTTCGACATCTATATGCGTCGGGAGCTTGGTCTTTCCCGTTTTGCTCGTTATAGCCGCCGCGATGACCGTCGGACTGTAACGGTTTCCTATGTCGTTCTGTATTATCAGAACAGGACGAAGTCCGCCCTGCTCGGAGCCTATGACAGGACTCAGGTCGGCATAGTATATATCTCCCCGTCTGACTACCATTTTATGTTTCATCCTTTCGTTTTCGTGACGTTTGTCTTTACGTTTTTATTTTTACCTTTGCGCGCGGTGTTTTAAACGGCTTGAGGCAAAAAACGGAGTGGAAAATTTCGACAATCTCCGCTATGACATTTTATGCGCCGAAAAGGAAAACCGAAACGGTAAAAATCCGAAAAGGGGTTTACAAAACGAGACAAATGTGCTAAAATCAAAGAAGGGAAGCGGCTAAAGCCGAAAAATCTTCGACCGACGGAGGAAAAACATAATGAATTGTCCCGTTTGCGGAAATCCCGAAAGCAAAGTAATAGACTCAAGACCGACGGACAGATCGAGCATACGTCGCCGCCGCGAATGTCTTGCGTGTAAGAAAAGATTCACGACGTATGAGATAATAGAAGCCGTTCCGATGTCCGTTGTCAAAAAGAACGGTTCTCTTGAGATATTCGACCCGAATAAGATAATAGCCGGAGTGCGCCGTGCGTGTTATAAGCGTCCCGTGACCGAGGAGCAGATAAAAGATATGGTCTCGGAGATAGAAAACGAGCTTGTGAACGGTCTTTCGGATAGCGTCAGCACGACCGAGATAGGTAACATGGTCATGGAGAAGCTGAGACTGATAGACGAAGTTTCTTATGTAAGATTCGCTTCCGTGTACAGAGAATTCAAGGACGTCGAGACGTTTATGAACGCTCTGCGCGGACTCAGAGGAGAAAAGTAAAAAATATTTTCTCACAAAAACGTTTTTTTTCGAAAAAGGACTTGACAAACAATCGGCAATGTGGTATAATGCTTTCTGTTGATTGACTCGCTGGTGTGGCTCAATGGCAGAGCAGCTGATTTGTAATCAGCAGGTTGTTGGT
>CAZFQJ010000111.1:0-5156 GCA_964520875.1 uncultured Lachnospiraceae bacterium
GGATCCGTAACGATGATACCGATACTTACGATGCCCGAGGACGATAAGACTCATCCGATCCCGGATCTTACCGGTTATATAACCGAAGGTCAGATAATACTGTCTCGCGAGCTTTACAAAAAAGGCGTCGTTCCGCCGATAGACGTTCTTCCGTCGCTGTCAAGGCTTAAAGACAAAGGTATAGGAGAAGGAAAAACGCGTGAGGATCACAAAGGCGTCATGAACCAGCTTTTTTCCGCTTACGCGCGCGGAAAGGAAGCGAAGGAGCTTTCGGTAGTTCTCGGAGAGTCTGCGCTTACGCCGATCGAAAGACTGTACGCAAGATTTGCGGACGAATTCGAAAGCAGATATGTAGATCAGGGTGCGCGCGGTAACAGAACGATAGAGGAAACGCTTGATATCGGTTGGGAGCTTTTGAAGATATTTCCGCGAAGCGAGCTTAAACGTATAGAGCCTGAGATAATAGCGAGATACGTCAAAGAAAACTGAAATTTTCAGAACGGTCTTAAAGGAACTTTGATATGGCAGATATAAATGTAAATCCGACGCGAAGCGAGCTGAAAAGGCTGAATGCAAGGCGTTTGACCGCCATGCGCGGACATAAGCTCTTGAAGGATAAACGCGACGAAATGGTAAGACGTTTTACGGAGGCGGCAAAGGAAGCGTTTAAGCTCAGGGAGAGGGTCGAACGCGGAATGGAAAAGATGTATTCGGCGTTCTCGTCTGCCGGCGCCGTGATGTCTGAGGAGGCGCTTTGCGAGGCTCTGGCGCTTCCGACCGAGGAAGGAGAACTGTTCCTTAAATTTCGAAATGTCGTAAACGTAAGCGTTCCGAGCTATTCTTACTTTGCGTGCGAACGCATGGGCGAAACGCTCGGATACGGGTATGCGTTTACCTCGGGAGAGCTTGATATGGCGGTATTGGAGCTTAAAGCGCTCATACCGCTGATGATATCGCTGGCGGAAAAAGAAAAGTGCGTGAAAGTGCTTGCGGGCGAGATCGAAAAAACGCGCAGACGCGTAGGCGCTCTTGAATATATAATGATACCGCGTTACGAGGCGGAAATAAAGCGCATAGCGGCAAAGCTGGACGAAAACGAGCGCGGAAACACGGCGAGGCTTATGAAAGTAAAGGATATGATGATAGAAAAACGGATATCCGATATTTAAGAGGATATCCGTTTTTCTTATTACTTGACAAGAAAAAGTTTTTGTGATATAATGACAATGCTATGATATTGTATAATGTGTGACAATATATAGCTTTGTTGATGCGATAAATAACAATAAAGGAGTATAAAGTATGAATTGCATTTTTTGTATGATAAAGAACGGCGAGATCCCGTCGAGCAAGGTATATGAGGACGATACCATGCTTGCGTTCAAGGACGTAAATCCGCAGGCTCCGATACATATCCTCGTAATTCCGAAGGAGCATATACCGTCGCTTGACGGCATAGGAGACGATAACTGCGATACGGTCGCGAAGATATTTGCGAAGATACCCGAGATAGCTAAAAACGCCGGGTGCGATAACGGTTACAGAGTCATAAGCAACTGCGGAGAAGACGCCTGTCAATCGGTAAAGCATTTGCATTTCCACATACTCGGCGGACGTAAGCTTTCCGAGCAAATGGCATGAGTATAGCAAAAATGTTCGTGAGGTGGCAATAAATGAGTGTTATATCCGATGTGCTTAAAGAAAGAAATATCCCCGCGCTTATGAGATTTGCCGACGGAAGGGCGGTGACCGAGGAAAATTTCGAGGAACGCAGAACGGAAATGGTCGAGATTCTTCGAAACGAGATCTACGGAAAGGAACCGCCTGCGCCGAAAAAAGTAAAAAGAACGGTCAAAACGCATAAGGAAAAGGATTTCGCCGGAAAGGGCGATGTGTACGAATCCGTCATATCCTTTGATACCGATAAGGGCGAATTTTCTTTTCCCGTGACCGAGGTCGTCCCGAGCGGAAAGAAAGGTTGCCCTCTGTTTATAATGATAAATTTCCGTCCCGATGTTCCGGACAGATATCTTCCGGCAGAGCAGATACTTGATTCCGGCTGCGCCGTTATAAGCATATATTATAATGATATAACCGAGGATAAGGACGACGGATTTACCTCAGGGCTTGCGGCTATGTACGACAGAACAAGGTATGATTGGGGAAAGATAGCCATGTGGGCGTGGGCGGCGAGCAGAGTTATGGACTGTGTTTCGGAGCTTGGATATGCCGATAAAGCCCGCGTTGCGGTCGTCGGTCATTCCCGTCTCGGCAAGACCGCGCTTGTTTGCGCGTCGAGAGATACGAGATTCTATGCCGCTTGCGCTAATGACAGCGGCTGCTCAGGAGACGCGATAACGCGAGGAAAGGTCGGCGAGCAGATAAGCGATATCACCGCGCGTTTTCCGATGTGGTTCTGCGAAAAGTACAGGTCTTATGCGAAAAGGACGGAGGATATGCCGTTCGATCAGCATTTTCTCGTCGCTTCGATAGCGCCGCGTAAGGTAATGCTCGGCGCGGCGCTTGAGGACACATGGGCGGATCCCGCTTCTCAGTATCTTTCCGCATGCGCGGCGTCGGAAGCGTGGGAAACGCTCGGACTTAAGGGCTTTGTCCACCCGGACAGGCTTGCCGAGGTCGGAGACGATCTTTTTGACGGCGAGGTCGGTTATCATCTCAGAAGCGGAACGCATTTCTTCTCTTGTGACGATTGGAAGGTGTACACAAGAGTTTTCGATGAACGGTAAAAAGGTGATATGATGTTTGAAAAAGAGATAAAAGAGTTAAAGAACAAGGAAAGATTCGATATAGAAGATCTGAGGACGATCATTCGAATACTTAGGAGCGAAAACGGCTGCCCTTGGGACAGAGAACAGACGCATGAGAGCATAATTCCCGGATTTATCGAGGAGACGTATGAGGTGGTCGAAGCGATAGAGGAAAAGAACTCGGAAATGCTCTGCGAGGAGCTGGGCGATGTTCTGCTTCAGATAGTTTTTCATTGCCAGCTTGAAGAGGAAAAGGGAACTATCGACTTTGAGGACGCCGTAAGCGGAGTCTGCCGTAAGATGATAGTGCGTCACCCGCATGTTTTCGGAGACGTTACCGCGGATACCTCGGAGGAGGTGCTTCGTAATTGGGATAAGATAAAAGCGGAGACAAAGCACCAAAAAAGTTTTTCCGAAAGGCTGGAGTCAATTGCGAAGCCCATGCCGGCGCTTATGCGTACCCAGAAGGTAATACATAAATCTAAAAAAGAGGGCGTCATGCTCGGAGAGACGTATCTTGAGAGCGACGAAGGAGAAGCCGGAAAGGCTCTCTTTGACGCGGTTGTGAAATGCGAATCTTACGGTCTTGACGCCGAAACCGTGTTAAGACATTATTGTGATGCGGTTATAAAGAGTTTAAAATAATATGACGTTGGACAAATAATGTTATCGTGACTTAGAAACAAGGTGCGCTTGAAAAAGCGAAATAAAAATCTCACGAACCGTGTAGGTCCGTGAGATTTTTTGCTTTATGCGTTTAAGGCGGATTGTTTCTTTTTAAAAGAAGGAAAAAGAAACGAATTTTTATTACGCCCAGGACATGGTGCCGGGCTTCGGCTCGGAGATCATCGAATCCTTTAAGAACGCGACCGCCTTCTCAAGTCCCTCGTCTATCGACATGAGACTGTCCTCGTGTTCGATAGAAAGTACCTTGTCGTAGCCGACGAGGCGGAGATTGGATATAAGATCTCTCCAATACTGGAGTCCGTTTCCGTAACCGACGGTACGGAATACCCAGCTACGGTGTATCTCGTCGCTATAATGCTTTGTATCGAGTACACCGAACTTTGCGGTGTTGTAGTTATCGATCTTGGTGTCCTTTGCGTGAACGTGGTAGATAGCTCCTTCGAGCGCGCGAATGGCGGCTACGGGATCCATGCCCTGCCATATAAGGTGCGAGGGATCGAAGTTTGCGCCTATTGTGTCTCCGACCGCCGCGCGGAGGCGCAGAAGGGTCTCGGGATTGTAAACGCAGAATCCGGGGTGCATCTCAAGCGCTATCTTGGTAACGCCGTGAGCGTTTGCGAACTTAACGGCTTCCTTCCAATAAGGAATGAGGACATCGTTCCATTGCCAGTCGAGTATCTTTGAGAAATCCTCCGGCCAAGGGCAGGTGACCCAGTTCGGGTACTTAGCGCCCTCGTGATCTCCGGGGCAGCCGGAGAAGGCTACTATGGTGTCTACCCCTATCTTTTCCGCGAGAAGTACGGCGTTTCTGAAATCGTCGTCGAATTCCTTTGCGACAGCCTTATCGGGGTGAACGGGATTTCCGTGAGCCGCGAGAGCCGCCACTTCAAGACCGTATTTGTCTATTGTAGCCTTGAAAGCGTCGAACTTGCTTTTGTCGGCGAGAAGCTCGGCGGGATTGCAATGAGCTTTTCCGGGATATCCGCCCGCTCCTATTTCTACCGCTTCCACTCCGAGCGATTTGAGTCTTGCAAGTGTTTCATCAAGAGTTTTTGCGCCGTAAAGATTGGCGAGAACACAAAGCTTCATATTCGTTTTCCTGACCTTTCGTTATAGTTAATCGGTGTTATCAGTCGAAATTGTATACCGTGCCGGATTTTGCCGATTCGTATATACCTTCGAGTATTCTGGTTACGCAGTATGCCTGCTCGGGAAGCACGCAGGGGGCGGTGTCGTTCTTGACGGCTTCTATCCATTGCTTTGCTTCCAGATAAGCGGGATCGTCCTGAGAGGTTCCGTCAAAGAACGCCGCTCCGCCCGCGGTCATGCTGGGCTCGGTTATATACTGACGTCCGTTGTTTACTCCGTTAAGGGATATGGTGTTTGCGTCCGGAAGAGTAGCGCCGGCTTTCGTTCCGCAGACCGTCGTTACGGCTTCTCTTACGTCCGTGATGTTGAGCGCCCAGGAGGACTCAAGATTTATGGTAGCGCCGTTTTCCATGACTACGAATCCGAATGCGCTATCCTCAACGGTGAACTTTTCGGGATCCCAATCGCCCCATGCGTTACCGGTCTGAGTCTGATCGTTTAACTTGTGGTAGGTTGTTCCGACGCAGTACTTGGGCTTGTAGTTGTTCATTACCCAAAGAGTGAGGTCGAGCGAGTGAGTTCCGATATCGATGAGGGGACCGCCGCCCTGCT
>CAZFQJ010000112.1:0-5122 GCA_964520875.1 uncultured Lachnospiraceae bacterium
TGACGAAGCCATACTTTCCAAATCTCCGTTTGAGCTTTCCGGCGGACAGAAGCGCCGTGTGGCGCTGGCCAGAGTAATGGCAATGGAGCCGGAGGTCCTTATACTTGACGAGCCTGCAGCGGGTCTTGACCCGATAGGAAGAGAAGATATATTCGGCGGCATACGAAGCTATCAGCGAAGCAAGGGAAATACCGTCATAATAGTCAGTCACAGTATGGAGGATATGGCGGCTTACTGCGATACGCTCACCGTCCTTAAAGGCGGAAAAGTGTTTATGAGCGGAAGTTGTGCCGAGGTATTCGAGCATGAAAAGGAGCTTGTGGAGATAGGTCTGGGTGTTCCGAGGATAACGCGTTTTATGCGTATGCTTGAAGATAACGGAGTGCCGGTAAGACGAGATATATACACGGTAGACGACGCTGTAAGAGAAATAGCGCGTTATTTCGGAAAGGGTGAGGGCGGAAGCGATGCTTAAAGATATAACCCTCGGACAGTTCTTCCCCGGAAATTCTGTCCTTCACAGAGCCGATCCGAGAATGAAGATAATCCTCGCAATGGCGTATATAGTTCTCGTTTTTTTAGCGAGATCAGCGCTTGCGTATCTTTTTGTGGTACTGTTTACGCTCTTGCTCGTAGCCGTCAGCAGGCTCAGTCCCACCGTGATACTTAAAGCCTTGAAGCCCGTATTGTTCATAATGATATTTACGGCGTTCTTCAATATCTTCTTTTACAGAGGAGAAGGTGATCCGCTCCTGTCGATACCGGTCTTTAAGAGCAGTATAAATATATATGCCGCCGGTATAGTGAACGCGGTGCTCATGGTGCTCCGAGTGGCGTGCGTGATAACCGGAAGCTGCGTCATACTTACCTATACGACTTCTCCGATAGCGCTTACCGACGGTCTTGAAAGATTGCTCGCGCCGCTTAAAAAGATACACCTTCCCGTACACGAATTTTCCATGATGATGACGATAGCTTTGCGCTTCATACCTACGCTTATCGAGGAGACCGATAAGATAATGAACGCTCAAAAGGCGAGAGGCGCGGATTTTAATTCCGGCGGACTTATAAAGCGCGCAAAAGCGCTTATACCGGTGCTTATACCGCTATTTGCTTCTTCGTTCAGACGCGCGGGAGAGCTTGCGACGGCTATGGAATGCCGTTGTTACAGAGGAGACAAGGGCAGGACGCGCATGACTAAGCTTCGCTATACGAGGCTTGACTTTGTGCTCCTTGCGTGTATGGTCCTTTTCGGAGCGGGAATAATCATACTTAATATCACTACCGAAGGTATATTTTCGATAGGCTGAAAAAGCGTCTGAAAACGGGGGTGTGGGCTTGAAGCTTTTACTTCGTATAGCGTATGACGGGGCGGATTACTGCGGCTGGCAGGTGCAAAGTAACGCTTTAACGGTACAGGGCGAGATGTGCAGGGCGGCGGAAGAGGCTTACGGTCGCCGTATAAACATTACCGGGTGCAGCCGAACCGATAGCGGAGTACATGCCCTTGAATATTACTGTACTCTTGAGGTCCCGGAGGATGCGCCGAGAATACCGCATGAGCGCGTTCCTTCGGCTATGAACGTCAGGCTTCCGGAAAAGATAACTGTGCTTGAATGTACGGAGGTCGGGGACGATTTTCACGCTCGGTATAGCGTGAAGAGCAAGACATACGAATACGTCATATATAACGGATATTACCGCGATCCGTTTCTTTTCGGCAGAGCATGGCATATAAAAACGCCTCTTGACGCCGAAAAGATGAACAGAGCGGCAAAATATTTTGTCGGAAAACGCGATTTTAAAGCGTTCATGGCGAGCGGATCTGAGATAGAAGATACCGTAAGGACCGTTTTCGACGCCGGCGTCGAAAGGAACGGAGACAAGATCATTTTCAGAGTTTCGGCAGACGGATTTCTTTACAATATGGTCAGGATAATGACGGGAACTCTCGTAGACGCGGCGCTCGGACGTATAAAAGAGAGCGACATCGAAAAAATAATCGCCTCGGCGGAACGCAAAAACGCGGGCGTGACCGCACCCGCAAACGGACTTTACTTAAAACATGTCGAATACTGAGGAAAGAGGAGAAGGAAATGGGAACTTTGTTTGATATAATACTGGTGCTGACCGTGCTTATAACGGTGTTTATAAATTTTAAGCTCGGTATCATAAGACTTCTTAAGCCTTTCAGAGTAATGGCGGCGTTTATCCTCGCGTGGCAGCTGAAGGCTACCGATTTTATGCGCGGGATAGTGTCGAAATTCGTTGATCCGGTTTCGCTGAAGGAGCATATCAGAACGCAGGTGGATTCTCAATGGGGGGATAAGATAACCGAGGCGGCGGGTGCGACGGTCGAGAGCGAGGCGACAAGATTTGACGGTGTGTTCGGCGCTTTCGGGAAGATGTTCGGAGACGTGGTCACGTATTGCAGGACGGCATTCGAGCAGGGAACGCAGGATCTGACGTCGAAGGTCGTCGATTATGCGTCGGACGTTGCGGTTGAATTCTTCGTTTCCGCGATAGGCTTCATCATTGCGTTTTTGATGCTATCGCTCCTTTTTTGGCTCGGTTGTACCGTGCTCAATTGGGTATTTTCCAGAGGTCTACTCGGACTTATAAACCGTTCTCTCGGAGGTCTTGTGGGATTGTTTTTCGGTCTGCTTATCGCTTGGATAGCTTCGCTTATATTGGTCAACTTCGTTTCGCTCCTTATCACCGGCGGAATGGCAGAGGTGACGGGCGGATTTTTGCATGTCGTAAAGTGGTTCCATAACGATTTCCTGCTTTCGAAGATATTCGGTATCACACCGGTATAAAAGAACATAAAAAGTCTCGGTCGTCAAACGGCCGAGGCTTTTTTGTATGGATAGATATTTAACCGAGATCGGGGTAGCTCCATTGGCGAAGCACCTCGTATGCTCCGACGGCGACGGAGTTCGAAAGATTCAGACAACGCAGCTCGTTTCGCATCGGTATGCGTACCGCGCGCTCGGGAGCCGAGGCGATAAGCTTTGCCGGCAGTCCCGCCGTTTCCTTTCCGAAGACGAGAAAGCAACGTTCGGGATATATTATCTCGCTGAACGATTTTTTCGCTTTGGTCGAGAAGAAAAAGAGCTCCTCGCCCGCGTTTATACGAAGAAAATCGTCAAGGCTGTCGTAATATGTGATATCCAGCTTGTCCCAATAATCAAGTCCGGCGCGCTTTAGCTTGCGGTCGTCTATTTCGAATCCCATGGGCTTTACAAGGTGGAGCGCGGCGCCTGTAACCGCGCAGGTGCGCGCTACGTTTCCGGTATTCTGAGGTATCTCCGGTTCTACTAAAACAAGATTAAGGTTTGTCATGACGGTCCTTTCAAAAGCGTAAGATAGGTCTATTATATCACAAAAATCACGTTTTTCAAGGGTTTAAGGGAAAATATGTCCGAAAGTGCGTTCTTTATAGGGCGGTTTGGTAAATTATTTACAAAATATTATTGGATAGGTATATTTTATAGTATATAATTAATTCAGTATAAATTATAAAAATATACCGCATGTAAGCGAGGTAATCGACATTATGGGTCTTTTTACAAAAATATTCGGAACGTACAGTCAAAGACAGATAAAGCATATCAAGAGTACGATAGATCATATAGAGGAGCTTGCCGATAAATATTCGGCGATGTCTGACGACGAGCTGCGCGCCGTGACCGACGTTCTTAAGGGACGTCTTGCCGACGGAGAGACGCTTGACGATATCCTTGCCGACGCTTTTGCGGCGGTAAGAGAGGCTGCGGACAGAGTTCTCGGAAAACGTCCGTTCAGAGTGCAGTTAATAGGCGGAATGATACTTCACCAGGGCAGGATAGCCGAGATGAAGACCGGAGAAGGTAAGACGCTCGTCGCCGTGCTTCCGGCGTATCTTAACGCTCTTACCGGAAACGGCGTCCATATAGTTACCGTTAACGAGTATTTGGCGAGAGTCGGCTGCGAAGAAATGGGAAGGGTCTATAATTTCATGGGTCTTACCGTCGGACTTCTGCTTCACGATCAGACCAAGGAAGAAAAGAAGAAAGCGTATCTTTGCGATATAACCTACGGTACGAATAACGAATTCGGCTTTGACTATCTCCGCGACAACATGGTCATATACAAGGACAGAAAGGTACAGAGAGGGCATAGCTTTGCGATAGTCGACGAGGTGGACTCAATACTTATAGACGAAGCAAGGACGCCGCTCATAATCTCGGGCGAGGGCGACGAATCCACGGATATGTACGAAAAAGCGTGCAAATTCGTTCGTACCTTGAAAGAATTCAGGATAAAAGAGCTTGATTCGAAGGTCATAAACGAGGAGATAGAAGCGTCTTACGACTATACCGTCGACGAAAAGGCGAGAAGCACGGTCCTTACCTCCTCCGGTGTTAAAAAAGCCGAAAAGTTCTTCTCGATAGATAACCTTTCGGATCCCGAAAATTCAACGCTCGCTCACCACATAAATCAAGCCGTGCGCGCCCGTGCCATAATGCACCGCGACGAGGATTATATAGTGCATGACGGAAAGGTCGTAATAGTCGACAGCTTTACCGGACGGCTTATGCCGGGAAGAAGGTACAGCGACGGTCTCCACCAGGCGATAGAGGCAAAGGAGAACGTTAAGATCCAGAAGGAGTCTAAGACTCTTGCGACCATAACCTTCCAGAACTACTTCAGACTGTACAGAAAGCTTTCCGGTATGACGGGAACCGCGCTTACCGAGGAAATGGAGTTCCGCGAGATATACGCGCTCGACGTTGTGGAGATACCCACAAATATGCCGATGATAAGAAAGGACTATGCCGACAGAGTTTACAGGACCGCGGAGGCAAAGTATAAGGCTATATGCGAGCAGGTGGAGGAATGTCACGCAAAAGGTCAGCCGGTGCTCGTAGGTACGGTATCGGTCGATAAATCGGAGCTTGTTTCAAGACTGCTTGATAAAAAAGGCATACCGCATAAGGTGCTTAACGCAAAGCAACACGCAAAGGAAGCCGAGATAGTCGCGGAGGCGGGTAAGCTCGGAGCGGTAACGATAGCAACCAATATGGCGGGACGCGGAACGGATATCATGCTCGGCGGAAACGCGGAGCATCTCGCAAAG
>CAZFQJ010000113.1:0-4792 GCA_964520875.1 uncultured Lachnospiraceae bacterium
GACCTTCTCAAGGCGAATAATATATCGCTCAATAAATAAAAAGGAATTTCGAAAATGATACAAAAACCAAGAGGAACTATGGATGTACTCCCGAAGGAGTCGAAAAAATGGCTTTTCATAGAAAACGCGGCAAGAAAGGCTTGTAGAAAACGCGGATTCGGCGAGATACGCTTCCCTACTTTTGAGGAAACGCAACTGTTTTCGCGCGGAGTCGGAGATACGACCGACGTCGTTCAGAAGGAGATGTATACGTTTACCGACAGAGACGGAACGAGCTATTCTCTTCGCCCCGAAGGAACGGCAAGCGTTGCGAGATCCGTCATAGAAAACGGTCTTTTCGGCGAAACAATGCCGCTAAAGCTTTCGTATATAATAAATTGCTTCAGACACGAAAGACCTCAGGCCGGCAGATACCGCGAATTTTACCAATTCGGCGCGGAGCTTTTCGGAGCGGCTACTCCGACGGCGGATGTTGAGCTTATAGGACTTGCAAACGATTTTCTTACCGCTATCGGCGTAAAAACCACGCTTCATATCAATTCTATCGGTTGTCCATGTTGCCGTCCGGCTTACAGAGAAGCGTTGGTCGAATATTTTTCCGCACACAAGGACGAGCTTTGCGATACATGTAAGAACAGACTTTTGGCAAATCCTCTTCGTCTTTTGGACTGTAAGAGTCCGATATGCTCAAAAATAGCGGAAGGCGCTCCGAAAACGATAGATCATCTTTGCTCGGATTGTAAAGATCATTTTGAAGGCGTACAGGCGCGTCTTAAAGCGTCCGGAATAGATTATACGGTCGATTCTCACATAGTAAGAGGTCTCGACTATTACACAAGGACCGTATTTGAATTCATAAGCGGTGATATAGGCGCTCAGAGCACGGTCTGCGGAGGCGGACGTTATGACGGTCTGGTAAAGGAGATAGGTGGTCCGGAGCTTTCCGGAATAGGATTTGCGGCAGGTATAAACAGACTTGTCCTCGCCATGGAAGCAAGCTCTGCTTACACCGAGGAAGCCGACGACACATCTCTTTATATTGCCGCTCTCGGAGAAATAGCTTCAGTAAAGGCATACGGTATCTGCTCCGCGCTTCGAAATATGGATATTTCGGCTGAAACCGATATGGTAGGCAGAAGTCTGAAGGCTCAGATGAAATACGCAAATAAGATAAACGCTAAAAATACGTTGATAATCGGCGACGGAGAGATCGAAAACGGTAAAGCCCAGCTTCGAAATATGAATTCCGGTGAGCAGACTGAAGTATCGCTTGACGACATAAACGCTATAATAAACGCTTTAAAATAACATAAAGGATCGGTGAGAAAAATGGCTGAACTTCTTGACATAAATGATAAGAGAACAAAATACTGCGGTCTATTTACGGCAGCCGATATAGGTACCGAGGTCTGCGTTATGGGCTGGTGTCAGCGTCAAAGAGACCTCGGAAGTCTGATATTTATAGACCTCAGAGACCGTACCGGAATGGTACAGCTTGCTTTTGACGGAGATACTCCGAAGTCCGCTTACGACTCGGCGTTTAAAGTTAGATCGGAATATGTCATCTGCGCCAAAGGTACAGTAAGAGCAAGAGGCGAAGGTGCGGTAAACAAGAACATTCCCACGGGAGAAATAGAAATAGCGGTAAGAGAGCTTAAGATACTCTCTTCTTCCGCTACGCCTCCCTTTGCTATCGTTGAGGATAGCGACGTTAAAGCGGAGCTTAGATTAAAGCATCGTTATCTTGATCTTCGCCGCCCCGACATGCAAAGAAACATAATAGCCCGCAGTAAAATAACCAAGATAGTTCGCGACTATTTTGAAGATAACGGTTTTATAGAGATCGAAACACCAAATCTCGTCAAACCCACTCCCGAAGGTGCAAGAGACTATCTCGTCCCGAGCCGTGTTCACCCCGGATCATTTTACGCGCTCCCGCAGTCGCCTCAGCTCTATAAGCAGCTTCTTATGCTTTCAGGTTTTGACAGATATATCCAGATAGCAAGATGTTATCGCGACGAGGACCTCAGAGCCGACCGTCAGCCCGAATTTACTCAGATAGACGAAGAAATGTCGTTCGTTACTCAGGACGATGTAATAGCGATAAACGAAGGGCTTCTTAAGAGACTCTTTAAGGAATTTCTCGGAATGGATATAGTCACTCCCCTTCCTAGGCTCACTTATGCCGAGGCTATGGAGAGATTCGGTTCGGACAAGCCCGATCTCCGTTTCGGATTCGAGCTTAAGAACCTCTCGGATATCGTTAAAGATTGCTCGTTCAAGGTATTTTCCGGCGCCGTTGAAGCCGGCGGATCCGTAAGAGCTATCAACATAGATGGCGGAGCCTCCTTCTCAAGGAAGGAGATAGATTCTCTTACCGATTTCGTTAAAACATACAAGGCAAAGGGTCTTGCTTGGTACAAGTATGCCTCCGACGGAACATTCTCGTCTTCTTACGCAAAATTCCTTACGGACGAAGAAAACAAGAATATACTTGACTTCATGGGCACAAAACCGGGAGATCTGCTCCTTATCGTCGGAGACAGTAAGAATTCCGTCGTATTTGACTCTCTCGGCGCTCTGCGCCGCGAGGTGGCGTCAAGGCTCGGACTTCTTAAACCGAACGATTACAAGATGCTCTGGGTGACCGAATTCCCGCTTCTTGAATATGACGAAGACGACGGACGCTTCTATGCAAAGCACCATCCGTTTACCATGCCCATGGCTGAAGATATACAGTACCTTGATTCCGATCCCGGAAGAGTACGTGCTATCGCGTATGATATAGTAATAAACGGTATGGAAGCCGGCGGCGGATCCGTGCGTATACATGTTCCCGAGATCCAGCAAAAGATGTTCTCTGTGCTCGGCATGGAAAAAGAAGAATATGAAGAAAAATTCGGCTTCCTTCTTGAAGCGTATCGTTACGGCGCGCCTCCGCATGCCGGACTCGCATTCGGTCTCGATCGTCTCGTAACTCTCCTTCTCGGTCTGGACGATATACGTGACGTTATAGCCTTCCCGAAGGTACAAAACGCTTCCGAGCTCATGTCGGGCGCTCCCGCTCCCACGGACAAAAAAGCTCTTGATGAGCTTGGTATCTCCGTAAACGAGGAAGCACAGAAGCGCTGATACAGTATAAAACGGCGCAAAGAAAATTTTGATAACAATCTTTTCTTTGCGCTTTTTATCATCTATTTTTTGATATATTAAGATTTTCGATAAAATCCGCAAGCAATACGGATGAATCCGCTTTGCCGTTGGACGCGGCGTATACGCTCATTCTTTTGAGTTGCTTTTTATCCGATAACAGTTGCCGGACCGCTTCTTCCGCGGTTATACCGCCACTAGCGCAAACGGCGGCGCCGGTATTCATGATAAAGGCTTCGTTTCTCTCTTCATGTCCGGGGATCGGATCCGTAAGTATCATAGGAACGCCCTTTGCGAGCGCTTCCGAGACCGAAAGTCCACCGGGCTTGGTAACGAGACAATCGGAAGCGTCAAGTATAATGGATACTTTGTCGGTATAACCGAATATCAACGCGCGGTGAAAAAGTTTACTTTCGCATAATACCGAGTAAGCTTCCTCGGACGATCCGCATATCGCTATGATTTGAAAGCATTTTTTTAATGTATCGAGCTTTTTCACCGTTTTCGATATCGAACCGTATCCCATGCTTCCGCTCATTACGGTTATCACGGGTCTGTCCGGATAAAGACCTAATTCGTTTTTGGCTTCTTCTCTTCCGAGCTTTTGTCGTATCTCTTTTCTTAACGGTATTCCGAACGGCAACAGTTGTTCCTTGCGAAAGCCCTTTTTTAAGCATTGATAGTCAAGCTTTTCGGACGGAATAACAAGAAAATCAAGTTTCTCATTTACCTCCTCCCAGTATGGGTGGACGGTAAAATCGGTAACTATGCCTAAGATATACGGTTTGGAAGCTTTGCCAAGCTTTAACCGCTTTATCGCAAGCGCGGCAAAAACGTGTGTACAGATTATAATATCCGGCGAATATTCGGAAATAAAACCGTAAAGACGCGGCCCGAGTATCGAAAATATGCGCACTACCGGAGAACGAGCGTTCTTTTTACGTTTTTCAAGCTTTTTATATACACTTGAATAGCTTACGGAAAGTGCGTCAATGGCTAAACGGTAACCGCCAGATACAGTATCGCCGAGAAGCTTTCCGGCGTTATAGCATACGTCGAGCGTATAACATTCCTCTCCCCTACGTTCAATCTCTTCATGTATCGCACGAGCGGCTGAGTTATGTCCCTCTCCCGTGCTTACCGTCAGTATCAGCACCTTCATCTCTTTTACTTCCTCTGTTTTCAGTACGATATCAATTTTCCCGAAAGGTGTAAAAAATATGCAAGATATATATTTTGACAATTCCGCTACAACGAGACCGTGTAAAGAGGCGATCGAAGCCTCTTTGCACGCTATGAACGACGTATGGGGAAACCCTTCTTCCCTTCACTCCTGCGGAAAAGCTGCCGCGGAGCTTGTAAATTCCTGCAGAAACGAGATACTGACGGCTTTGCTCGGTTCTCATGTCGCTTCGCGGCTTCCGAAAAGAGCCGGACTTGTAATGCCGAGCGGTATCGGCAAGCTTATATTCACGTCAAGCGGTACGGAAAGCGACAATCTCGCAATAATCGGTACGATAAGATCTTGTAAAGTGAAAACGCCGAGAGTTATAACGACGGATAGCGAGCACCCGGCGGTACTTAATACGCTTGCGTATCTGGAAACGGAAGGCGTTGAGGTCTATAAGCTCTCTACCGTCGG
>CAZFQJ010000114.1:0-4494 GCA_964520875.1 uncultured Lachnospiraceae bacterium
CTGCTCTTCGGACGTATAATCGTTCTTTATACTGTTAAGCGCGGCGTTTATCGAGTCAAGATCGGCTTTTGTTATATCGTTCTTTTCTATTATATCTTTATACGCTCCGTAGAACTGCAATCTGTGAGCGTTCGATATAGCGCCGTTTATCGATTCAAGTCCGTCCTCACGCGCCTTCGACACGTTCTCGGACGATTCCGCCGCCTTTACCTTCTCCGCGGCTTTTTCATATGCGGAGCTTAAAACGTTCTTTTTGTTCTGTGCTGACGGATCGTCCGAAGCGATCGTCGCAAGCTGATCGAGATATGCTTTCGTAAGATCAAGGAGCGCCTTAGACTTTTCGATAGCAAGAGTTATCTCGGCTTCGCTTGACGCCGCGTCTATGAGCGCATTCGAATCATCGAGCACTCCGTCAACAAGAGACTTATGCTCCGCAGGGAACATAAGACCTTCCGCGTAAAGCGCAATCGTTTCCTTTGCTCTCTGCTTGGCTATATCAAGTATCGCCTTTTTAGCCATTTCATCGAATTTCGAAGCGTCGCTTTCGGAATCTATCTCAGCATATGCGGAATTCGCTATCGCGGTAACGGCGGAACTGTCTCCGTCAACAAGGTACGCATTTATCTTCGCCTTAGCGGTCTTACGATCGAGCGTAAGCTTGCCTTCCGCAAGAGCGGTAGCTACTTCGGTTCCGTCGGAAGCGGAACGCAAGGCGCTCTTTGCCGCCTCGTATGCGTTTGAGATATCGGTCTTAGACGTATCCTTAAATCCGGAATATGCGTCGGACGACGTGATACCGTTATATTTTGTCTCAAGCTCGCTAAGAGCCTCGTCACGAACTATATCTACGAATCTGTTCTTAAATTCGTTAACTATGGCGTCTATCTTTTCGGGCGTATTCGTTTCGGAAGCGTTGATCCTTGTTATGTATTCCTCGCCCGCGTTTCCGACAACGGAATCATAGGAATTCGAAAGCTCGGTTATCTCGGAAACCGCGAGTTTTTTCTTTTTGGCGATAAGATCGTTATACTTCTCTTTCATCAAAGTCTTATCGCTCGCGGAAAGCTTACCGTAGCAAGCAAAGGCTTTGACGAGCGCCGCGGAATCTGCGGCGGTAACGTCCGAAAGGTCCTTAAGAAGTATATCCATATTGAGGACCACGAATTCGCTGAGCACTACATTCTCATACTTTTCTCTTACGGAAGAGATAGCCTTTACCGTATCGGGAAGCGCAAGATACGCTTCGGTAAGGATATCAAGCTCATCTGAAGTGATCTCAACGTTCTCGGTAACTCTGTCGTAAAGCTTATCGGCATACAGATCGTAAAGCTCCTCAAAACGCTTCTTTGCGTCCTTTTCGCTCTGCGAAAGTCCGCCGGATGTTTTCTTAAGCAATATTTCTCCGCCGTTATAGGTAAGAACAAAGCTATCGTCCGCGTTCTTTTGTACGTCGCTCGGAACATTCTTATCCGTAAGCGGCTTAGAAGTACCGTCCGTGCTTACGTATGTCGTTCCCTCGGGCGCACCTATGACGCCGAGATCGGGAAGGTACGTTATAACGCCGAAATCGACGGCCGAAGTCTTTTTCAGCTCATATATTTCTTCGCCTGTTTTAAGCGAATATCCGACGCTTATCTTAAGCACGTTATTCACCGTAGCGCAATACGAATGATCTAACGCAAGATCACGTTCGGCTATCTTTCCGGACGCATCGAGCTCTGCGGTAAATATGTACTTTCCGACATATATATAATATGTGCCGTCGTATATCTCCGCATTCTCGTCATTCAGCGAGCCGCTCACCGTGATCTTGTTACACTCCGTTTGTTTTACGACCAGCGTAACTATATCGTCGGAAACGGTCACGGACGAAACGCTTTTCGGCTGCTCCGGCGCGGGGTCGGATACGTTCGTTTCGCCGCTCGCAAGACCCGGAATAACCGCGCCGCAAAGCAACGAGCCTATTACGACCAGAGCCATGAAGAGCGATAGAAGTCTGCGATTTTTAATAGACTTTAACATTTTTGCCTATCCTTTCTTGGGAGGAATTAAAGAATAAAATTTATCTTAAGCGGTGACCTCGTTTTTTCGCGCACCGTTTTAACAAATTTCTTTTTTAAGGGATATGCCCGCTTTCGTGAGCACGGAGACGGCTTTCTCCGTTTCCTTTACTCTGAACACGACGTAAGCGTGATTATCGTCGGGAGCCACGAACGCATACATATACTCTATATTTATCTCGTTTTCGGAAAGAAGCTTTATCATCTCCGTCATAGCTCCGGGAGTATCGGGAACCGCCGCGGCTATCACCTCGGTAACGGACGTGATACAACCTATGCTTGAAAGAGCGGAGCGCGCTTTATCCGTATCGCTCACCATGAGACGAAGTATTCCGAAATCCTGCGTATCGGCAAGAGACATCGCTCGTATATCCACATTCGCTTTTCCGAGCGCGTTGGTTATGCTGACCATGGTACCGGGTTTGTTTTCTATAAATACGGAAAGTTGTTTTACGGTCATCTCATTCATTCCTTTCTGCTTTTGTAGATTATTTTTCGAAGTTATATCCGAGCTCGAAGGCTTTCAAGTTCATCTCCGTAAACTTCGGAGGAACCGTGGTCTTTATGGCTTCCGTCCACTTTTCCTTATCTATTCCGAGATAACCGGCAAGTCTGCCCATGAGCACTATGTTTACCGCCTTAGAGCTGCCCGCCTGCTCCGCAAGGGAGAGGGCGTCGATCTCATCGACTGACGCGCCGGCGTCCTTTATCGTATCAAGCACGTCAGTAGGATACAGAGCGTTGCCGATTATTACGGGCATCGGGTCTATCTCCTGCGTATTGACTATTATCTTACCGTTTCCGGCAAGGCAGGAAAGGTATCTTGCCGCTTCAAGCTTTTCAAAGGAAACTATGTAATCCGCTTCACCTTCGGTGATTATCGGAGAATACACCTTTTCTCCGAATCTTACGTATGTGACCACTGATCCGCCGCGCTGGCTCATTCCGTGGACCTCGGAGCCCTTAACGTCATATCCTTCGTTCATAAGGAGCTTACCCAGGAGCTTACTTGCGAGCAGCGTTCCCTGACCTCCGACGCCGACTATCATTATACTCGTTGTTTTCATCAGTTACGTTCCTCACTTTCAATAGCTCCGAAATGGCAGAGCTGCTTACATACGTCGCAGCCTACGCACAACGTATGATCTATAACGGCTTTTTTATTCTTGAACGATATGGCGGGACAACCGAGCGTCATACACTTCTTACAGCTGCGACACTTATCCGGATCTACCGTCACGGGAGACTTCGCCTTCACGCTCTTCAAAAGCACACAGGGACGTCTTGATATTATTACCGAAGGCTCTGCGGTCTCGGTCTCTTCAAGGATAGCCTTTTCACATTCCGCTATATTGTAGGGATCCACGACTCTTATCCTGTTTATGCCTACCGCCTTACAGAGAGCCTCAAGGCTGACCTTCGAAGCAGGATCGCCCTTTATGTTATATCCCGTAGTGGGGTTCTGCTGATGTCCGGTCATACCGGTTATGGAGTTATCAAGTATGATGACGGTAGAATTGGTAGCATTATATGCTATGTTTATGAGTCCCGTCACACCGGAATGTATGAACGTAGAATCTCCGATGACCGCTACGCTTCTTCCGCTCTCTCCTCTTACGAGGTTAAAGCCGTGAAGTCCGGATACCGACGCGCCCATACAGAGAGTCGAATCGAGCGCACAGAGCGGCGCGACCGCTCCGAGCGTATAACAACCTATATCTCCGAGCACCGTTATCTTATTCTTCGAAAGAGCATAGAACATACCTCTGTGCGGACAACCCGCGCACATCATGGGAGGACGTCCGGGGATCTCGCAGTTGAGCGAAAGCTTTTCGGGTATCTTACCGGCTATGACTCCGGCGACAGTCTCCTGACTGTATTCGCCTATCGGACTGAAAAGCTCCTTGCCCTTTACATCAAGACCGAGATTCTTACAATGAGATTCTATGACGCCGTCAAGCTCCTCTATGACGATAAGGCGTTTGACCTTTGCCGCAAAATCACGTATAAGCTTTTCGGGGAGCGGATTTACCATTCCGAGCTTAAGGACGCTTACCGACTCTCCGAGCGCTTCTTTTACGTACTGATAGCAGCTTCCCGAGGTTATGATACCTATCTCGGTACCGCCGAGCTCTACTCTGTTGAACGCGCAGTCCTCTGCGTATTCCGCTATCGCCTTGGTACGCTTCTCCACTATCGGATGACGTTTTTTCGCGTTACCGGGCATCATTATGTATTTCGCGCCGTCCTTGACGTATTCCTTTACGGGAATATCCGCGCGCTCCGCTGTTTCGACTATGCTCTGAGAATGTGCGACTCTCGTGCATACGCGCACAAAGACGGGAGTATCGAATTTTTCGGAAAGCTCAAACGCGGCTTTCGCATATTCGTAACATTCGGACGAATCGGCAGGCTCAAGCATTGGGACCTTCGC
>CAZFQJ010000115.1:0-4457 GCA_964520875.1 uncultured Lachnospiraceae bacterium
GAAAGACATGAATTTCCTTTGACTGCGCCCTCCGCGGTCCATTTGCCAAACAGTTTCTCGCCCGACTCTCAGCTACGCAGGCTCTCTGTACAGTCTTGAATGACGTTATCTCCGCTTCAACGGTTTATGTTGTATTCATTATACGCCGTTCTAAACGATTTGTCAATACTTTTTTCGAATTTTTTCGCGAATAACGTAAATCCGAGGTCTTACGAGCATAACGCTTTTTTTAAAGCGCAAAGTATCTTTTGCTCCTCGCGCGAGATCTTTACCTGCGTAAGCCCGAGACGTTTTCCCGTCTCGCACTGCGAAAGATCTCCGAAATACCGTAACGCTATTATCTCCCGCCATAGCGGAGGAAGCTTGCGTATAGCTTCGGAGAGCGCTATCCTGTCGGTAAGCTTATCGAACGTACAGCTTTCGTCCGCTACCGTGTTTTCGAGAGTGGCGTTTTCTCCATCTCCTCCGATCGGCTCGTTAAGAGAGTAAACGGCGGATACCGCTTCCATGGAATAAACTATCTCGTCCGGCGATATTCCCGTTAATTCCGAAAGCTCCGATATCTTAGGCTCGCGCCCGTGCTCCTTTAAAAAGCTCTCCCTTGCCGCCATGACGGCGCTTCCCTGCTTTTTGAGCGTCCTTCCGACCTTTATCGGACCGTCATCGCGCAAAAAGCGCCTTATCTCTCCCATTATCAGGGGAGTGGCATAGGTCGAAAATACCGTTCCGAACGACGGATCAAAGCTCCTTGCCGCCTTTATCATTCCGATAACGCCTATCTGCACAAGATCCTCGTATTCCGTCCCCCTGCCGACGAAATGCCGAGCCGCTTTTTTTACAAGCCCGAGATTGCGTTCGACAAGAATATCGAGCGCTTCTTTGTCTCCGGCTCTTATACGGCAAAGAAGCTCCGCGTTTTCTACCTGAGTCTCGTTCATATCCCACCCGTTTCCGCATATCGTGACGCAAAAGCGCTTTTCAAACGCTTTTGAGCTTTTTCACCATGGTGACCGAGGTTCCCTTGCCTACTCCCGAACGCACGGTAAGATCATCGGTAAAGCTCTCCATTATCGAAAACCCCATACCGCCGCGCTCTCCGAGCGGATCGGATGTGTAGAGCGGCGTCATTGCAAGAGCTATATCGGATATTCCGCAGCCGTTGTCTCTTACCTTTATGATCAGAGTACGGTCGTCACAAATGCTTACTTTTATGTAAACCCTTCCGTCGTCCTTATCTCGGTAACCGTGGACTATCGCGTTCGTGACCGCTTCCGATACCGCGGTGCGGATATCGGTAAGCTCGTCCACGGTAGGATCGAGCTGAGCGCAAAACGCCGAGACCGCATACCGAGCAAAGCTCTCATTTACGGATCTCGCGGGAAATACGAATTCCGCCTCATTTCCTGTCCTTCTTTTCATGTTACTCCTCCGTCCCGACATCGGCGGCTAAAATAAATATGAATAATTTTCGTGTTTTGCAAACTCATGGAGTTTGTAAAACAAAAAGCGTTCAGCTTTTTAGAAAATTAAAGCGTGAAATCACCTACATTCCGATGCGATCAAATTAACCTTTCACGCCAATCCTCCGTGCCGCCATAGGCGGCTTAAATAGATTCGAATAATTTTCGTGTTCAGCGGGATAAATAAACATTTTTCTTGCGCTACTTCTCCGTATACTCTATCGGAATTATCTTATCCGTTCCCGCAAGCCTGAGCACTCTTTCGGCACTCCTTCCGGGATTGAGTATTTTCATAGTGCCGCCTATCTCCTTTACACGCGTATAACGCCCGAGTATCAGCCCAAGCCCAGAGCTATCCATGAACCCAACTTTTTTAAGATCAAGGCAAACGTTGGTAACTCCCGCTTCGTATATCCGCCTGTCTATCTCCTCTCGCGCCTCCTTAGCCGAATGATGATCTATCTCTCCGCTCAGAGTAACTTTAAGCGTATCCTCCGATATTTCGTATTTCGCGGTCAGTACGTTCATTTTGACACTTACCGTCCTTTCGGGATTATTTTTACGTCTTTTGGTATCATCAAGCAAATTATACAACATGCTTTCCGCAAAAAATGTCAAACCAAGGCGCATAAAAATTATTTCGGATAAAATTTTCCTTTTGCGTACTTGAATTTTATCTCTATACATGATATAATCGTAAAAAACAGTTATAAGGAGCGAAAACGGATATGCAAGAACCTTTATTTACTCCGGCGGATATACTTCTTCCGAAAGGAGATCTCAAGCGTTGGTCTGTCATCGCATGCGATCAGTTTACGTCAAGACCGGATTATTGGGCGGAAGTCGAAAAGATCACAAGCGGAGCGCCAAGCACGCTCGATCTTATTTACCCGGAGGTTTATCTTGAAAAGACCGATCCCGTAAAGGTCACGGAAGAAATAGACCGTAAAATGGACGAATATCTGAAAAACGGCGTATATAACGAATATAAGGACTCCTTCATATACGTCGAACGTACTCAGAGCGACGGAAAAGTACGCTGCGGTCTGGTGGGAAAGATAGACCTTACGCGTTACGATTTCAGAGAAGGCGCCGCATCCGAAATAAGAGCTACGGAAAAGACAGTGCTCGAAAGGATACCTCCGAGAGTGGAGATAAGAAAGAACGCTTCTTGCGAGCTTCCGCATGTCCTTATGCTCATGGACGATAAAAACGAGACGGTAATGGGAGATCTCATATCGAATAAAGACTCTTTTACCAAGCTCTACGATTTCGAGCTCATGCTCGGAGGCGGTCATCTTCGCGGTTGGCTCGTTCCGAAGGAATATAACGAAAAGATATCGCTTTCCGTGGACGCGCTCGGTAACGGCGGAAAAATGAAGCTCGCGGTGGGAGACGGTAACCATTCTCTTGCGGCGGCAAAGGCTACGCATGATATGTTCCCCGACAGAACGGACCGCTTCGCGCTCGTGGAATTAGTGAACATACATTCTCCCGCGCTCGAATTCGAACCGATATACAGAACGGTCGAAAACGTCGAAATTTCGGACTTTATGACCGCTTTCGAAACCTTCCTGACCGAAAACGGAGCGTCGCTTGACGGCGGAAAACAAAAAATAACCTTCGTTTACGGAAACGATAAGAGCGAGCCGGGCAAAGCAAAAGCCGACTATCATTTCAGAGAATATTCGGTAAAGAATCCGCCCCATAGCCTTGCCGTGGGAACGGTACAATTATTCCTTGATAAGATAAGACCGAATTTCGACGGTATGACTACGGACTATATACACGGAGAGGACGAAGTGCTCGAAATAGCAAAAAAACCGCGCGCCTGCGGATTTTTGTACGGAGGTATAGCGAAGAGCGAGCTATTCCCCGCAGTCGAAAAGGACGGTACCCTCCCGAGAAAGACCTTCTCCATGGGAACCGCAAAAGACAAGAGATACTATACCGAAGTCAGAAGGATAAAGATAAACTAAACACGTTACCGAGGAGGACGAAATGTACGTAATAGGACTTGATATAGGCGGAACAAAATGCGCCGTAACTCTCGCCGAAACGAAAGAAAACGAGATACCGAGAATAATACTGAAATACAGATTCGAAACCGAAAAGAACGCGCCCATGAATGTGCTTGATACCTTCATGAAGCTTATCGACCAAGTCCTTTTCGAAGCCGATCTCGGATATAAGGATATAAGCGGTATCGGAATAAGCTGCGGAGGACCGCTCGATTCAAAAAGAGGCATTATCCTTTCGCCGCCGAACCTTCCCGGCTGGGATAACATAAAGATATGCGATTATTTCACCGTAAGGACCGGTATAAAGTGCAGTCTCCAGAACGACGCCAACGCCTGCGCGGTAGCGGAATGGAGATACGGAGCCGGAAAAGGGCTTAAAAACGTGGTATTCCTTACGTTCGGTACAGGTCTCGGCGCCGGTATAGTTATCGACGGCAAGCTATATAGCGGAACGAGCGATAACGCGGGTGAAATAGGACATGTAAGACTCGCGCCCGAAGGACCGATAGGCTACGGCAAGGCAGGCTCAGCCGAGGGCTTTTGCTCCGGCGGCGGAATAGCTCAAATGGGCGTTTCCGAAATGAAGCGCGCGGGAAAAGAAAGCGCGCTCTATAAGGCGTGCGGCGGCGACGAGAGCAAGGTAAACGCCAAGATCATAGCGGAGCTTGCCGAAAAGGGCGATCCGATATGCGTAGACATATACGATTTTTGCGCCGAAAAGCTCGGGCTCACCCTTTCCATACTTTGCGACATACTCGACCCCGAGCTTATCATTCTCGGAGGAATATACATGCGGAGCGCCGATCTTCTGCAAAATAAACTCACCGAGGTAATGAAAAACGAAGCGCTCTCGCCGTGCAAGGTAGTACCGGCGGGACTCGGAGAGAAAGTCGGCGATTACGCCGCCGTCTCCGTCGCTTGCTTTTAAATAAAATGATATAATAAAAACGTCTCCATTAGTTAAAACGGAGACGGT
>CAZFQJ010000116.1:0-4346 GCA_964520875.1 uncultured Lachnospiraceae bacterium
CGTCCCACCGGTCTGGTAGATCCGGAAATAGAGGTACGACCTATCGCCGGTCAGATAGACGACCTTATGGGCGAGATATTTGCGCGAACGGAACGAAAGGAACGTGTGCTCGTCACAACTCTGACGAAAAAAATGGCGGAGGACCTTACCGAATTCCTTTCGATGAACAATGTCAAAGTAAAATATATCCACCATAACGTAGACACCATGGAGCGTATGGAGATAATACGCGACCTGCGTCTGGGAGTTTTCGACGTGCTCGTCGGAATAAACCTGCTGCGCGAGGGACTCGACATACCCGAGGTCTCGCTCGTCGCGATACTCGACGCGGACAAGGAAGGTCTTTTAAGATCGGAGACTTCGCTCATTCAGACGGTCGGACGAGCCGCGCGTAATGCAGACGGAAAGGTCATAATGTATGCCGACACGATAACGAGATCGATGAAAGCGGCAATAAACGAGACCGAGCGCCGCCGAAAGATACAAACGGCGTACAACGCCTCGCACGGCATAACCCCGAAAACGATAATCAAGCCCGTGCGCGACCTTATAGATCTCGGCTCCGGCTCGTCGGAAACGGCAAAGCCGGACAAAAAGCTGAGTAAAGCAGAAAGAGAAAAGCTGATAGAAGAGCTGACAGTCCGTATGAAGGACGCAGCCCGCAGGCTCGAATTCGAATCCGCGGCAAAGCTCCGCGACAGGATACAGGCTCTTCGCTCACACAAATAGATCCGAAAAAGGAACGGCAGTTATATGGCATCATACATCGACATAGTAGGCGCACGCGCCAACAATCTGAAAAACGTAAGCATACGCATACCGCGAGACAAGCTGGTCGTATTCACCGGACTTTCAGGCTCCGGAAAATCCTCTCTTGCGTTCGACACGCTATACGCGGAAGGACACAGACGGTTCGTAGAGTCTCTTTCGTCATACGCAAGACAGTTCTTAGGTCAGCTCGACAAGCCCGACGTCGATTCGATAGACGGTCTGTCCCCGGCGATATCGATAGATCAAAAGACCACCTCTAAAAATCCGCGCTCGACCGTCGGTACGGTGACCGAGATATACGATTATCTCCGTCTGCTCTACGCTCGCGTAGGCATACCGCATTGCCCCGTATGCGGAAAAGAGATCCGCCGCCAAAGCACGGATCAGATAATAGAAAAGATACTTTCGCTCCCCTCGGGAACCAAATTCATGGTGCTCGCTCCCGTCGTAAGAGACAAAAAGGGACAACACGAAAAGGTGCTCGAAAGCGCCCGCAAGAGCGGATTTGCGAGAGTTCGTGTGGACGGAAGCCTGTACGGACTTGACGAGAGCATAGAGCTTGACAAGAACGTAAAGCACAAGATAGACATAGTGGTAGACCGTCTGATAATAAAAGACGATATGCGTTCGCGCCTCTCCGACTCCGTTGAGACCGCACTTTCTCAGGCGGACGGAAACGTCGTCATAGCCGTTTTGGGCGATGACGAGCGCGATATCCGATTTTCTCAGAACTACGCCTGCGAGGAGCATAACGTCAGCTTCGGCGAGCTTGAGCCGAGAATGTTCTCCTTCAATAACCCGATAGGTGCTTGTCCGGCATGCGCGGGTCTGGGCGAGACCGCGGAGCTTTCTCCCGCGAAGATCATACCCGATATGAACCTTTCTCTCCGCCAGGGCGCGATAGCGGTCAACGGCTTCAAGACTCTTGACGAAACCACCTACGCCGGTCCGCTTTTCGAAGCCGCGGGCGAAGTCGCCGGCTTTGACTTCGATACTCCGATAAAGGATCTCACCCCCGACGCGCTGAACGCTCTGCTCTACGGAACGGGCAGCAGAAAATACAGTATAGTCCGCGCTTTTGAAGGCATTGTACGTCATCAGGAGATACCGTTCGAAGGCGTAATAAAGATGATAAACCAGCGCAGATCGATGTGGGGAAATCACGATTATTACGACGAATTCACCGACGAATCCCCCTGCGCCGTCTGCGGCGGCAAGCGTTTGAAGCCCGAGATACTTTCGGTCACGGTCGGCGGCAAAAACATAGACGAATTCTGCTCTCTTTCCGTGTCCGACGCGCTCGATTTCGTAAATTCTCTCGTTTTCGAAGGCTCGGAAATGAAGATATCTCATGAGATCTTAAAGGAAGTAAAGTCACGTCTCGGATTTCTCAAAAATGTAGGTCTCGAATACCTTAACCTATCCCGCAGATCCGGAACTCTCTCCGGAGGCGAAGCGCAAAGGATACGTCTTGCGACTCAGATAGGCTCGTCCCTCATGGGCGTCCTCTATATACTCGACGAGCCGAGCATAGGTCTGCATCAAAGAGACAACGGCAAGCTCATAAAGACACTCAAATCCCTGCGAGATCTCGGAAACAGCGTGATCGTCGTAGAACACGACGAGGAAACGATGAACGAATCCGACTATATCGTCGATATAGGTCCGGGCGCGGGCATACACGGCGGAAATATAGTCGCCAGCGGTACTCCCGAAGAGATCAAAAATGACAAAAACTCGATCACAGGCGCGTTCCTTTCGGGCAGACGAAAGATAACCATTCCGAAAGAACGCAGAAAAGGAAACGGAAAGCTGATACAAGTCACAGGCGCAAGCGAGCACAATCTGAAGAACATCGACGTCGCGTTCCCTCTCGGAACATTCACCTGCGTAACGGGCGTTTCCGGCTCCGGAAAATCCTCTCTTGTCAACGGAATACTCTATCCGGTGCTTGCGAACAAGTTAAACGGCGCTTACACGTATCCCGGAAAGCACAAAGCGGTTCTCGGAACAGAGGAGCTTGACAAGGTCATAGCGATAGATCAAAGCCCGATAGGACGCACTCCGCGTTCGAATCCCGCGACCTACACCGGACTTTTCACGGATATACGCGAGCTTTTCGCCTCAACTCCCGACGCCAAGATACGCGGCTACAAATCGGGAAGGTTCTCCTTCAACATAAAGGGCGGACGTTGCGAAGCCTGCGAAGGAGACGGCGTAAAGCGTATAGAGATGCACTTTCTGCCGGACGTATACGTCACGTGCGACGTATGCAAGGGCAAACGCTACAACCGCGACACACTTGAGGTAAAATACAAGGGAAAGAACATCTTCGACGTTCTCGATATGACGGCCGAAGAAGGACGGACCTTCTTTTCCGAGCTTCCAAGGCTTCGCAAAAAGCTCGAAACCCTCTGCGACGTCGGTCTCGGGTATATAAAGATAGGTCAATCATCAACCACTCTTTCCGGCGGAGAAGCCCAGAGAGTCAAGTTAGCGACCGAGCTTTCAAAGAGAGCTACCGGAAAGACCGTATATATACTTGACGAGCCGACGACCGGACTTCATACCGCAGACGTGGAAAAGCTCATCGACGTGCTTCAACGTCTCGTCGACGCCAAAAACACGGTCATAGTCATCGAGCATAACCTTGAGATGATAAAGACCGCGGACTATATTATCGACATGGGACCGGAGGGCGGAGACGGCGGCGGTACGGTAGTCGCCGCCGGTACACCCGAACAGATAGCAAAGACACCTGCGTCTTACACGGGTCGGTATCTTGCTAAAATATTAAAGTAAACGCGCCCCCGATCACGCCATAGCGCGCGCCATTGCCTTAAATATATCCCAAAACGTGACCTTTTCGGTACCCTTTACGGCGATTATCGGGATCTCGGCTATGACCTCGCCGTTAAGCGTATATGTAATATTTCCGACAACATCTCCCGCATTTATCGGCGCTTTGACCGATTGCGGGAGATTTATATTTTGTTCCGTCTTGCCTACGCTCGATTTATCCACCACCGTGCCGAAGTCACCGTAGGAGAGCGGAATACTGTCGTCCTTTCCGCCGATGACGCGTATATTTTCAAGCGTGCTTGACGGAAATTCCTCGTAAGCGTAATTTGCAAACCCGAAATCGAACATCTTTTTGGCGACCTCGTTACGTCCGTCGCTCGTGCTCGCGCCCATTACGACGCAAATGAGCTGCGTGTCTCCGCGCTTTGCCGAGGCGCTTATGCAGAACTTGGCTTTTGAGGTCGAACCGGTCTTAAGTCCGTTCGCTCCGTTATAAAAGCGTATAAGTCTGTTTGTATTGGTAAGTCCGAATTCTCCGTTTCTGATACTGTCCATCCATATAGACGAATATTCAAGTATCTTCGGGTGATTTACTATAAGCTCCGCGCTCATTATGGCTATATCTCTTGCGCTCGTGAGATGATTTACGGTCGTATCGTCAAGTCCGTTCGTATTTTCAAACGTTGTGTGCGTCATTCCCAGCTCTTTTGCACGCGCGTTCATTCTGTCGACAAATGACGCCTCGCTTCCGGCTATATGCTCCGCGAGCGCTA
>CAZFQJ010000117.1:0-4321 GCA_964520875.1 uncultured Lachnospiraceae bacterium
GTAAAAAAATGTGGCATTGGGGCATCGGAGATTTCGGCGATATGTGGTGCTCAAACCTCACCGATAAGAACGGTCCTTATATTGAGCTAATGACGGGCGTCTATACGGACAACCAACCTGACTTTACATGGATAGCACCATACGAAACAAAGGAATTTGAGCAATATTGGTACCCTATCCGCGATATCGGAGAGCCGAAGAACGCCTCAGTCGACGCGGCGGTAAACATGGAGCAAAGAGGAAACGATCTCTTCATCGGCTTCAACGTAACGGGCACGTTCAAAGACTCCGTGATCAAGGTAGCGGAGGGCGACAATGTCCTATTTTCCGAAACCGCAGACCTCGATCCTGCCGCAGCTTACATTAAGACCTTGTCGCTCGGAAGCGCGGACTTCTCCAAGCTTACCGTTTCTCTGACTTCGGGGGAAGGAAAAACGCTTATCTCATATACACCTTACCGAAGAGGACAGAAAAAGCCTATCGACGTTCGCGAGCCAGTAAAACGTCCCTCGGAGATAGATACCGTAGAGGAGCTTTACATAAACGGCTACCATTTGGAGCAATATAAGCAACACAACTACCGCCCCGAAAATTACTATTTGGAAGGTATTCGCAGAGATAAAGGCGATATCCGCTGCAATACGTCTATGGGTCGTCTTTGCTTAAAGAACGGTGAGTTCGAAAAGTGCGTGGATTACTGCGACGTTGCCATAAAACGCCTGACCTGCCGTAACCAACACCCAACGGACACCGAGGCGTTTTATCTCAAGGGTGTGGCGCTGACCTATCTCGGCCGCGATAAGGAGGCTTACGACATCCTCTACCGCGCGGCATGGAATTACAATCATCGTTCGGCTGCAATGTTTGAGCTTGCGTGCCTTGATTGTAAGAACGGCGACTTCAAGTCCGCTCTTGAAAAGCTCGACGAATCTATCGGTCTTAACAAAGGACATACCAAAGCGCAAAACCTCAAAGCGGCAATCTTACGTCATTTGGAATGTGAAAGCGCAAAAGCCTACGCCGAGAAGAACTCCGGCGACGACCTTCTCGACCTGTTCGCGAAAATAGAGTATTCTCACTACACGGACAATTCCTCGGATCTTGCACAGTTCCGTCTCAAAGCGGAAAACTTGATCGACGTTGCTATCGACTACATGAAAGCGGGACTTTGGGAGGACGCGCTCTACACACTGACTCTTGCGGACGACGCTTACCCGATGATCGGTTATTACCGCGCGTACTGCGAAGGAAAGCTCGGCAGAGACGGTTACGAATACGTTAAAGCCGCAAACGAACGTAAGACCGGCTACTGCTTCCCGTCGCGTCTTTATGACATTCTCGTTTTGGAAAATGCGATCGCCATAGCCCCGAACGGCGCTAACGCCTACTACTATCTCGGTTGTCTCTGTTACGACAAGTTCCGCTATACCGACGCCGCGAGCGCTTGGGAAAATTGCGTTACAAACGATCCCTCTCACGGAAAATCCTGGAGAAACCTGTCGCTCTACTATTTCGATAAGGCAAAGGACGCGCCGCGCGCACGCTTCTGTCTTGAAAAGGCGTTGGAATTTAAGAGCGACGATCCTCGTCTCCTGTTGGAATACGAGCAGCTGCTCAAAAATATGAACTGTTCGATCGACGAGAGACTTGCGGTATACGAAAAATACCCCAATCTGCTTAAGGAAAGAGACGACTGCTATCTGGATAAGCTGACGCTTATCTGCCAGAAGGGCGATTTCAAGACCGCTATCGACATGGCGGCAAAAAAGCGCTTCCACATTTACGAGGGCGGTGAGGGCAAGCTGACCAAGCAACACGCCTGGATGCACACGCTATACGGCAAGGAGCTTGCCGAGGCAGGCAGATACGAGGAAGCCGAGCAGATCTATATGAACGGCGTAAATATGCCGAAATCCTACGGCGAGGCAAAAACCTTCTTTAATCAGGAAGCGCATATCTTCTACTATCTTGCAAAGCTATACGAGAAAACGGGCAAGACCGAAAAAGCAAATCAGGCTTACGAGCAAGCGGCGATCTACAAAGCAGCCGTTTCCGAGCTTTCGCTCTTCCGCGCATTGGCGCTTAAGGAACTAAGAGAACACGACGCGGCAAACGCGGTCATCGAAGAAATGATCAGAGTCGCCGACAATCTTATAATAAACAAGGATCTGCGTACTTACTACGGCGTAGGCTCTCCGTCTCCGATGCCTTTTGAATACGACATCGAGAAGAACAACATGCGCGACGGCTCTATACTCAAGGCATTCGCCCTTTTGGGTTACGGCAAGACCGCCGAAGCGGAAAGTTGCATGGCTGCCGCACGAGAGCTTGATCCTAACGATTTTCGTATTTTCGCATTTGATAAGATCAAATAAACAGGAATTTAAAACAGACGGCCGCAAAACGCGGTCGTCTGTTTGTATATCGAAAATACGGTACAACACATCGTTTCCGATTTGTATCATGCCAATTAATCACCAATCATCTTCCTCATCTTCTCTGCGACGCCTTTCTTCTTCCTCTTCTTCACGCTCTCGACGATATTCGCTATCGTCCCAGTTATATACGTATTCACCGCGATCAATACTGAAGCCATCCTTATCTGTGTATTCGTATTCTCCCGAATCATAGTTATAACACCATTTTGTCATAATTAAATTTCCTCCAAGCGCTCTTTTAATTCTTTAATCGTAACATAAGATTCATTCAATTCTTCAATCAAGTACTTTAAAACGGGATCTTTTGACGATTTTGTGACACGAGCTATGTTTGTTATAAGTCCTTGGGGTATGGGTTTTATCGCTAACGAAGGATAATAACCGTTAAAACTGATAATATTTCCGTTTTCGGAAAATTTAATACCTTCTTGACAACATTTTATCCAATGCTCGTGCATATAACCTTGCGTATAATAATCGTCATTCTTCATTATATTCACTAATTCACGTATTTTTTCATACGTTGATTTATTATGTTTAATAGCCTTTTTGATAGCGATTTCCGCAAAAGAGGAATGTTCTTCAATAAGAAAATCTAACAATTCCGAAATATACGGAAAAATATAAATATGTTTACTGTCTCGTCCGTCCTTATACCGAACACGATCCCGAATCTCAAATTCATCTGTAAAATAGTCCAGCACATCATTGCTTGACCGAGAAATATGGCGAACCATTCTCTCGTTATAGGATTTGCTAAAATCGGGAAGCTGCCCGGACAAATAATGTGCGGCATAGTACATCTGCGTATTTTCTCTTGCGCGTAGTTCTTCTAACATTGCCAAATCATTATGGTCGGCAGCGAGAGCAATAAGATTTAAGCGGAGTTCATCTTCTTCATTTAATTTAGCTTGAAGACCATAATCCGTATAGCTTATCTCCCTTCTCTTAATAGATGTCCCTGCACCGAAGTTTATACTATAATCATCATCTTTTTTGCTATCAAACCAGATATACTTTTTATTCACCAAGTATTTCAAAAGATCGTAATTTCTAAACTCCAAGGCGTAATCAAGAACCGTTTTACAATATTCGTCTTGATTCAGTATAAGCTTGTCATCACGATTAATAAACGCTTCCCACTCGGTAGGATCCTTCGAAAAAGCAATAGAGTAATTAGTTACTCGCTTGGCTTGTGGAACGCTATATTCGCCCGCGCTGAGAATCTGCTCGCATGACACACCCAAAAGCTCGGTAAACACAGGAAGATCATATATTTGGATCGCTTTTGCTCCTTTTGTAATCTGTGATATGCGATTTGCCATTTTGCGTATTTCTTCATCATTGACAATACCGCCGGCTTTTAGAATATATGCTTTGCAAAATTTTCGTTTTGAGGGGTATTTCTTATCGATAAGTTCAGAAAGATACGCTCCTACGTTTCGATCATTTTCATGTTTAAACATACCTGAATAACCTCCGATTTTGATGAGTTCATTATACCACAATTACGATTTTTTAGATATCCTTTAATTGTATACACAAAAAGCATACTTATTGTGCCGGCGCTTTAATGTATGCTTTTTGCATACATTATATCATATTATCAAGGTAAATGCAATAATAAATGATACACAAGTAAAAAATACAAGCCGCAAACACGGTCGTCTATTTTGTATAGCTCCTAACTGTATGTTGATTTATTTCAAAAGTATATATCTCCTCTCTTTGCAAATACTAACATTACAAATCTGTAAAAACAAGGAGATTTCAATAGATGAAAGCAACAGGAATAGTCAGACGTATAGACGACCTCGGACGCGTCGTCATACCAAAAGAAATAAGAAGAACCATGCGTATCCGCGAGGGCGACCCGCTTGAGA
>CAZFQJ010000118.1:0-4311 GCA_964520875.1 uncultured Lachnospiraceae bacterium
GCTCTATCTCTATCGGAGAATCGGCGCAGAGTCGTTCTATATCCTTCTTTGAAAGCTCTCTTGCGCATACCATGCGGTCAAATCCGAGCTCCGCCAGCGCTTTTGCACAAGATACGTTATGTCCCGACGCTTGCGTGCTTGCGTGAATCCCCATACCGGGATAACGCCCCTTCAGAGCCGAGGCAAGCCCCGTGTCGGCTACTATCAGAGCGTCAACTCCTATCAGGTACAGCGTATCAGCGTACTCAACGGCGCTTTTAAGCTCTCTGTCGAGCACGGCGGTGTTTAGGGTGACGTACACCTTTACGCCGTTTGCGTGACAGTATCGCACACATTCCGCGATAGCCTCGTCGCTGAAATTTTTTGCATTCATTCTGGCGTTCAGAAGCCTTCCGCCGATGTATACGGCGTCCGCGCCTCCCGACACCGCCGCGTATGCGGCTTCCTCCGAGCCTGCCGGCGCAAGTATCTCGGGCAAGATCATTTTTTGCATTATGTTTGTCTCAAAAGCTCCTTTAATCTTGTTATCTCGTCGGTAAGCTCCTCGTTCTTACGCGCAAGCCGCGCGTTTTCGAGCATGAGGGCGTTCTCCGTGAACTCTATCGGAGCGCTCTCGGCGGCTTCTCCGAGAAGCATACTGTTCTTCTGTGTCAGCGCAAATATCTGCTCCTGCTGACTGCGTATCAGAGACGCGTTCTTTTTTAAGCTCTCCGCCTGCTCCATTACCGTCATCAGCAGAGCGGCGTCTGTACGGTTTCCCGCTCTTTTCAGATTTCTGCTTACAGAAGCGTCTATGGAGCTTGCGAGACGGCGGACGGCTTGACTGTCGGAGGTTATGAGAGTGGTCTTTATTCCCGCTATCGTTACGGTTATCTTTTCCTTTGGCATGATTACCCGCTCTCCCTCTTAGACCGACTTATGCCGAAAATTCGGAAAAACTATTGCATTTTCGGTTCGTCTGATGTATAATAAGCATATCCGTCTACATTATAATACATTTTACTTAAAAAATAAAGAGTTTTATTAAAAAATTTACATAGTTTGGGAGAAAGTCGTATGGTCACGATAAAAGACGCAAAAAGGATAGTCGTAAAGGTAGGCTCTTCTACGCTTACTCACGAGAATTTCAGAATGAATCTGAGAAGGGTCGAGGCTCTCGTAAGGACGCTTTCCGATCTTAAGAACTCGGGCAAGGAGATAATACTCGTCAGTTCCGGCGCTCAGAGCGCGGGCGTTGCGAAAATGGGTATGGATCACCGTCCGAAAGCTATCGAAGAAAGACAGGCTATCGCCGCCGTCGGTCAGAGCGAGCTTATGAGCATGTACGAGCATTTTTTCTCTATGTTCGGACATACCGTCGCTCAGATACTCGTTACGCGTGATATAATGGAGAACGAGACCGCAAGAAGGAACGCGGAGAACACATTCGCCACGCTCCTGAAAATGGGTTGCGTTCCGATAGTAAACGAAAACGATACCGTCGCTTTCGAGGAGATCGAATTCGGAGATAACGATACGCTCTCCGCTTACGTTTCCGTGCTCTGTCACGCGGATCTGCTCATAATCTTAAGCGATATAGACGGACTTTATAATTCCGATCCGCATAAGGATCCGTGTGCGACTCTGATCGATACGGTAGATAAGATAGACGATAAGATACTCGGATACGCCGGAGGCGCCGGCTCCAACAGAGGTACGGGCGGACTGATAACAAAGCTTCACGCCGCCGAGATAGTCATGTCTCACGGTATACCGATGTTCATAGTGAACGGCAAGGAGCCGTCTATACTCTATAAGCTCTCCGACGGAGAACGCGTAGGTACATATTTTGCCGCAAACTAAAACAGAAAGGACGTATCTCCTTTGAAAAACGTCGGTTCGGTAAGTAAGAGAGTCGGTATTGTTTTCGGAAGCCCGTATTTCGGTATCGTGCTTTTGATTATAGCGGCGCTCGTCAATATCTTTTCGCTTGAGATCCCGGGAGCGATATTCTTTATCACGGTAATATGTGCAGAGCTTGTAATGTGCGAGGATACGTCGGTGACGCTCCTTCCGTTTCTTATGGTGTCGGCGTTCATGTGCCTGTGCTACGATTCGTTCGACCGCCTTATAAAGTTCGTTCCGCTCGCCGTTCCCGCGGTCGCTTGTCTCGTATATCATTTCGTTCGGTACAGAAGAAGATTTTATACGGGAAAGACCTTCGCTCCGCTCATCTGCGTCGCCTTTGCGGTAACGCTCGGCGGCGTCGGCACGATACCCGCAAGCGACTATTTTAAGCCCGGGGCGCTCTTTTATACCTTCGGACTCGGATTCGGTATGCTCGGTATGTACCTGCTTTTAAAGAGTCGGTACACCCCCGACGCTTCGCTTGACGAATACGAACGCAAAAAAGAGTATGAAAAGCTCTCTCGCACGCTGGCTTACGATTTCTATATGCTCGGCATGCTCGTATGCGCCATGATAATCGTCTATTATTTGAAAAACATAGACGTTCTTATGGGGTCCCGCGGAGTTACGGTCAATTTCCAACCGAGAAATAACTTTTCCACATTCCTGATGTTTGCCATGCCCTTTCCGTTCTATTTTACCATGGATTCGGCGGAAAAGCGAAACGGGGGTGCGTTTATAAGACCTTCGGATCTGCATCTTCTGTCGGCTATGCTCATCTATGTATGCATAGTGCTTTCCGGCTCGCGCGGCGGACTTGTATTCGGGAGCGTGGAGTTCGTTCTGTGCTTTGTCTACTGTGTGTTCGTAAGAGGCGGACGCAGACTTGTGTTCTACGCGCTCTTTACGGCGGTGTGCGCGGCGATCGCTATACTGTTTGCCGAGCCTCTCGTTGAGTTTGTCAGCGTGAGGATAGACGACGGCATAGTCAGCGGTTCGGAGGTCAGATTCAATATGCTCGTTCGCGCGATAGACGATTTCAAACGTAACGTGATCTTCGGAAGCGGCCTGGGAAATACCGCAAATCTTGATGTCTATTCGCCGAAAAAGGGTGCGCTCGCGTGGTATCATCTGTATATAGCGCAGGTTGTCGGAAGCTTCGGAACCGTCGGTATACTCGCTTACGGGTACAGTATAGTAACACGATTCTCGCTCTTTTTGACAAAGAGCAACGTATGGAAGATGACGCTCGGACTTTCTTATCTCGGAGTATTTATGATGAGCATGGTAAATCCGGGAGAATTCAGCCCCATACCTTACGAGATGATGACGGTATTGCTTTTCATATACCTTGAAAACAGTGAAGAAAACAGCGTTCCGTTTCCAAGGAAACGGAACGCCTGAATGATCGTTTTATTTAAGATGATCTATCCCCAAGACCTTCATTGCGTTTTTATACGCTATAAGGTCTTTTTCTTTTTCGGTGAGCGGAAGAGCGAGGAATTTTTCCTTACACTCCCCCTGACCGGACCACGGAGAGTCGGTCGCGAACAAGACCTTGTCCGCGCCGTGCGCTTGAATGATGTCGGTTATTTTGGTCTCGGACATATTTTCGAGCGTGAACGCCATATCGAGAAGGATCGGCATACCGCAAAGACTCTTAAGAGTTCTTATCGGTGTGGTCACGCCTCCGAGGTGCGCGAGAATGACGTGCGGATCGTTCCTTTCCGACGGATATCTTTCGAAAACGGGGGCGTATGCCTCGGAAAACTCCTCGGGGGAGCAGTGCATTGGCTCGGGAAAGCCTATATCCCAGCCCGCGTGAAACGTTATATATAGTCCGAGCTTTATACAGCCTTCGACTATTTCGATGTATTTCGGGTCGCCTGCGAAGCATTTTTGATAATCCGGGTGTACCTTCACTCCGCGAAGCCCGAGAGACTTTATATAGCATAATTTTTCGAAGATACTATCGCAGTCCGGGTGTATTCCGCCGAACGAAAATATTCCGTCCTTGCCGTTTATCTCGGAAGCGTACAGGTTTATGCTCTCAAACTGCGAGGGCTTCGTCGCTACCGGCAGGACGAGCGAACAGTCTATCCCGTTTTCCGACATAGACCTCTTAAGTCCTTCGAGGGTTCCGTCGGTCCTTGCTCTGAGCGCCCTTTCTTTGCCCGAGCCTTCGTCCGCTTTATGCTCCAGCTCTTCGATCGCTCTTTTCGCGATCCTTTCGGGGAACACGTGCGTGTGCATATCTATTATCATGTTCTTTCCCCTTTCTGTCGGGAATTGTTTGTATATTCGGAAACCGAGATTTAAGCGAAAAAGCAAAAAATCGACAAGCTCTTGATGACGCTTGCCGATTTTTGGTGACCCGTACGAGAATCGAACTCTTGTTACCGCCGTGAAAGGGCGGTGTCTTAG
>CAZFQJ010000119.1:0-4231 GCA_964520875.1 uncultured Lachnospiraceae bacterium
AATGTCGCTTCGAAAATAAAAAACATTAAAAAATCGGAAGAAAGTTTCGATAACCACTTGAAAAAATATTTTATTTGTGTTATACTGTAAAAGCACGTGTTAGAGTCGATGTCGGCGTGTTTAATACGTTCCCGTAGCTCAGTTGGATAGAGCGACCGCCTCCTAAGCGGTAGGTCGGGTGTTCAAGTCACCTCGGGAACGCCAAAAAAACGACAGGTATCAGATGAAGCTTGTCGTTTTTTGTTTTTCAAAATATTCTGACGGTTATGATAGATCAAAAGGAAGTGCTGAAAAGAAAAATGGAAGAGAACAATAGCTTTGCAAAGGGCGTGCGCGACGGTATACCGATATGTCTCGGGTATATGGCGGTCTCCTTTGCGTTCGGAATATTCGCAGTGGGACTCGGACTTTCTGTCCCGGAGACCCTGCTCGTATCGATGACTAACGTCACGTCCGCCGGACAACTTGCCGGCGTACCCATAATCGCTTCTTCGGGGTCGTTTTTGGAGCTTGCCGCAACCCAGCTGATAATAAATCTGAGGTATTCGCTCATGTCGGTATCTCTTTCCCAAAAGCTCGGAAAGAGCATAAAGCTTAAGGACAGATTCCTGATAGCCGCCGAAAACACCGATGAGGTGTTCGCGGTCGCCATGTCTCAAAAGGGAACTGTCGGCAGAAGATATATGTACGGTCTTATGCTCCCGCCGTATCTCGGCTGGTCGGGCGGAACGCTCGTGGGAGCGATCGCCGGAAATATCCTTCCCGAGATATTGATCTCGGCTTTCGGGGTCGCGATATACGGAATGTTGATCGCCGTCGTTATTCCCGAAACGAAAAAGAACCGCGCTACGGCTCTCTGCGCCCTTTGCGCCGTCGCCATGAGCTGCGCCTTTAAATACATACCGGTAATGAATAAAGTGCCGAGCGGGTTCGTAATAATGATCTGCGCCGTTACGATAAGCGCGGTGTTTGCGATCATAGCTCCCGTGAAAACAAGCGAGGATGAGAGGACAGAGGAATGAACGGTATATTCGAATTTCTTTTGTATCTTTTGGTCATGGCGGGCGTTACATACCTTACGAGAATGATACCGCTCGTGGCGGTCAGACATAAGATAGAGAACCGCTTTATACTATCGTTCCTTTATTATGTTCCGTATACCGTGCTTACGGTCATGAGCGTTCCGGCTATATTTTACGCAACGTCCTCCATGGCGTCTGCCGTTATCGCCTTTGCCGTCATGCTCGTGCTCGCGTATCTCGAAAAAGGACTCGTTAAGGTCGCGCTCGGCGGTTGTGCCGCGGTGCTCGTCACCGAAATAATAATGATGTTTATATGAAAAATCCGTCCGAAATTTCGGACGGATTTTTTCTTTTCCCTCAGTTTTCCGAAAACCGTCACATACCCGTCACAGTAAAATGCTAAAATCTTGCCATGATAAAGATTTTCGGGGGAAAATACGTATGTATATCTTAAAAAACGCCGTAAGGAATATAAGCAGATCAAAGGCGAGAAATATCCTTATCGGTCTTATAGCGTTCGTAATAGCCGTATCGGCGTGTATAGGTCTTTCTATTCGCTCAGCCGCCGAGAGCGCAAAAAGCGACGCGCTCGACGGTATCTCGGTGACGGCGGTCATATCGTTTGACCGACAGTCGCTTATGGGACAAATGGGCGGAAAGGATAACGGGGGATTCGATCGCGATAAGTTTTCCGAGGCCATGGGCGGATATTCGTCGCTTACCCTCGATGAATATAAAAAATATGCCGAAGCAAGCTCGGTAAAAGAGTTTTACTATACCGTTACGGCTTCGTTTAACGGCTCGGAGGGACTCGATCCCGTTACTTCCGATTCCGATAACGGTAACGAAGGCTCGGGCTTTATGCCGGGCGGTATGGGCGGAGGAATGATGCAAGGCGCTATCGCCGATAGCGGAGACTTTACCGTTGTCGGTTACAGCGGAGAAAACGCAATGACAGATTTTATAGACGGCAGAGCGACCGTTTCCTCGGGTACCGTCTTTGACGAAGGGACCGAGGAAGCCGTTTGTATGATCTCGGAGGAGCTTTCCGTTTATAACGAGCTTTCGGTAGGAGATACGATAACGATAGCGAACCCGAATAACGAAAACGAAACGTATGAGCTTAAGATAGTCGGTATATATACCGCCGATAGCTCTAACGATATGAGCTTTTCCGAATTCGGAAGCGGAAACGACCCCGCAAATAAGATATATATGAGCTCGGCGGCGCTTGATAAGATACTCGCTTCCTCCGCCTCGGTTTCCGAAACCATAACCGACGAAACTACCGGCAGAGAATACGAAAGCGCGGTTACGGGTTCGATCGACGGTACTTACGTCTTTGCAAATACCGATGATTATTATACCTTTGCGGAAGAGGTATATACGCTCGGGCTCGATTCCTCTTATACGGTCTCATCTCCCGATATAACCGCCTATGAGAACAGTCTTACCCCTCTTAACACTCTCGGTAAAATGGCGGGCTGGTTTTTGGTCGTTATACTCATAATAGGCGCGGTCATACTCGTCGTGCTTAATATATTCAGCGTTCGCGAACGCAAATACGAGATCGGAGTGCTTACCGCTATCGGTATGAAGAAATATAAGGTCGCGGCTCAGTTCCTCTCGGAGATACTTATAGTTACAATGGCGGCGTTCGTCATAGGCGCGGGAGTGGGTGCGGTCAGCGCCGTTCCGGTAACGAACGCCCTGCTTGAAGAACAGGTGCAGAGCCAACAGGATAAGGCAAACGTCAGAGAAGAGAACTTCGGCCGCGGCGATATGATCGGCGGAAGCGGACTTAACGCTCCGAGCGATATTCCCGATATGGGCGGAGGCAAGAAGAACGACGTAATGTTCCCCGAAATGCTCGGAGGTGCGGTCGATTATATTACCGAGATAGATTCCGCCGTAGACGCAGGAGTGCTTTTGCAGCTTCTCGGTATAGGACTTTTGCTTACCTTGGTCGCGGGTGCGTTTTCCGTCGCGTTCGTTATGCGATACGAGCCGCTGAAGATACTCGCGAACAGAGATTGAGGAGGAACTGAAAATGTCTGTATTATCGCTTGAAAACGTCTGCTTTTCTTACGGATCCGTTCCAATACTGAAGGATATAACGTATAGCTTTGAAAAAGGGAGGATGTACTGCATAACCGGTAAGTCCGGTTCGGGCAAGACCACGCTCCTTTCCCTGCTCTCGGGGCTTGCCGCACCGTGCGAAGGCAGGATACTTTACGGGGAAAACGATATATCAAAGCTCGATAAATATACCTACCGCAGTAAGTATATAGGCGTTATATTCCAAAATTTTAACCTGATAACGAAATTCACGGCTGCCGAGAACGTCGTTCTTTCAATGGATATAGCCGGCGTGAAACTTAAGGATAAAAGAGCGAAGGCTCTGGAGCTTCTTTCTGACGTCGGACTTGACGATGAGGAAGCGGACAGAAGAGTGCTTAAGCTCTCGGGCGGTCAGCAACAGAGAGTAGCGATAGCGAGAGCCTTGTCGTATGACCCGGATATAATACTTGCGGACGAGCCGACGGGCAATCTGGACGTTGAGACGCAGGAGGATATAATGGATATCTTCCGAGAGCTTGCCGATCGCGGAAAATGCGTTATAATCGTCAGCCATTCTCCGGACGTTGCACAGATGTGCGACGAAAGATACGAGCTTGTAAGGATAACCGGAAAGAGCGGACGAAGACGGAGAGATAATTAAAAAAATATCGGAGCGCAGTTCAACGCTCCGATATTTTTATCCGATATCTTTTATTCCATTCTGTCGCTGCCGTTTATGTCTATGCTTCTGCCGGTCGGAATGAACGGCAGTTCGTCGTCGTTTGCGGGCGAAGTCGTTATTATATCCTCTTTGTTTATCTCGGTAAACTCAAGCGTGGGCGAAGTGTAGCTTTTTTTCATATCTGTTCTCCATATCTTTAGTAAATACATTCTACACTAAATAACGCATTTTGTCAAGCCCTTACTTTTGTTCCTCATTACGAGCGTTCACTTATCGGAATATTTTAAGGCTCTCCCAAAGGGAGAGCCTTAAACGTGCTTCGATCACAGAGATAAGATTTTCGCGAAAGCCATATCTCTATGCGAAACCCTCGGAGTGAAAACCCGTACCCGGTGGCGCTGAAGTAAAACAGTAAAAATTTCTTTCTTTTTCTTTGCTTCGTTTCTTTTTCTTTCTTTTAAAAGAA
>CAZFQJ010000120.1:0-4196 GCA_964520875.1 uncultured Lachnospiraceae bacterium
CCAAGCTCTTTATGAGAAAACGTCACGAATGGACGGCGGAATTTGCGAAATGGGTGACGGACTATACGCATTCTCTCGCTCCCGAGCTTACCGTATCGCACAACAACGCCTCTTCCGTTGAAGGAGATTGGGTACGCGCGGTAGACGAATCGGTAAGCGACGTTTGCGACTATTGTACGGGCGATCTTTACGGAAACATCTACGATCACTCGTTCTGCATGAAGTATTACCAAGGCGCTACACAAAATATGCCGTTTGAATACATGGTCTCCCGTTTTTCAAAGGATCTTAAGCAACACACCCATTCAAAGACCGTGCCTCAGCTTACTCGCGAGGTACTCCTCACGCTTGCTCATCACGGCTCCAATTTCGTTATAGACTCCATGGATCCCGTCGGTACTCTGAACCCAAGGGTCGCAGATCTTATAGGAAAAGCGTACACGGCCGGCATGCCTTACGAAAAATACGTTTCCGAGGGCGAAGCGGTGGGAGACGTTGCCGTATGGTATTCCGCTTCCGGACGCTACAACACCGAGGGACAGAATTTCAATAGCCGCACCTGCGCTACGGAGCTTGCAAAAACACTTATTTCCAATCACATTCCGTTCAGAGTAATAGCTAACACCGCTTCCGACACATTAGGACAGTATAAAGCCGTATTCGCTCCCGCGATCGCGGGCTTGAAGGACGGACACAGACGCGATATCTGCGACTACGTAAGAAATGGCGGTACGTTCTTCTTCAGCGGAGTTGAAGAAGAGGAGCTTTTAAAAGAACTTTTCGGCGCGAGCTGCGATAGTTTTACGTCTACGGAAAACACCTATGTAGCCCCCGTCAAAGGCAAGGAAGCTCTGTTCTTCGATTTTGACGAAAAATATCCTCTTGCAATGAGCCACAGACACCCGATCGTCGGTTCGATAGCCTCCGACGCCGAGGTTCTTGCACATTTGGGACTTCCCTTTATAGACGAGAGCAACAGTATGCATTTCGCTTCTATCCATTCGAACCCCCCCGGAGTCGTGACCGACGTTCCTTCTGTCGTTACACGCGCTTACGGAAAAGGAAAGGTCATCTGGTCCGCGCTTCCGATAGAGGGCAACGACACATATCATCACAAAAAGGTCACCATGTGCTTACTGCGTAGCTTCTTTACCGAACAGGATCAGACGGTACGTACAAACGCGCCTACGCAGGTAGAGCTTGTTACTTTCGCTTCTGACGACAGCGTACTTATAAGCGCGATAGATCTCGGTATGACCGAGGACCGTCTTACCATACCTTCATTCCGTATATCGGTAAGAACGGAAAAAGCTCCCCGTCGCGTTCTGCTCCTTCCGAATGAAAGCGATGTCGATTTCGACTATCGTGACGGTTACGTAAGCTTCGAAGCTCGCTCGCTCGATATGTTCGACATGTATAAAATAGAAATGTAATACATTACGCACAAAAGTCATCTGCGCGAAATATTCGCTCAGATGACTTTTTGATAATAAAATTTGAATTTTTTTGCTTTTTTGACGGCTGACTATTGACATTTTCGCTTGAATATGATACAATAACCATATTGAAGATCGGCTATGACGGAGAGAGTATCACGGTCGATTCACTTAAAGAGAGCCGTTGACGGTGGAAATACGGTAGTGAAGTACTGTGAGAAGAACACTCCCGAGCTTGCGGAAGAAAGCCTTAAGTTTAGGTGATTAGAACCGCGCGTTCATCGCGAAAAGATGATAATGAAGCGGACCCTTGTCGGGGTCAATTTGGGTGGTATCGCGGAAGTTGCCTTTCGTCCCATATAGGGGCGAAGGGCATTTTTATTTTCCCTGCTCCCTTAACGGCATATTTTTCTTACAAAAACGCAAATTAATCCCATAGGAGGATATCAGTATGTTAAGAACTCACACCTGTAACGAATTACGCGAGGAGCATATCGGTCAGACCGTCACCTTAACCGGTTGGGTAGACACGATAAGAGACCACGGCGGAGTGCTCTTCGTCGATCTCAGAGACCATTACGGCGTAACTCAGATCGTTTTTTCCGATGACAAAATGCTTTCCGGCATAGCAAAGGAAACGGTAGTGCTCGTCGAAGGCAAGGTAACCTTAAGAGACAAGGAAACGGTAAACCCCAAGCTTATGACCGGTACCGTCGAAGTACGCGCAAGCAAGCTCGAAGTTCTCGGTCCGTGCCAGCTCGCGCTTCCGTTTGAGATCGATAACTCCGTAGCGACAAGAGAGGACGTCCGTCTCAAATACCGTTATCTTGATCTCAGAAACAAGAAGATACACGACAATATAGTTCTTCGCTCTCAGATACTCAGCTATCTCAGAAGCCAGATGGAATCTCTCGGCTTCCTTGAGATACAGACGCCTATCCTTACCGCGTCTTCTCCCGAGGGCGCCCGCGACTATCTTGTACCGAGCAGAAAGCACAAGGGCAAATTCTACGCGCTTCCTCAGGCGCCTCAGCAGTTCAAGCAGCTCCTCATGGCTTCCGGATTCGATAAATATTTCCAGATAGCTCCCTGTTTCCGTGACGAGGACGCACGTCAGGACCGTTCTCCCGGAGAATTCTATCAGCTCGACTTTGAAATGGCGTTTGCAACGCAGGAGGACGTATTCGAAGTAGCCGAAAAGGTAGTTTACAACACCTTCAAAAAATTCACGGGAAAGCCCGTATCCGAGCCGCCCTTCAAGCGTATAACATTTGCCGACGCCATGATGAATTACGGAACGGATAAGCCCGATCTTCGCAATCCTCTCATAATCCGCGATCTTACTGCATTCTTCTCTAACGTCGATTTTCCGCTCTTCAAGAACAAGCCCGTTCGCAGTATAGTTGCGGATTGCTCCGGAAGATCCAAAAAATTCTTCGAAGATTCGCTTAAGTTCGCGATGAGCATAGGCATGAAGGGTCTCGGTTACCTCACACTCTCCGACGGAGAATACAAAGGACCTATCGCGAAGTTCCTTTCTCCCGAGCAGAAGGAAAAGCTTACCGAGCTTGTCGGAATAAAGGAAGGCGAGACGCTCTTCTTCATATGCGACTCCGCTTCCGCCGTGAACCGTCTCGCGGGCGAGATAAGAACATGGCTCGGAACTACGCTCGACATTATAAACAAGGATTCTTACGAATTTTGTTTTATCGTCGATTTCCCCATGTACGAACTTAACCCCGAAACGAACAAGATCGATTTCACGCATAACCCCTTCTCCATGCCTCAGGGCGGAATGGACGCTCTCCTTAACAAGGATCCGCTTGAGATATTCGCATATCAGTACGATATCGTCTGCAACGGCGTAGAGCTTTCCTCGGGAGCGGTCAGAAACCACAATCCCGAAATAATGAAGAAGGCTTTTGAGATAGCCGGATACGGAGAGGAAGACGTAAAGGCTAAGTTCGGCGCACTTTATACCGCCTTCTCTTACGGCGCTCCTCCGCATGCGGGAATGGCGCCCGGCGTTGACAGAATGATCATGCTCATAGCGGGCGAAGAGACTATAAGAGACGTCATAGCGTTCCCGCTCAACGGAAACGCGCAAGACGTTATGATGGGCGCGCCCGGCGAAGTGACCGAGCAGCAGCTCAGAGAAGTTCATATAAAAGTAAGAGATTAAACAAGGAGCGGTCTTTATGGATAGAGATACTTTAAGTAGGCTTGAAAAGCTTAATCAGCTCCGTCTTGACGATACTCAAAAAGATAATATCCTCGGCTTTTTCGCAAAACAGGATAAAGAACTCGAAACGCTTAACGAAATAGATACCTCGAACGTCGAAAGAATGGTACACGTTATGCCTATCATGACGGTCGTTCGTCCGGATATCGAACGTAAGCTCTTTACGCGCGATGAGCTTCAGCGCGGCGCGCCCGAGACGGTGGACGGCTATTGGCAGGTTCCGCGTCTGGTTGAGTAAGTCACAGAAATGGAGAAGCATATGAGATTATATATTACCGAAAACAGTACAGGCTCGGAACGCTCCGTAGTTCTCGACGATATGGTACTGACAAAGGACATGCCCACCACGGCAGGCTCGAAGATGCTCGACGGATACGTCAGTCTTTTTAACGCCGAGGCGGTAGACAGACTCACCTCAGCCGGCTACTCGATAGCGGGAAAGGCAAACGTAGGCGAATTTGCGATCGACCTTCTGGGCGAAACGTCATACTTCGGAGCTTGCGTAAGCGAAAACGGAG
>CAZFQJ010000121.1:0-4184 GCA_964520875.1 uncultured Lachnospiraceae bacterium
GTGTTGAAGATAAAGTCGTATATGGCTGGTTAATGCACTACTTTGAAGAAGATGCTATCGAAGGTAATTATTTCAACATTGACGGCACACCATATACTCTTTATTACCGTTCTTATTACATTGGGATTCCGAACTTTTAACGTGAGTAAGATCTGAATGAGCCAACGTATAAATAGCATTAACGGTAATATTTTCCTCCGAAAGACTATAATCCTCCCACTTGCCGAAATAGCATTGTTTAAAGGGAACGCTCGGCTCGATTATACTATTGTCTTTCGTTGTAAATTCACACGTTTTATACGTCTCGCCGTCCACCTTGAACGTCACGTAATATGTTTCAAGGGGCTGACTTTCGCCGCCCCCATAATTGCCGGAGTCGCCGCCGGGCGTAGTCTGTCCATTATTTTGATCATCACTTTGATCATCGTTTTGGTCATCGCCGCTCGGAGTGCTTCCGCCGTCTTCGAAGCCTCCGTTATTTGTCGTGTTGTCCCCCTCATTACCTTTATCCGGATCTTGTTCGCTACAAGCAGAAAAAATGCAGAGCGAAAAGGTCAGAATACAGATAAGCAATAGTAAAAACCGCTTTTTCATACTCTTTTCCTCCATGATAAATTTAATAAAGTAAAAAAGTGCGCCCGCAAAGCAGACGCACTCCAAAAGCACGGTCCGCAATGCCGCGACGCAATTTTTCCTGATGTTAAATATGTATAGGGAAAAAGACGGACGTACCTTTTGGCATGGTACCCCCAACATTTTTAACATCATATTAAATTACGTCGCAGTTTCAATATAGCACTTTCTTCGTTTTTTGTCAATATATTCTATTAAATTTAAATTCTCCGCAATTTATCTGTTAGCGAAATAATTCTTACCTTCTACCTTCTTTTGCGGCAATCGCACAAAGAATAGCGCAAGCAATGGCACCAAGCGTACACAAAACGCAAAAAACTCCGCCGACAATAAACTTAAATTCAAACATCAAGAAAACATTTATACCGCACGCGACGGCAAATATCGATTCGGCTACGACGGAAAATATCAAAAACGCCCTCGGTCTCTTGTTTTTTTCGACAAGTTTAGTCACGATAATTCCGAGCACAACACAATAAAGCGACGCAAATGCTTGCATCATTATATATATTGTAAAAAATATTATCGCAAAAGCATACGAGATTCCTTCTGAAAGCTCGGGATCTTCCGGTTGCTTGTGAATAACTCCGCTGAGCGTCAATATAAATATTACGGCTCCGATGACAAAGGAACACAAGCCGAAAAAGAATGTATACTTTCCGAAAAAGCGCGTCTTATTCAAATTCGTTACCATTTTTCCTCCTATATATTGATAAAGCGATATTTTTATGTTATACTTGAGTGAGGTCGAAACAACTCGCGGCGGTAAATTTTATGACATCTTCGCTTTTTAAAAGCAATTGACACCCTTTTATACCGGCACTTACGGTTATTTCATCAAATAGCTCCGCGGTTTCGTCAAAATAAGTCAGAAAACGCTTTTTCATTCCGACGGGGGAGCAACCGCCGCGTATATATCCGGTAAGTCCGAGAAGTTCTTTTACCGAAAGAAGTTCTACGCGTTTATTCTTTGAGACCTCGGCGCATTTTTTCAGATCAAGCTCCATATCGCACGGTATAACGAACACAACCGGTCCGGTCTTATCGCCTACCGCGACAAGAGTTTTGAACACACGATCTCTCGGCACTCCTATCTGATCCGCAACATGCACTCCGCTGAGATCGCTCTCGTCCGGAAAATACTCAAGCGCCTTATATTTTATATCCGCCGCGTCAAGCAATCTCATCGCGTTCGTTTTTCCCTTCAATGTTATATCTCCTTTGCTTCACTGCGTTATTATTTTTTACATATTTATTACGAGGGTCTTTATTTATGAAAATATCCGAAACCGCTCTCAATATTCCTTTTATGTTAAGACGTACTTCATCTAATCGGCTTCGGCTCACGGTAAATTCAAACGGAAAGTTGATACTTTACTGCCCCAAAGGTTATCCGAAAAACAAATACACGGAGTTTGTCGAAAAAAACGCCGCAAAATTGCTTACAGAGCACGAAAAACGAAAGGTGCAGAAAATTCACGAGCTTTTCGGCGGTACCGAAAGCCACGATAGCCATTCTACGCTTCCATATCTCGGGAAACGTTATCCCGTCGTATTCTCGGAAAACACAACGCCTCATTTCGACGAAAAATCCTTTAATTTTCCGAAAACTTTCACAGATACCGACATTTTGAACGCGTACAGAGAATTTTTGAGAGCACAGGCAAAGAATTTATTACCGCGGATATGCCAAAGCATAGCGGAAAACAACGGCTTCCGCTACAATAGCGTACACGTAAAAAACATGAGTTCGCGTTGGGGATCATGCAGTTCGTCTAAAAATCTTAATTTTTCGCTCGCGCTCGCCGCTTGCTCCGAGGATTTTATAAGATATGTCGTATCGCACGAGCTTTCTCACACGGTACATCTCGACCATAGCCGTGATTTCTACAAAACGCTTGAAAGAATATCTCCCATACCGCTTACAGATGTAAAAAAGATATCGCATGATTATTCGTACATCATATGCGCCGTATGCCGAGACTGACCGTTATTTCTCTTCTTTTATTTTATCCCAATACTGTTTTGCCGCCTGCTCGCTCTTGTTATCTCCGTATTTGTAAAACCGTTCTTTGCAAAGATCATCCGGAAGATACTGTTGCTTTACATAATGGAACGGATAATCATGCGGATATTTATATCCGTCAAAATCATTACTCGGACGCAAATGGGACGGGACATTTTGTCCTCTTCCGGAGCGCAGCGCCTCGGTAGCCGCGTCAAGTGCAAGATATGCCGAATTGGATTTCGGAGACGTCGCAAGCAATATGGCGGCGTCGGCGAGCGGTATACGCGCTTCAGGAAGTCCGAGATCGAACGCACTCTCTACACAAGCTCTTACTATCGGTATTACCTGAGGATAAGCGAGTCCTATATCCTCCGCCGCCATGACCTGCAAGCGTCGGCAAGCCCCTATCAGATCTCCGCCCTCAAGTATCTTCGCAAGATAGAATATCGCCGCGTCCGGATCCGAGCCGCGAACTGATTTTTGAAGTGCCGAAAGCATATCGTAATGAACCACACCCGCCGAATCGAAGCTTCCGACGATCTTTGTCGTAAGGTTCTCTACGCTCTCCTTGGTTATGACGTCATCCGAAGAATAATAAGCGTTCTCCATAAGATTAAGGGAACGCCTTGCGTCTCCCGCTCCCGCAGCCGCTATATAAGCGAGCGCGCTTTCGTCTGCGGTCTTGGAGGTACTGTTCTCTTCGTTAAGTATTCCGAGCGCTTTTATGAGCAATGGCACCACGTCTTCTGCGGTAAGTGATCTGAATTCCATTACCGCGGAACGGGATATTATAGCGTTATAAACGTATATATACGGATTTTCCGTAGTCGAAGCTATCAGCGTTATCCTTCCGTCCTCTATAAATTCAAGAAGAGATTGTTGTTGCTTCTTATTAAAATATTGTATCTCGTCAAGATACAGTAAGACCCCGTCACGTCCGAACACCGTCTCGGTATCCGCTATGACCTCGCGGATATCGGAAAGCGACGCGGTCGTCGCGTTCAACCTACGGATAGTCATATCTGTCTCTTTTGCTATTATGTTTGCAGCGGTGGTTTTACCCGTTCCGGGAGGTCCGTAGAATATCATGTTCGTAACATAGCCCCTCGAAAGCATACGCCGAACCGTTCCTTTTTCGCCGAACAAATGCTTTTGACCGACTATATCGTCGATCTTTTCCGGTCTCATTCTCTGTGCAAGCGGCGTATTTTTTATATCATGCATATTTTTCCCGACCTTCCGTTTACCTTCAAATATTTACATAGCTATTATATAGCAAAAAAGGATTTTTGTCAATATCCGCACGTAATTAGAGTCTTAATTCAGTTCACAAAAAGTTTATAAAATAATTTTGCCGAAAATATTGCATTTATCTGTACTTTATGGTATAATACTTATCGTTCGGCACGGAGAAGTACTCAAGTGGTGAAGAGGCGCCCCTGCTAAGGGTGTAGGTCGGGCAACCGGCGCGAGGGTTCAAATCCCTCTTTCTCCGCCAAAAGCGAATAATACGAACACCGAGCAAAATTCGGGGTTCGTATTA
>CAZFQJ010000122.1:0-4126 GCA_964520875.1 uncultured Lachnospiraceae bacterium
AAGCTCTCGGGAGCGATAGCGAAATCGAACTGCGTTTGGATATTTATAAACCAGTTAAGAGAAAAGGTCGGCGTTATGTACGGAAATCCCGAGGTAACGCCCGGCGGACGCGCGCTCAAATTCTATTCTTCCGTAAGAATAGAGGTCAGAAAGGGCGAGGCGCTTAAGAACGGAGCGGATACCTATGGAAACAGAGTAAAATGTAAGGTAGTCAAGAACAAGGTCGCTCCGCCGTTCAAGACCGCGGAATTCGACATACTTTTCGGACAGGGAATATCAAAATCCGGAGAACTGCTCGATCTTGCGATAGAGCTTAATATCATAGAAAAGAGCGGTTCGTGGTTCTCTTACGGAGATAAACGTCTCGGACAGGGTAAGGAAAATATCCGCGCGATACTCGAAAGCGATAAAGAGCTATTTGCCGAGATCGAAAAGAAGGTCAGAAGCCAGGGCGATAAGCTCGATCTCGATATGAAGGAGAGCTATACGGAGGACGAGGACGCGGACGACTCCATATTCGACGTTAAGTTAGAGGACGAGGATAATGCGTAAAACGCGCTCCGAGGCGCTTATTCCCGACGAATACAGAAAGAGAGCCGTAAGGCTATCAGACGGTCCTTCGTTAAGCCGGAATGAGACGGATATCGAAGAAGAAACGGAAACCGACCGCGGGGAAGCGGCGCTCAAGACGCCGAAAAAGCCGGATAAAACGGCAAAAACGGACGCGATGTCTCTCGTTTCGACGTCTTCTTATACCGAGCAGGCGCTCAGACGTAAGCTTGAGAGCAGAGAGCGTTACGAAAAGGCCGAGATAGAAGAAGCGATCGAATACGTAAAAGGCTACGGCTACGTAAACGACAGGCGCTCGGCTGAGAACGCGGTGTATAAACTGTCGAAGAGACTGTGGGGAAAACGAAAGATATGCTATTACCTTTCGCAGAAGGGAATATCCGAGGAGATAACGGAGACGCTTGATTTTTCGGAGATAGATTTTTCGGAGAACTGCGAGAGCCTTATGAGAAGGTACGCAGGAAAGCCCATAGAAAAGGCTATGAGAGCGGCGTATAACGCGGGATTTACGCACGAGGAGATCTCCCGTGCAAGGAAACGGATAGAAAAAGACGAAAGCGAAGGCTGAAATAAGCCTTTCGCGCTCGCCGTGAAATAAAAAGGATCGAAGATATGAATAATACAAAGATAGGATTCGTGTCGCTCGGCTGCTCCAAAAACCTCATGGATACCGAGGTCATGCTTGCGGAGCTTGCGAGCGCCGGATACGAGATAACGCCCGAGGAGACGGAAGCGGATATAATAATACTCAATACCTGCGGCTTCATACAGGACGCAAAGGCGGAAGCGATAGAGAATATTCTCGATATCGCGTGGTTAAAGACCAACGCAAAGCTTAAGGGGCTGATCGTCTGCGGTTGTCTCGTACAAAGATACGGAAAGGAAATACTTAAGCAGTTCCCCGAGATAGACGCCGTCGTCAGCGTCGGCTCGATACACGAGATAACGGACGCGGTAAGAGCGGTCGAAAGGGGAGAAAGATTCTCCTCGCTCAAGGCTCCCGAGGAAGCGGCGCTCGGCGGAGACAGGGTAGTCACGACGCCCGAATACTACGCGTATCTTAAGATAGCGGAGGGCTGCGATAACCGTTGCACATACTGCGCTATTCCCGATATACGCGGAGGGTTCCGTTCAAGACCGATAGAGGAGCTTATAGCGGAAGCAAAGGACATGGAAGCGATAGGAGCGAAGGAGCTCGTGCTGATCGCGCAGGATACGACCAGATACGGTCAGGATATCTACGGAGAGTACAGTCTCGATAAGCTGATACGCAGGCTGACCGAGGAGACGTCGATACCGTGGATAAGGATCCTCTACTGCTACCCCGATAAGATAACGGACGGACTTCTTAAGGAATTTAAGGAGAACTATCGACTCGTTAAGTACATAGATATGCCTATCCAGCATATAAACGATACTGTGCTTCGCAAGATGAACCGCCACGGCGGAAGCGACGTAATAAAGAAGTCGCTCTCCGCGCTCCGCGAAGCCTGCCCCGAGATAACGATAAGGAGCACGGTCATAGTCGGATTTCCGGGCGAGACGGACGCGCATTTCGAAGAGCTTCTTTCCTTTTTAAAGGAAGCGAGGTTCGACAAGCTCGGCGCGTTCGAATATTCACGCGAGGAGGGAACTCCCGCCGCTACATTTACCGGACAGGTGTCGAAGGCCAAGAAGGCGGAAAGGTACAAAGCGGTCATGACTCAGCAGGAGGCGCTTACCGCCGAATATCACGCTTCGCGTATAGGTAAATACGAGACGGTCATCATAGAGGGCTACGATCCCGTTTCCGAGACCTACTATTCAAGGGGCGCGGAGGACGCGCCGGAGATCGACGGAAAGATATATATAGTCGGATCGAAGAAGGACGCCTTCGAAGCGGGAAGCTTCGTAAGGATAAAGATACTCTCCACGCTCGACGGAGAGCTCGTAGCCGAAGCGTGCGCCGACTGAGAACGGTAAAAACGAAAGAAAGGATATGTATCAAAATGAATCTGCCAAATAAGCTTACCTGTCTTCGTATGATTATGATACCGTTCTTTATGGTATTTTTGATATTCCCCGAGATACTCGGGTATACGCTTACGGGTATCGTAGCCGCTGCAATATTCGCGCTCACCTCGCTTACCGATATGCTTGACGGAAAGATAGCGAGAAAATACGGGCTTGTGACCGATTTCGGAAAATTTTTGGATCCGCTTGCGGATAAGCTCATGGTGTTCGGCGCTATGGTCGGAATACTTACGCTTACCGCAAAGCGCATAACGGATACGGGAAAGAACGAATACAGGGTGTTTCTCGGTATCTTTGCGATAGCGGCATTCATAATAATATTCAGAGAGCTTGCCGTAACGTCCATGCGCCTTATAGTTTCCGGTTCTGCCGGTATAGTGGTAGCGGCAAATATTTTCGGTAAGTTAAAGACAGTGTCACAAATTGCAGGTATAATAATCATATTGATAGAGCCTATAATATGGGACGGACTTATAGCTTCCTACGTCATGGTCGCCGTCATGGTGATAACGACCTTGTTTTCGGGATTTGATTATTTCAGGGCTTATTGGCCTTATATAAATTCCAATAAGTAACGTTTCTTGCTCAAAGAGAGGAGTTTCGGTGTATGGCATTCACTTTTTGTACCAACTGCGGAGAAAAGATAGACGACAGCGAATCAAAATGTCCGCATTGCGGTCACCCTAAGGGTGCGGATCGTTCGTACCGCTACGGTCAGGAATGGTGGACCGACGAAAGTAAAAACAATAACGATAATAATAACGGTTATTATAACGACGGTTCTCAGAACCAAAATAACGGTGACTCGGGTCAAGATCCTTACGGAAACGGACGTCAGAACGGCGATCCTTACGGACAACAGGGTTATTGGGGCGGTGATTACCGGAACGGAAATTCTCAGAATGGAGGTTCTCAGAACGGAGGTTACGGCGGATACCGGAACCCTTACGGAAATAACGGCGGTCAAAATCAAGATCCTTACGGAAACGGTCAGCAGAACGGCAATCCCTACGGACAAGGCGGTCAGGGAGGTTACGGTAACGGAAGTTACGGTAACGGGAACTACGGCGGCTACGGTAACGGAGGCTATGGTAATAACGGAGGCTATGGCAACGGCGGATATCAACCGCCTTACGGAGGTCAAAGACCTTGGAGGCAGCCTCAGCCGCAACGTCAGGTAAGCATAGGTCTGGTGTTATTCTCCGTGATAAACATAATCTTCGGTTGTTGTTGCGTCGGAATGATATTCGGAATAATAGGTCTGGTATTTGCGCTCAATGCAAAGGACGCACAGACGGACGAGGAAGAGGCGCGCAGGAAGAAGATATCGCTTGCGGTGAACATAGTCGGTATCGTACTGACCGTTATATACGCGATAGTTTATGCGTTGACTATATTATTTAATATTTCGGGTCCGATGTGATCGAAGAAAAACAAAAAGAAGTTTACTCTCGTAAACTTCTTTTTCATTTTAAATTATTTTTTATTTTATGAACTTCATTTCTTTTTCCTTCTTTAAAAAGAAAGAAAAAGAAACGAAGCA
>CAZFQJ010000123.1:0-4123 GCA_964520875.1 uncultured Lachnospiraceae bacterium
TGGCGTTCTCGGCTTTCAGATCGTTCATATCGGGAAGAGACTTTATTCCCGTTTCTTTTTCGAAGCGTTTACGGCAACTCTCACAATAGCATGGTGTAGTCCAGAACGTCATATCGTAGAAGATACCGTCAAGCTCAAAATAATCGAGTATCTCCTTTATCTGCTTTTTTAAAAATTCGCGGTATTCAGCATTGTTCGGACAACAAAGACCGTAGCGGCTGCCTTTGTTGTGAAGAGATTCTCCCGTTTTACGGTCGGCTATCATCTTCCATTCGGGGTGGCGGTCCTCTTCCAATGTGTTATATATCAAACTGTAATATCCGACTATGGATATTCCGTTTGAGCGGCATTTGTCTATAAGACGGCGCATGATATCTTCGCGTCCGACAAAGCTCTTATGCATGATACCTGACTTGGTAGGATAGTAGCAGAGTCCTATGTGAGATTGCAGGTAGATCATAGCGGAATCAACGTTAGCCTTGCAAAGATAGTCGTAATAGCTATTAGCGTCAAGCTCCGACAAAAATGCGGGATTCCAGTCGTGTATGTGCATGTCCACAAGACTGCGGCGGCGGCTTTTTTTATACCATTTCTCCATTCAAATTTACCTCATTATATAATATTGGCTTCATATACCGAAGCCGATCTTCCTAAGTATAACATACAAATTTCGAAAATGCAACACAAAAGTCGGAAAATCATCGAAAATAATCCTTTTTGAAATATGATACTCAGATCGATCTTGAATATATGAAATCGGACACCCAGTATTTTGTGTACGCATATAGCTCGTCCAGCGTTTTTGTTGAGGATTCACGGCAGTATCTCATATATTCGCAAAACAATCCCTCTAAAAATATCCGAATCTCTATCTCAATGTATTCATGCTTTTTTATACGCGGATCGTTTTGACATAGCTCTATCAGTTTTTTCGAAACTATCGGAGTAAGCTTTTTGGCTACGAAAACGACCTCGTTTGATCTGCACAGTAAACGGTAATTTTCATCGTTTTGCCGAATGTATTCGAATACCGAATCTATAAATTGCATTATATCCCGAGAGGCTACAAGGCGTGTTTTATCGAAGAACGCGTCGATAAGCTCGTTTTCATATTCCTCGGCGACTCCGTAGATGTCGTCGTAATGAGAATAGAACGTGCCACGGCTGATCTCCGCGCGCTTGCAAAGCTCGCTTACCGAAATATCGGAAAGGTTCTTTTTTTCGGAGAGCATCTCCGCAAACAACTTTTTTATCAAGCGTTTGGTTTTTTTAGAAGAATTGTTCAGATCCCTTGCCTTCATATGTTCCTTTCCAAAATATAAACACGATCGTTCATTTTGTTTATATTTGCTCAGCGGTGATATTTTTGTACTTTTATTTTTTCCGAGAGTATAGTATATTATAGTACAACACAGTTCAAATGTCAACACTGTTTATTTAATATTTATCGTAGGGGGAATAAAATTTGGAGGAAAAAGCGATCTCGGATATGAATACGAGGCACGTTATAGAAACGGATCATCTTACAAAGGATTACGGTTTCGGGCGAGGTGTTTTCGATGTTGATATCCATGTTGACAGAGGCGAGGTGTTCGGCTTTTTGGGTCCGAACGGCGCGGGAAAATCCACTACTATCAGACATTTGATGGGATTTTCGAAGCCCGATTCGGGAAACGCGAGGATACTCGGATATGAGACATTCGAAAATTACGATAAGGTCTTAAGTCACGTAGGCTATATTCCGGGAGAGATAGCTCTGCCGGCAGGTCTTACGGGGTGGAATTTTATTAAGATGATGCAGGATATGCAAAATATCCACAATGAAAAAAGACTGCGGGAAATGCTCGATCTTTTTGAGCTTCACGATAAAGTTTTATCGGGAGAGACCAAAAGAATGAGCTTGGGCGTAAAGCGAAAGCTTGCCGTCGTAACGGCGTTCATGTCGGACCCGGACGTTCTTATACTTGATGAGCCTACGAGCGGACTTGATCCGGTTATGCAGGAGAATTTCATTCAGTTCATACACGAGGAGAAAAAACGCGGAAAGACCATTCTTCTGTCAAGCCATATCTTTTCCGAGATAGATTCGACATGCGATAGAATAGCTATAATAAAAGACGGAAGGATAGTTTCCGAGTTTGTCGCAAACGATCTTAAGCATGCTTCGCGAAAATATTACACGATAGGATTTGAAAACGAGAGCGCCGAAACGGAATTTATGACGAAGGCTGAGAAGATCGGTTCTTTTTTGCTGATAGAAGAGAAGGAAAAAGAGGTATATCTCTCGGTTGAAGATAAAGACATGAATAATCTCATATCGCTTTTATTCGAGCTTCCGGTATCGTCCTTCAGTAACCGAAAAGAGACGCTTGAGGATTATTTTATGAAGTTCTATAAGGAAGATAAGGACTTCGGAGGAGCGTTAACGTGAATATTGAGGAACGGAGATCATTATGAAAGTTATCGAAACGAAAAAATTAACCAAGGACTACGGAAACGGCCGCGGCGTTTTTGATCTTGATCTGACTGTAAACGAAGGTGAGATGGTCGGTTACGTCGGTACGAACGGCAGCGGAAAGACGACTACCATACGGCATATAATGGGCTTTTTAAAGCCTACCTCGGGAAATGTTACGGTAAACGGACTGTCTTCTTGGGAACATTCAAGCGAGATAGTAAAGAATATCGGTTACGTTCCGGGCGAGATAGCTTTTCCGGATCTTAAGACCGGTATAGATTTTCTGAAATGCCAGGCGGAGTTTTTGGGACTTAAGGATATGTCATATGCAAACGAGCTTATAGAACGGCTTCAGCTCGATCCGCGCGCCGATCTTAAGCGAATGAGCAAGGGAATGAAGCAAAAGACCGCGCTTGTCGCGGCGCTCATGAACGACGCCCCGATCATAATATTAGACGAGCCTACGACGGGTCTTGATCCTCTCATGCGAGCCGCTTTTCTCGATATAATAAAAGAAGAGCACAAAAAAGGAAAAACTATTTTTATGAGCAGTCATAGCTTCGACGAGCTTGAAAAGACCTGCGATAAGGTCGCGCTCATAAACGACGGACGTATAGTCGATATGTGCGATATGAACGGGATAAGAGAGCGTAAGGTCAAGGAATTTAAGATCGAATTTAATTCAAAGAGCGATTATCTGCGTTTTCTGGAAGAGGATTACGATAAGATACGGCTTCAAGAGCAGTACGCTCAGGTGACGGTTCGCATAAAGGCTGAGGATACGACGAGTCTTTTGCGCGTTTTAAACGGTTACGACGTGAAGTTCATCTCGGAGCTTCCGTATACGCTTGAAATGCATTTTAAAAACATATTATTTTCAAAACGGTCAAAGGAGTAAACGGATATATGTTCAGTAAAGCTTTATTTAAACAATCGTGCAAGGCGAACGGAACTATGTGGTCTATCATAACCGCGGTTACCTGCTTTATGCTCGCCTGCGTTATGCTCATTTCCGGAAACGGAAATATAGGCACGGTGAAAAATTCCATACAAGATACCATAATTACGAAAGAGATCGATTCGCAAATGCAGAAGCGAGCGCTTTCTTACTACGAAAATTCTTCTGACGGTCTGAAAAAGTTCGACGGATATTTTTCCGATAACGTTTCGGATACGCTTTCATATCTCGTTTGGTTCGGTAAGATGCCCGTACAGGGAAATTTTTCTGATCTCACTATATATCGCGTAGCTTTCGAGGCTTGGCAAAACGCAAAGCCCGAGGTCAAAACATCGGCGGGTGAATCGTATGCCGAGCTTATCGGAGAATGGTATAACGCCATGCCTTCAAGAGACGCGTTTGAAAACGATCTTGCGTATCTTGCCGCTTTGGCGACATGGAGAGAGTCTTCGCCGGCAACTCAGGAGACGGCGGTCACGACCGCTTACGCCGCCGCTTGCGAGGAGCTTCAGAGCTATGTAAAGAAAAAGGCGTCCGATCTCGGATACGCAGAGGATTCTTCCGAAGCGCAGGAAATGCTCGGAAGCGTTATGTATGTGCTTGATCCTAACGGCATGTTTGATGATTTTTATACCGAAAATAACGAAGCCGTCCCCGAGGATTACGACGTCATGTCTCTTATATCGCATATCTCCTCGGGCGATATA
>CAZFQJ010000124.1:0-4113 GCA_964520875.1 uncultured Lachnospiraceae bacterium
AATTTGCAACAAAAAGCACTCATCTTTTTTGCGATGAGTGCCGATTGTATGTATTCGTTACTTTTTTGCCAAACAAGTGTTATTAGTAAAATCAGAGCCTACAACGAACGCACTTCGTTGTAGGCTCTGTTCTCAATATGGATAGTTGAAATAAATGATAAAAGCGAATCCGTCTCCTAATGGAAACGGGTTCGCCTTTAACTTGTTTGGTGACCCGTAGGGGAATCGAACCCCTATCTTCGCCGTGAGAGGGCGACGTCTTAACCGTTTGACTAACAGGCCTCACGTTGCTTTGTTATTATACCATATTATTTGAGGTTTTGCAATACCTTTTTCAAAAATAGTTATTAAGAAATATTAATAACATATACAAAACATAAAAACACGTACAGTAAAAACGGAAACGGCTCTAACGGAGCCGTTTCCCGCTTTAAAGTGTGCTTTTTTTCTTTCTGTATTCTTTCGGGGTGCAACCGCATGCTTCTTTGAATCTCATGCCGAAGTAGCTCGGACTTTCAAATCCGCAAAGCTTTCCTATTGATTCTATGTTGTCGGTCGTGTATCGTAGGAGTCGTTTAGCTTTTGCTATCCTTATTCGCTTAAGCTCTTCCATTACGGTTATGCCGCGTGTTGCCGAGTAATAACGGCAGAGCGCGTATTTATCCATTCCTACGGCATTTGCTACCTCGTCAAGCGTTATCGGCTCGGAGTAACGGCTTTCAAGGTATCTCCTCGTAAGTGTAGCCGGCGTATCGGACGAGGAAAGTATCTTTGAAAATGCCTCGGTTACGAATGCATAACCGGCAGCGGAGCGCGATATTACGGTGCTCTGACCGTTTGAAAACTTTTGAAGCGCACAAAGCTCGGTCTCAAGGTCGTCCGGAGCTTTGAAAGTTACGAAGTCCTTAACGCCCATACAGTCGAGCGCCTCGTCGCTCATAAGAAACGAGCACCATAACGTGTGAAAGGGGAATCCATGGTAGCTTTGCGGAATTCCGGATCGAACGAAAACGCCTTCTCCCGCAGAAAGCGTGAAGTGTTCCCCGTTTACCGAAAAAAAGCCCTTGCCCGCCTTTACGGAGAGGATCTGATGATATTCGTAACCGTTCGGTCGTTCTATCTTTCCTTGATCGGGGGCTGAGCCGACGCTATTTAAGAAAAACGGTAGCTTGCTCTTAAATGAGGTGTTGATTTCAAAAAATGATCTCATATGCAATATCCTTATACTATATCAAGATAATATGATTGACAATGGTATTAAAATACAATATAATTGTATCACATGGTACCACGAAAGTAAATAGTTTTCCGAAAAGAAAACATAAAAATAAAAAACGAAAGGATAGAAAAATGGAAAAGGTAAGACTCGGACTCATAGGTTGCGGCGGCAGAGCCGGTTCGCACATGGAATCGTTTGAAAAATTCTCTGATGTTGAGGTGGTGGCGGTAGCCGATCCGATAGAAGAACGCAGAAATGCGGCTGCAAAACGCTTCGGCTGCAACCGCGTCTATAAAAATCATACGGAGCTTTACGATAATGTCGGAGTCGGAGAGCTTGACGCCGTTATTATAGCGGTAGAGCCTACGGCGCATACGGATATTGAAGAACGCGCGATAGAAGCGGGATTTCATTTTATAGTGGAGAAGCCCATGACGCTTGATCTTTCGCAGGCGAGAAGAATATCCGAGGGTGTAAAAAAGAAGGGACTCATCACTTCGGTCGGATTCCAGGACAGATACCTTGACTTAATGGAAATGATAAAAGAAGAGCTTCCGAAGCATAAGAAGGGCGGTCTCGTTTACGGCGCGTGGGTAGGCGGCATTCCCGGAGTATGGTGGTGGCAGAAAAAATCCGACTGCGGCGGTCAGCTCGTCGAACAGAATATACATCTGCTTGACGGACTTCGCTGGCTCTATGGCGAACCGCTTTCGATATATGCCACTTCCTCTAAAGGAATGGTAAAGCCCGGCGTCGACGCTTGGGCGGAATATGATACGGACGACCATTCCACCGCCGTTATACGCTTTGAGAACAACGTCACGGCAACGCTCGTCAGCGGCTGCTATTCCAAGGAAGTGCGCCCGCGTTGCGGTCTGTACATAACGCTTGACGATATGATAATAGATTACCGCCTCAGAAACAATCTTATAATCACCTCGTCTGAAGGTGAACGCGATATTCCGAGAAAGGTAAATCAGACCGAGCTTCTCGACCGCGCTTTCATAAATGCCGTTAAGAGCGGCGATAAGTCGTTTATACGTTCGGATTACGAAGACGCGTTAAAATCTCTTGAACTTGCGTTTGCGGCTAACCGTTCTATGGAAACCGGAGAGGTTATATACTTCAATAAATAACCTGTATAGCGTAAATAATATCAAATAATAACCAAAAGGAGAGCATTATGAGACTTTGTGTTCCGATACCGTGTTTTTTCGGTGATATGGATTTTTCCGATGCAATACGTAAGGTAGGCGAGCTTGGATTTGACGCCGCCGAAACCTATAACTGGAAAACGCTTGATCTCGAAGCGGTCAAAAACGCTTGCGATGAGAGCGGAGTAGAGCTGCTCAGCCTCTGTACGACAGAGTTCAGAATGACAGATCCCGCGTTTCGCAAGCAATGGTTAGACGGACTTCGCGAAAGCTGCGTTGCCGCAAGAAAGGTCGGCGCTTCTCGGCTGATAACGCAGGTAGGGCAGGATACAGGCGCGCCGCGCGAGGAGCAGCATGCGGCTATCGTGGAGACTCTGAGACAGGCAAGACCTATACTTGAAGACAGCGGCGTTACGATAATGATAGAGCCGCTCAATACTTATGTAAATCACCCGGGTTATTATCTTTGGTCGTCGGTCGAAGGCTTTGAGATAATACGAGAGGTCGGACACCCGCTCGTAAAGGTGGTGTACGATATATATCATCAGCAGGTAATGGAAGGAAATATAATCCCGAACGTTACGAATAATCTTGACTGTATAGCGCATCTTCATAGCGCAGGACATCCCGGAAGGAACGAGCTTCAGTTCGGAGAAAACGATTATAACGTGATCTTCAAGGCTATCGATAAGGCGGGATATACCGGTTCTTGCGGACTTGAATACAGACCCTTGCTCGACCCGATCGAAAGTCTTGTAAAGGCTAAGGAGCTTTACGGAGCGTAAATAACCGAAACACAAAAACGACATGCTATATGCATGTCGTTTTTTGATGCTTGGTCGATTATTTATTTGAGAATCTTTTTGCAATGAGTTGTTTTAACTGCTTTTTATGCTTACATAACTTTTCGGTGCAATTCTTACATGATATGCAGGCGTTGGTCTTTTCCGAAAAACGCTCGGGGTGGCGTCTCAATGTGATCTCCCAACGCAGGAGAAGCAAAAGAGAGATTATGAGTAAGCTGTACGTGTAGCGATAGGGAATAAAGACGAGCGGCGTAAACATCATCGCAAAATCCCAGTTATAGATACGACATTCCGTGCAACAACGGTTTTTCATGAACCATGTTTGGAATGGACAGAAGAAAAGTATGCATATCATATCGCACACGCCGTATGCGAGACTTATCAGGATCAAGATTCCGGCGTCGATTACGTGGGTGTAATACAGAACGCCGATAATGCCGTTAAGTACGAGCCAGGCGAACGCTACCGAGAATGTGCGCTTCCACGATTGAAGGACCGGTACGGTCTCGCCGGTAGGCTTAAAGTTTTTTGCGAACTGCTTTTGACAACCGGGGCTTTCGAGCCTTGACGGAAAAAATCGGAACGCCATTTCTACGGTATAGAATATCCATATCAAAGCGAGCAGCCACGGCGTTTTTTCGTATCCGCCGAACGCTTCGTTCCTTCTTTTTATCCTTGCGACTATGTATAGTGCGGTCGCCGCCGAAAACAATACCGCGCGCAAAATCAATTTTATGAAGTGCATTGCGGAGATCTTGGAGATATTTGACTTGTGTTTTTTCATTTAGTTCCTTTAAGATGATTGTGCATTTGGTGTATTTGTCAAAAGACGGCAAGCGAAACGCTTGCCGTCTTTCTTCTTACTGGGGTGAGTAATGGGATTCGAACCCACGGCCTTCAGGGCCACAACCTGACGCTCTAACCAGCTGAGCTA
>CAZFQJ010000125.1:0-4076 GCA_964520875.1 uncultured Lachnospiraceae bacterium
GCATTGTGTCGCTTCTGCTCGTTCTCGTCATGCTTGTGGGAATGTTGCCCCTGTCACTTCTCGCAGCCGATGACGTAACGAAGTCCGGAGGCGATACGGGGGGGGCATTACCGAGCCTGATTCGCTTAAGGGCGTCGGCGGTATCGCTTCCGAGACCACACTCGATAAGCTTCTCGCAAGGGGAATAGCGGAAGATGATATCATCTTCTATTCCGATCTCAACACCAAAAAGAACGGCGACTCCATAGGCAGTGTGGGCACAGACGCAACTAAGGGCGAGGCTATCGGTTCGAGCGGAAGCATCCTTCAGCCCGTAAACCGCACCGGCTCTCTCTCTTGGTATGAGTATTCCGAGGGCAATACAGTTCTTAAATATACAAAGCGGACCACGGCAACTGAGGATACCAGCTATTTAGATGTCATAAACAGAGATCACTCCGCAAACGGAGCCGAGGCTAATGCGGATCTTCCGGCGGACAGAGGTTTTGTGTTCCAAATGGACGTTCTGGGTGCCGAAAAAATGAAGGATAATTCGCTTATCCAGATCGGTGAACGTTCTGTTGCCGGTGGTCCTAATGCCGTAAGTGCGGTATGGGTTGACAAAGACGGCAGACTCTATAACGGTAATGATACGCTCGGCTACCTCAGCACCAAGCGCTTTACGACCATAACCGTATACGTCGATCCCGGCGTAAACGGAGTCGGCGGTAGATATTGGGTCTACGTAAACGGCGTTTGTGTAAATGAAGCGGGATATTCTTTCAATTTTGTTCCCGCTACACCTAAGACCGACGATCACTCTTACCGTCTTAACTACATAAGAATATATCAATGTGATCCCGGAGACCAGATAAGCGATCCCGGCGTAATGTTCGACAACTTCTCGGCTTACTATGTTTCCGATGATTTTAAGTATTCCGATTTCCTCGGATACGAGAAGGACAACGTCCTCAACGGCTTCGGAGTATACGATAACGCCGTATATTACTATGTAAACAACACGAGATATTCTAAGGATACGCTTACATATAACAAAGTCGAGGTATGCTTCAGCGACGAAAAGGTCCTTGCCGAAAAGAATATCAGTCTCTTGAATATCGGAGAGGGCGCAACCGATTCCGCCGCTATTTATAACAAACAACGCGGATATTATGAGCTTAACGAATTAAACGGCAGTATCGTAAGGCTCAATAATACCCTTATAAACAAGAATATTACCTTCGAGCAGCTCGTTGCGAGCGGCTATAAGGTAAGAATGTCCATGTATACCGAGGGCGTACAAGAAAACACGATCATTATGTTTACCATGTCGAGCGCATCGGGCGAAACGTGGGACGTAAACGATAAAATGTACAAGCCCGCAAAATCCGCCGCGTTCTTCAACTTCGGAACTACGCAGGCAAAGGGATACCCGAAGGGTACCACCACAGGAGATATGCCGAATAACGAAAAAAGCCAAGCGTCAGGTTTGACCGACGGTCTTAACGGTTGGACGACATTCGACGTCACCTTCCAAGCAGGAAGGATCCAGATGATGATCGATAACCTTGCGGCGATCGCAAAGGACGACGGAAGCTACGCCGGAAATAACAAGGCAAAAGAATCCGCTTCAAGTAAGATAGCTTATCTTGAGGTCTATAATGACAGTTGGGGCAACCTCGGCAACGCTTACGACGCGGACGGTAACAGAATAGTAAACAACGATTACACGATATTCGTCACCGGTATGGAGATAGTCGGCTACGGCGACCCCGCAACCTCTCTTGACGAGATCCCTGCAAGAGGCTGGATAGACGTTGCCGGCGGTAAGAAGGTATATCGCGCTCATTGGGGCGAGAAGAAGCTCTTAAAGGACGGCATTTACGAGATAGGCGACGAAGGAGCGGAGAAGGCATACCGCTTCGATTCGAACGGTTACCTTGTAAACGATACCGCTCCCACGGGAGTCGCAACCTCCTTCGATAAGCTTCAGCATTATTACAAGAACGGCGTAAAGGTATACGGCGATAGCGATCAGAAGTACGTCGATCCCGATACAAATAAGGCATACCGTATTACAAGCGACGGAAATTACATAGGTACGTGGTATGATAACGCGTATACTCACTATGCTCCGTACAGTTCGGTCACAAACGATACCTCCGGTCTTACCATGCTTTATGAAAATACCTTCGAAGACTATACGGTCGGAAGCACACTTACGAATATAACCAGTACCAATAACAGCAGTGTTATTGGCGGTGCGCTTAAGCAGGCGCTCGTAAAGTCCGTCGCTCACGGAGACGGAAAGGCGATCTCCGTATATAACTACAACTCTTCTATCGACCCGTTCGGTCAGTACGGTATCCCCGCCGCGGGAGCAAACGTGCTCAACGCCCTGAAGGAAGAGGATACCTCCGTTGTCGTCGACATGGACCTTATGCTCGGCACCGATTGGAACAACTATGTCAGCACGACATTGCTTTCAAGATACGATAAGGACGGAATTAGTAAAAACAGAGATACGAAGTTTATCACTATCGATCAGGACGGATACGTAAAGATCGGTACTGCCGGTAAGCAGGTCCTTTGCAGACTCAGCACGACCGAATATACAAGGATCTCCGTTGCGCTCGACATAAGAGCGAACGCAAGCAGCTCCACGGGATATACGCTCTACGGAAGCTACTACGTAAACGGCGCCTGCATTGCTGAAAATTACTATATCGGAGACACCAATGCCGCCGCGGGAAGCAATTATAAAGAGGGTGTATACTCCGGCGGAGCGATAAGATTCATGCAGTACGCCTCCGACAGTGTTTACAGCGGAACGTATTATCTTGACAACCTGAGAGTATATAGCGGTTCTACTCCCATATATGTAACAAATGATTGGACGGCGCACGAAGGTCTTTATGCCGAAAACGATAACGTTCTTCGTTATTACGAAAACAACCTCCCTGTGGTAAACAAAGACATTGAGATAAAGCACGACGGAGAGACGGTAAGATATACCGCAAACAGTCGCGGCGTACTTGAAATAACGCGGTGCCGTGAACTTGGTCTCGACGGTATAAACACCTATGACGCTTCCTCCTATATCTCGTATAACGACGGTGTAGACGGTCCCGTCCTCCACAGAGGCATGCTCAGCACCTGGGATTATAAGTATCCTACGGGCATAGATTACAGTCAGTATAAGTACCTCTTGATCGATGTATACCTTCCCGAATACAACGGTACCGGCAAGCCCGCTCCGAGTGACGTTTCCTTCCAGTCGGGCGAGGTGGAGAGATTCTATAAGATAACGAGTCTTGATATTACGTATGAGAATGACGACCCGACAACGAATAAGGCTACGAAGGTGGAGAACCTCGTGGTAGACGATTCGCAGGCGGTCTCCGTAGCAGGTCTCGCTCTTACAGAGGTCTACAACTTCGATTATACGTCCTCCAGAGGTTCGGTGATAAAAGGCGCAAGGATCCGCAGAGCCGATAACGGAGACGGAACATACACCTACTACTTAAGAACATGGCATTACGCCCAAACGATAGTAAAGCTCGATAACTTGAATGTCGGTTGGAATACCGTTAAGGTTACGCTTGCCGCGGACGAATACTCATATGTGGAGAGCGTCAATTTCTCCGTTTCCGGTTGGACGCATAACAAAAATAGAGATTGGAACACGGATAAAAATGCTAATAAGACATTTGAGGATTACACAAATGCAAATTACGACATCTGCTTTGCAAACTTCAGACTTGCAAAAGAGGGCGAAGAATATGTCGGAGGAAACTACGGTTGGAGCGAAGATAATACGTATTACATAAGCCGTAATACGGGCGAAAAGCTCACCGGAATCAATTGCATAGGCGGCAAATACTACGACTTTGCCGACGGAACGAGCGCTACCGTTCTTAACGGTGTTTACGATTTCGATATGTATAGCGTAAACGAAGACGGAAGGGTCGTAAAGAATACGGTAAAGCGCGAGTTTGTAAACGGTAAGCTCCTTGACGTAAGCGTCTCCGGATATTCGCTTAGCATGGACGGAATGATAGGAGTAAACTATTATCTTGACATAAGCGCGATACCGA
>CAZFQJ010000126.1:0-4066 GCA_964520875.1 uncultured Lachnospiraceae bacterium
CAGGTGGGAACGGCTCTTCTTCTTATAGCGTGTGCTTTTGCGTAGTATATATCTCCGAATACGCCTTTTTCGGCCTCGGCTTTAAGGTACTGAGAGTTGGCTCTCTGTCTGCTCTGGTAGCCGATAGTCAGCTTCTTGCCGGTGCGCTTTGCCGCGTCGAGCATCTTCTTAGCCTCGGCTGAATTTATAGCCATGGGCTTTTCGCACATTACGTGCTTTCCGGCTTCGAGCGCGTCTACCGTTATGAAACTGTGGGAGCGGTTGGGCGTGCAGACGTGAATGACCTCTATCGTCTCGTCCTTAAGCAGCTCCTTGTAGTCCTCATACACCTTTGCGTCGGGTGTTCCGTACTTTTTCGCCGCTTCTACGGCGCGTTCCTTTACGATATCGCAGAACGCGACCATTTCCACGTCGCTTAACTTCTTAAGCGACGGCATGTGCTTGCCGTTCGCTATTCCGCCGCAGCCTATGATACCTATTCTTATCTTCTTTTCCATGATCGTTTCCTTTCTTTCGGAAAAATTTTTATTTTTATCTCGTAAATATTATTTTCGAGATTGTTTACTTTATTTTTTTGCGCTTGCTTACGACCACGCGCTCGGCGTGGTTCTGTGAGCCTTGAACCATTCTGTGTCCTTTAGCTTCTTGTCGCTTGCCGAGCAAAGGACCGTAAGTCCGGAGCTGTCGCAGTAGATGACTATGTTGCCGTTCATCGACGAGAATATACCGTTTTGGTAATCGTCGTCCTCGCTTATGGTCGTTACGTATACGGCGTCCGTGTAGGGAGCTACGTTATCTATGAATATCTGAGTCGGAAATTGATTTTCTTCCGTCTTTGTGTATTCTGAGCTTCCGCAGCAGCAACATACGCAGACCGTCTCGGGCTGAATGACCTTCATCAGCTCTTCAGATGACGAGGTCTTTGAACCGTGGTGACCCGCCTTGTAGAGCGCGACCTTCGGAAGGTCGTTCTCTTCTATGAGCGAAAGCTCGCCTTTCTTTTCAAGGTCTCCCGTAAATAAGAAGTTCTTGTTTCCCACAGTAAAGAGCGTGCAGACGGAATGGTTGTTTTCGCCGCTTGAATCCTTCTGATGATAATACTTTTGATCTAAGATCGTCATCGTTATTCCGTCGGCTAACTGAAATACGTCCTTGCCTTGGTCAATACATTCCTTTGCCGTATAATGTACCGCTCCGTTTGCGATCTCGGCGTCTCTTTCGCGCAGATAATCCGCATACTGACCGCTTAACTTCTGATTGGTCTGAGCGAAATCTATTATCGTCTTACATTCGTAAAGATCGAATATGCTGTCGGTCGTCTCGTTCGTTGCGAATCCCGCGTAGTGGTCCTCGTGCGCGTGGGTGACGATGACGTATTCGAGTATGCCGTCCGTCACGTATTTATTGATGTATTCGGTTATATACGGTATACTGCTCACGCGGGAGCCGGCGTCTATCAGAATATCGTTATCTCCCGCTTTTATGTACGTGCAGTCTCCGGTCTTTTCGTTTCCAAGCTCTATAAAATGTACCGAGAAGTCTCCGCTATATATATCGGACGAAAATCCGTGACCGTTAAGATAAAGATAAGCGCCGCCGAGTGCTCCTAACGCTATGCAGGCGAGGGCGAGCAGAAACGCAAGAAACCGATTAAAGGTCTTGACCTTCTTCATCACGCTTCACCTCCGTCTTTTACGGTAAACACTCTGTAAAGAGTCATTCCCTTGCATCTTCCCGAGGTTATTCTGTACGTGATCACGTAGCTTCCGGTGTCCGAGGTGTCCGCCGTGTAGCTTCCGTCGTCGTTTTTGGTCATGTCCGTTTCTATCTCGTAGGCGTCCGAAAGAGATGTTCCGAACGAAACGTAATTTATGCCTTCGTCTACGTATCTTATCGTGTCTCCGACGTTATATACCGTGGTTTTTTCTCCGTTTATCGTAAACGCGTCGTTTCGGGTGACGTATCCCATGCCGAACCAGCCTCCGGCAAGTCCTATCGCGAGCGCGATAACGACGGTTATTATGTATCCCTTGTGAGCCTTTTTGACGGCTTTTTTCGCCTCGCGCTTAGCCTTGCGGCTCTTGCTCTCGCGCCATTTTTCCCAACCGCTTTTCGCCATGTATTTTCCTCCGTCGGACGGATATCAGACGTTGAAGCGGAATAACGTCACGTCTCCGTCCTTCATGACGTAATCCTTACCTTCGCTTCTGAGCAGACCCTTTTCCTTTGCCGCGTTCATGCTTCCGCATGCCATAAGATCGTCAAAGGATATTATCTCGGCGCGAATGAATCCGCGCTCAAAGTCAGAATGTATCTTTCCCGCCGCCTGGGGAGCTTTCGTGCCGTTGACTATCGTCCATGCTCTGACCTCCTTCGGTCCGGCGGTCAAAAAGCTTATCAGTCCGAGCAGACGGTATCCTGCGGTAACTATCCTGTCAAGTCCGGAATTTTTAAGACCGTATTCCTCCATGAATACCGCGCGGTCATCTTCCTCCATTCCGGAGATCTGCGATTCTATCTCGGCGCATACGGGTATGACCTGCGATCCCTCCGCTCCGGCTATCTCAAGTATCGCTTTGTAGCCCGCGTTCTCCTCGGGACCCGAAACGAGCGTGTCCTCGTCGACGTTTGCCGCGTATATGACGGGCTTAAGAGAGAGGAGGGGCAGGGTGTCCATAAGCGCTTTTTCGTCGTCGGTGAACGAAAGGGTGCGCGCGTTCTTACCGTCCTGGAGATGTGCGAGAACTCTTTCGAAAAGCTCTATCTCCGCCGCATAAGATTTATCTCCCTTCAGAGCTTTTCTGGAACGGTCGAGACGGCGTTCGACAAGCTCTATATCGGAGAGGATCAGCTCCATATTTATTATGTCGATATCTCTTTTGGGGTCTATTCCGCCTTCGACGTGCGTTATATCGTCGTTTTCAAAGCAACGTACCACGTGAAGTATCGCGTCCACCTCGCGAATATGCGAAAGGAACTTGTTTCCGAGACCTTCGCCCTCGGAAGCGCCTTTTACAAGACCCGCTATATCCACTATCTCAAGTATCGCCGGAGTGTATTTTTCCGGATTGTACATTTCGGCAAGCTTATCGAGTCTTTCGTCGGGAACCGGAGCTATGCCCACGTTCGGTTCTATGGTGCAGAAGGGGTAGTTAGCCGCTTCCGCGCCGGCGTTTGTTATTGCGTTAAAAAGTGTGCTCTTGCCTACATTAGGCAGACCTACTATACCAAGCTTCATTGCATTTACCGTCCGTCTTATTTTTTAGTTTAATTGCGCGCTCTCCGCGCGCGTTTATATATCACTTAAATTGTAACCGATTATTTTGAATTTTTCAAGAGATTCGGAACAAGTTTTGGGGAAATTATCGACATTTTTTAAAAGATTAACACTTTGTTCACCAAAAACGGAAATATATGGCGTATAATGAACATAGTCGGAAAAACGACAAAGTTAATAATTTCAAAAACGATACCGAAAGGAAAAAGAAAAATGGCAGCAAAAATTCTTGTTATCGATGACGACGCGAACATATGCGATCTTCTTCGTCTCTATCTTGAAAAAGAAGGATATGAAGTAAAATGTGCCGGAGACGGAACGGAAGGACTTAAGCAGTTCAAGTTCTCCGAGCCGGACCTTGTGCTCCTTGACATAATGCTCCCCGGTAAGGACGGCTGGCAGATATGCCGCGAGATACGCGAGATATCCAATAAGCCCATAATAATGATCACCGCGAAATACGAGACCTTCGATAAGGTCCTCGGACTTGAGCTCGGCGCGGACGACTTCGTCGTAAAGCCGTTCGATATGAAGGAGCTTACCGCGCGCGTAAAGGCGGTGCTCCGCAGATATACGGCGCACGACAATCTGAGCGACGAGGAGGTCATAAAGTTCGATAATATCGAGATAAGCCTCCAGAAGTACGAGCTTAAGCTTGCCGGAAGGAGCGTAGACATACCCCCGAAGGAGCTGGAGCTTCTTTACTTCCTCGCTTCAAATTCCAACAGAGTCTTTACCCGCGATCAGCTCCTTGATAAGGTCTGGGGCTTTGATTATCTCGGAGATTCG
>CAZFQJ010000127.1:0-4045 GCA_964520875.1 uncultured Lachnospiraceae bacterium
AACACAATATGATAAAAGCCGCGATCTTTGATCTTGACGGAACTATCGCCGATACGATAGACGATATAGCGGACGCCGTAAATTCAATGCTTAAAGAATACGATTTTCCCAAAATTACGAGACAACAGGCGATCTCAAACATAAATAACGGCGCTTCCGAGCTCGTCAGGCGTTCTTTACCCGAAAAGTACGGAAATGATACCGAATTTATAGCAAACGCGCGAACGGTTTTCGAAAAATACTACTCCTTGTGTTACAGTAAGCGGACATATCCTTACGACGGAATTATCGACGCTTTAACCGAGATCTCGGATCACGTTCCGATAGCCGTGCTTTCAAACAAACCCGATATATTCGTAAAAAATATAATAAAAAAACTATTTCCCGCCGGATTATTCCGTATAGCGCTCGGTCAGGGAATGTTTCCGCGAAAGCCGGATCCCGCTTCCGCATTTTATATATGCGAAAGCCTCGGAGTTAAACCTTCGGACTGCGCCTTTGTGGGAGATTCGAATGTCGATATGCTTACCGCAAGATCTGCCGGACTTCATGCGGTCGGAGTTACGTGGGGATACAGGAGCCGAGAGGTGCTTGCCGAGAACGGAGCGGAGCTTCTTGTAGACGCTCCGCATGAGCTTACAAGCATATTAACTTATGATTTTAACGCCAAGTAACATAAAATTTAACAATATTACACTATCAAAACAAAGGCTTTAGTGATATAATCCGATCAGAAGTTCGTAAGGGGTGTTAAAAATGGCATCGGAACGTCTTACAAAGCAAAAGCAGGAATTCAGGCGTTTTCTTGAAATGAACCGAGGCCGCGAGCTTACCGTCACGGAAATGACCGAGCTTTTGAAGGAAGCCGGTTCAAGTATGGGGATCGCCACAGTTTACAGAGCCGTTCGCAGGCTTGAAGCAGACGGTATCCTTGTACGCTCTGTGAACGGCTCGAACGCAAGCGCCGCATATCGTTATGTCGGAGCGGATACCACGGTGCGCTCCGCTCACAGAGTTTTCTGTACCGTTTGCGGAAGGATAGCCGATCTCGGTTATCGTTTTACCGATAAACTTGAAAAAAGCGTTTCCGATACCACCGGATACTCTATAACGGACCACCAGATCATGTTTTACGGACTTTGTCCCGATTGCAAAAACAAATAAATTTTTATATAGGAGATAAACTATCATGAAACTTCCATTTAAGATCGATCTTAACGACAAAACGGTAGTTATAACCGGTGCCGGAGGTGTTCTCTGCTCATCTTTTGCGGAGGCTCTTGCGGAATGCGGAGCGAAGATCGCGGTTCTCGACCTCCGTCTCGAAGCTGCCGAAGCGGTTGCAGAGAGGATATGTGCAAACGGGGGTACGGCGAAGGCATACGCTTGTAACGTACTTGACCGCGAGTCTCTTACCGTTGCAAAAGCCGCTATCGATTCCGAGCTCGGTCCCTGCAGTATACTTATAAACGGAGCCGGCGGTAACAACCCCAAGGGAACAACGACCAAGGAATATCTCTTCCCCGAAGATCTCGACGAAGAGACTACAAAAGATATAACGACCTTCTTTGACCTTGATCCCAAGGGCATAGAGTTTGTTTTTAATCTCAATTTCCTCGGCACGCTTCTTCCCACTCAGGTGTTTGCACGCGATATGGCAAAGCAGGACTCCCCTCTTATACTTAACGTTTCTTCCATGAACGCATTCCGTCCGCTTACAAAGATCCCCGCATATTCCGGCGCAAAAGCCGCGGTATCCAATCTTACCGAGTGGCTTGCGGTACATTTTTCTAAGGTCGGTATAAGATGTAACGCAATAGCTCCCGGATTCTTTGTTACAAATCAGAATCGCGCTATGCTCATGAACCCCGACGGTTCTCTCACTCCGAGAAGTGAAAAGATACTTGCGGCAACGCCCATGGGTCGTTTCGGAGAGCCGGAGGAGCTTATCGGCACATTGCTCTGGCTTTGCGACGCAAAGGCTTCCGGCTTCGTTAACGGCGTAGTAGTTCCGATAGACGGCGGATTTTCCGCATATTCGGGAGTTTAATAGACCGATCAAAATAAATGATAACACCGCTTCGATACCGAGGCGGTGTTGCTTTTTATCATAAAATAACAGACCGTATCTTCGTTTCATGTCCGTTGGATCGATCGTCAAATCTCGGAAAAACACATTCCGAATAAGTGATCGACCGTCAAACGCACCGAAAATACAGTCTGTTTTTGTTTTCAGTTTACATTATTACACGTAATACTTTTGTTTTGCGGAATACGTAGTGTGGAGAAGCTCGTGCGCCTTATGTCCGCCGGGTTCTCCGAGGAATTCCTCGTATATAGCCGTTATCTCGGGGTTCTCGTGTGATTTACGAATAGGCTTTCCGGCGTCTTCGTCGTAAAGCGCCTTTGCGCGTATCGCCTTAAGATCGATATACTGCAGTTCCTTGGAAGAAACGATAGGCTGTCCGCCTCCCGTTACACATCCGCCGGGGCAACACATGATCTCAATGAAATGATACGTCTTTTCTCCGCGCGTTATAGCTTCAAGAAGCTTTTTGGCATTGGCGGTTCCGTGTGCGACCGCGACGTTTACTTCCTTGCCGTCAAGATCTATCGTAGCTTCCTTTACTCCGTTCGTTCCTCTTACCTCTGTGAAATCCACCTTATCAAGCGATTTTCCGGTGACCTTCTCATAGACGGTACGGAGCGCAGCCTCCATAACGCCTCCGGTAGCACCGAAGATATCGCTTGCTCCGGAAGATTCTCCGAGCATAGGATCGAATTTTTCATCGGGAAGTCTCGCAAAGTCTATACCCGCCTGCTTTATCATTCTTGCAAGCTCACGAACGGTGAGAACGTAATCCACGTCCTGCATACCGTCGTTAGAAAGCTCAGAGCGAGCCGCTTCGTATTTCTTCGCGGTACACGGCATAACCGATACTACGACGATAGACTTGGGGTCTATTCCCTCTTTCTCTGCAAAATAGGTCTTTACCATAGCTCCCGTCATCTCATGCGGAGACTTGCAGGAGGAAAGGTTGGGAATGAACTCGGGATAGAACTTCTCGCAGTAGGATATCCAACCGGGAGAGCAGGACGTTATCATGGGAAGAACGGCATTTTTATCTCCGAGGCGCTGAATAAGCTCGGTTCCCTCTTCGATTATGGTAAGATCAGCTCCGAAGTTTGTATCGAACACCTTATCAAAGCCGAGTCTGCGAAGAGCAGCCGCAAGCTTTCCGGTCTGTGCGACGCCCATGGGAAGTCCGAATTCTTCGCCTATGGAAGCTCTTACGGCGGGAGCGGGTTGTACTACAACGTACTTGCTCGGGTCGCCGATAGCGTTCCACACGTCCTGAATACTTTCTTTTTCATGGAGCGCGCCTACGGGGCATGCAACTATACACTGTCCACAGTTTACGCAGGAAGTAGCGGCAAGAGAACGGTCGTATATAGCGCCAATCTGAGTCTTAAATCCTCTCTTCGACACGCCGATAGCGCCTATCTCCTGAACGTTATTACATACCGCGACGCAACGACGGCAGTTTATACACTTCGAATTATCTCTTACAACGGAAAGAGACAGATCATCGATCTTGGTTTCTTTCTTTGCGCCGTCAAAGGGATATTCCTTTACTCCGTATTCACGGCAGAGCGCCTGAAGCTCGCAGTTTTCCGAGCGTACACACGAAGTACATTCTCTGTTATGAGAAGCAAGCAGAAGCTCAAGATTTACTCTTCTCTGCTCGCGGAGCTTCGGGGTATTGGTACGAACGACCATGCCCTCGGATACCGGCATTACGCACGCCGCGGAAAGACCTCTCGCCTTTTCTATCTCCACAAGACAAAGTCTGCACGCGCCTATCTGCTGAACGTCCTTAAGATAGCAAAGCGTAGGGATATTTATATTGGCGGCTCTTGCCGCTTCAAGCACGGTAGAGCCCTCCGGAACAGATACGCTCACGCCGTCTATCGTTAAATTTATCATGTTTTCCATTACTATAAACTGCCTTTCTGCGAAAGGCATCGACGGGGTTATGAAACC
>CAZFQJ010000128.1:0-3940 GCA_964520875.1 uncultured Lachnospiraceae bacterium
GAAGTTTATGTCATCCTGAGCGAAGTCGAAATCCGAGTGTAGCGAGGATCAAACGGTGCGTAGCAACGTTTGGGATCTCAGACACCTAATTGACGTGGATTCTTCGACTGCGGGCTGCGCCCTTCGCTCAGAATGACATGGGCGGCGACAAAAAGCCTTTTTCGCAGAAAGAGAGTAAGCGATTCTACGCCATGAGAAGCGGTTAATGCTATCGGAGATTGCAGAGAGGTTATCGGAGAATAATGGTTACGTGGTGCTATTTTTCGTATTGACTTATTTTCGGCAATATGGTATAATACTTTCGGTATCTTTTAAATGTGTACTAACATTATCTTTTTTTGATCGGGGGGAGTTTGATATGAAACTCAAATATCTCGGTACCGCCGCGGCTGAGGGAATACCGGCAATATTTTGCGACTGCGATAACTGCAAAAGATCAAGAGCCTTGGGAGGCAGAAATATACGCACAAGAAGTCAAGCGCTTGTTGATGATACGCTTCTTATAGATTTTCCCGCGGATACGTATATGCATTTTCTTTTGCATAACGTTCCTCTTAATAAGATAAAAAGCTGCATAATAACCCATTCTCACGAGGATCATTTGTATCCTGCGGATATAATCATGAGACTTCCGGGCTTTTCTCATCTCGAAGACGATTTTTCGCTTACATTCTATTCGGATAAGAGCGCGTATGACGCGATCGGAGAGGTCGTGGAAAGCGCGCACATAGGAGAAGAGTGCGTAAGCAGAAGGCTTATAAAGCCGCTTGAAACGTTTTATGCCGACGGCTATAAGATAACCCCTATACGGGCTTCGCACGATCCCGCATCAACGCCGTTGCTCTTCATAATAGAAAGGGACGGTAAATCGATCTTCTACGCAAACGATTCAAGCGAATACAGCGACGAAGGCTTTGAGTATCTTTCAAGACTTGAAAAGCCGCTGGATCTTATTTCTCTTGATTGTACCGAGGCGTGTAATCATGCCGAATATGTCGGACATCTTACCCTGTGGAGGTGCATAGCGCTGAGAGACAAGCTGAAGGAAATAGGCGCGGCAAATAACGATACCGTGTTCGTGCTTCACCATTTTTCTCATAACGGAGATAGTGTCGTGTACGACGACTTCGTTAAGATAGCGGCGGAAAACGGATTTAATGTATCATACGACGGAATGGAGATAGAAATATAAAATGATAGGTATAATCGGAGCTATGAGCGTGGAGGTAGAGGGAATACGCGCGCTCATGACGGATAAAGAGGAAACAGTCGTCAGCGGAATACGCTTTGTGAGCGGAAAGCTCGGTAAAAATGAAGCGGTGACGGCGGTCTGCGGTATAGGCAAGGTGTTTGCCGCTATATGCGCGGAGGCAATGATAATGAGATTCGACCCGGACGTTGTAATAAACACCGGCGTCGGAGGAAGCCTTGACCCTAAACTTAAAATAGGCGATATAGCGATAGCCGATAAGGTTGTCCAGCATGATATGGATACGTCTCCTATCGGAGATCCGAAGGGACTTCTTTCCGGAATAAACAAGATATATCTTGAGTCCGATAAAAAGGTCTCGGAGATTCTTTCGGAGTGCGTTAAAGCCGAGGGGATAGATACTATGTTCGGAACTGTCGCAAGCGGAGATCAGTTTATAGCTTCAAAGGAACGTAAGGACGAGATAGTCGGTAACTTCGGCGCGGTAGTCTGCGAAATGGAAGGCGCGGCGATAGGTCATGTTTGCTACGTGAACGGAAAGGCGTTCGCCGTGCTCCGCGCGGTATCCGATTCGGCAGACGACAGCGCGCATATGGACTATCCGGAATTTGCGAAAATGGCGGCGGAAAATTACGTTAAGGTTATACTTCGCTTCGCAAATATTTATTGATATACGATCCTGCCGAAAGGAATACCGAAATGGCAAAAAATAAATTCGAAAGCTATTTTGACGAAGAAGCCCCCGAGAGAGTAGCGCTCGTATCTTTGATCACGGATAAAAACGAGGACGCCGCCATGGCGTCGCTTGATGAGCTTTGGAGATTGGTGGAGACCGCGGGAGGCGAGGTGGCGGCGAGAGTCGTACAGTCTAAGGACAGACCCGACCCCGCGACATATATAGGCTCCGGAAAGGTAAGGGAGCTTGCCGAGCTTTGCCGTAACGCGCAGATAACGCTTGCGGTGTTCGACTGCGAGCTTTCTCCGTCTCAGATAAAGAATCTTGAGGACAGTATGGGAGATACGCGAGTGATGGACCGCAGTATGCTCATACTTGATATCTTCGCATTACACGCAACTACGGGAGAGGGTAAGCTCCAGGTAGAGCTCGCCCAGCTCCGATATACCGTTCCGAGGCTCATAGGCCGCGGCGCGGAGCTTTCAAGACAGGGAGGAAGCGGAAGCATAGCCGCAAGAGGTCCCGGCGAAAGTAAGCTCGAAACGGACAGACGTTATATAAAACGAAGGATAGCGGCGCTTGAAGAGAGAATAGCGGAAATGGATAAGAACCGCCGTACTCAAAGAGTGAAGCGCGAGCGGAGCGGTATCAAATGCGTGACGGTAGCCGGATATACCAACGCCGGAAAATCCACGCTTCTTAATTATCTTACGAACGCCGGTATACTTGCACAGGACAAGCTTTTCGCTACGCTCGATCCGACTACGCGTAAGCTGAGACTTCCGTCCGGAAAGAACGTGCTCCTTACAGATACCGTCGGATTTATCAGAAATCTTCCGCACCATTTCATAAAAGCGTTCAAATCGACTCTTGATGAAGTGCGGTATGCAGACGTCATACTCGTGCTAATGGACGCGTCGGATACGGAATGTCTTTCACAGGCAGGCGTTACAATGGAGCTTCTCGGCGAGCTCGGTGCTTCCGACAAGCCCGTACTGTACGTTTTCAATAAATGCGATAAGGCGGAAAAGGAAGATCCCGATTTCGTGCTCCCGATAGTTCCCGGTGCGAGAGCCGAAGACGTTTTTGCGATATCTGCGCTTACGGGCAGAGGAGTGGAAAAGCTCGTTTGTCGTATAGACGAGCTGATCCCCGCGCCGAGAGGGTATAACGCCTCGGAATACACCTACTCGGAAGAATAAAGGATCCGAAAGGCGGAAGATAAGTGGAATATATAACCCTGGAAAAAGAAGCCGAGGTCTCGTTTACCGAAAAAAGATCGATCTTTATAGGAAACGCTGCTCCCGTAAAGACCGAAGAGGAAGCTATGGCTTTCATAAACAAGATACGCGGAAAGTACGGAGACGCGACGCACAATACTTATGCGTATATGCTTGCAAACGGAAGCGCTCGTTACAGTGACGACGGAGAACCGCAGGGAACTGCGGGAGTGCCGATACTGAGCGTTATCCAAAAGGGCGGATTTACCGACGCCGTGATAGTCGTAACTCGTTATTTCGGCGGAATACTTCTCGGCGCGGGCGGACTTGTGAGAGCTTACAGCGCGTCGGCGAGAGACGCGGTCGCGGCGGCTAAGGTGGTCACTTACGCGCAGTATACCGAATTTAACGTGAAATGCTCTTATTCCGACTACCAAAAGCTGATACCGATAATATCGCTTTGTTCGGTAAAAGAGGACGGAGCGGAGTTTTCCGACGCGGTAGAGCTTAAGCTGGCGGCAAAAGAAAACGATCTTAAAGAATTTTCTTCGAAGCTTTCGGAGGCGCTCGGCGGAAGAGCGGCGATATCTATCACGGGAACGAGATTTTCCTTCTGATAAGACATATTATTAATGAAAAATAAAGGTCCGTATTTCCGAAAAAAAGGATATTCGGACTTTTTTGCGTATATTATAGTAGCGTTTGTGAGATCGGAAGGAGGGAAAGGTATGTCTGCGACCGGAAAAACGGTAAAAGAATTGCTTGAAGAACGTGAAAAAGCATGGCTTTCTCCCTTTGCGGCAAAAAGCGCGGAGACGCGCGGACGGGAAAGAC
>CAZFQJ010000129.1:0-3936 GCA_964520875.1 uncultured Lachnospiraceae bacterium
GGTGAGAGGGCTGACCGTTTCCCTATCGGGAAACGCTTGACCATTTTTCCTGCCGGAAAAATGATTTTAATCACCATTATTCACGAAAACATTATCTCTATGCGAACCCCTCGGAGTGGAAAACCTGCCCACGGTGGCGAAAGAGTCCGACTGTAAAGTTTCTTTCTTTTTCTTTGCTTCGTTTCTTTTTCTTTCTTTTTAAAGAAGGAAAAAGAAATGATGTTCATCATAATAAAAAAGATATTTAAAAACTAAGTTTTTAGAAAAAATCAAGATTCTTCGACTTCGAGCTTCGCTCTCCGCTCAGAATGACACGGGAGAACACTCTGCTACGTTCAGTGGGAGCAAACCGCCCTCCGCTCAGAATAACGGGCGAACATAAAGGAAAAAATGAAGTTTTCTTAGTGGTGATATTTTCCGCCGCTGTTGATATTGAGCGCGCGGTAAACCTGTTCAAGCAGTATAACGCGCATGAGTTGGTGCGGAAACGTCATCTTCGAAAACGAAAGCCTGTGATCGCACGCCGCCTTTACTTCTTCGGGAAGCCCGTCCGCTCCTCCGATAACGAGCGTGACCGCACCGCTTCCTTTAACGGAAGCCTCGGCAAAAAGATCCGCAAGCTCGGGCGAGGATAGTTGCTTTCCCTCAACACAAAGGGCTATCTTATAACTTTTTCCGTCTATCGCCGTAAGCAGCTTATCGTTATCCTTAAGCTCGACCGTCGTAAGCTTACAGTAAGCGGAGAGCCTCTTTTCGTATTCCTTGACGGCGTCTCTCAGATACGCTTCTCTCAGCGTTCCGACGCATACTATCTTTACGTTCAGCAATTTTCTTCTATCGCTCCTTCGGCAATTCATTCGGCGGAAATCTCAAAAGTCCGAGTCTCGGGGCTGCGCCTATGTATGAAAAACCGCGTCCCGCCGCCGTCAAAGCCTCGCGCACGGTATAGAGCGCAAGCTCGGGCGTATTGTTCTCCGGGCTTATATGCGCAAGCAGCAGATTTTCGACTCCGCGCTCCGCAAGCCTCACGGAAAAGTCCGCGCAATCCGCATTCGACGTATGACCGTACCCGGAAAGTATCCTGTATTTCAGCTCCTCCGGGTATATTCCGCATTTAAGCATTATAACGTCGTGATTACATTCGGTTATAACGCTCCTGCAACCGGTAAAAAAGTCAAGCAGCTCCTCCGACGGCTCTCCGGTATCGGTACAGATACCGAGCGATATTCCGCCGCCCGAGATCTTATACGCAACGCACGCGGCGCTGTCGTGCGGTACGGAAAACGACGTTACTGTCAGCTCTCCCACCGTTTCGGTAAATTCTATATCCCTTTTGACCTTGACGTCGTCCCTGTGATCGAACCCGCGCCCGCGGATATACCCGAGATACGACGGCTCGGTCATGAAAACGGGCGCGTCGTATTTTTTAAAGAACGTATCGAGACCCGCTATATGGTCGCTATGCTCGTGAGTGATGAAAACGGCGTCTATATCGTCAAGCGAAAGCCCGAGCGTCTTAAGCGAAGCGTTTGCCGCTCTGCAGGAAAGCCCGAGGTCTATGAGGATCGCCGTATGCTCTCCGCAGACGAGCGTACAGTTTGCTTTTGAACCGGAAGCGAGCGACCAAACTCCCGAGGTATATGTCTTATCTGTCATCATGAATACGATTGCCCGTCCGTTTTTAAAACCAAGTTTGAACTATAAAGCCTATGAGCACCGCCATAATGAACGGAACGGCAAAATACAGATACGGTCTGCCCTTGTCGCGCAGGGCGCGTTCCTCGGCGAGAAACGCTTCTTTTTCGGCTTCGCTCCATTCGGGCGGAAGCTCGTCCGGCTCCGGAAGATCGCCGAACCTTCCGCGCACGACGACCGTATAAGCGATCAGCGGCAGACCCGCACAAAGCTCGTATATGAGCCATATATATTCCTGATCGAATTCAAGCATGAGCGCAAGCACGGCATAAGCGAGCGCGGTCGCGGCGATCGTAAGGCAAAGCTGCTTCCATTTGAACGGCTTTTTCTTACGTTCGGGCTTATTTTGCGGTAACAGGGGGTCGTTTTGTCTGTATTTTTTAGGCTTCATTCCGATCTCCGAATTATTTTTCTTATGCTTTTCAAAGGTCAATCTTGACCGCGCCCTCGGGTCTTATGTTAAGGACCGCACAAGCGCCCTTTCCGAATGCTCCGTCCATGACGCGCGTAAACTCGTCTTTAAGAGAAACGGGAACGAACGCCTGTACCGTACCGGCAAATCCTCCGCCGTGCACTCTCCACGCTCCGCCCTTACCGCTAAGCACATGCTTACAGAGCGCAAGAGCAAGGGAAAGTCCCTGCTCCGAGACGTTCTTGACGGTAAATACGTTTTGGAGCTGCTTAAACGAGGAATCGCCCGACGCGAGCACTCCCGAAAGGAAGCCGTTGAGATCGCCTGCTTTGAGCGCGTCCTTCTGCTCCCAAACTCTTTCGTTTTCTTCAACAAAGTGGATAGCCCTCATCACCGCGCGGTCTCCGACCTTTTCGCGGAGCGCGGGAAGCACAGAGAGTATCTCGTCGAACGTAGTTCCGCGAAGGACCTCGCGTCCGAGCTCCGCGGCGACGCTTCTCATCTCAGCCGGAACAGAAGCGTAATCGTCGTTAAGATCGGCATGATTTCCGCCGGTATTGACGATACAAAGGCAGTAGCCCGCCTTTGCAAGGCTGAAATCGAGCTTCTCTATAACGGGAGATTTGGGGTCTTCGAAGTCTATCGCGACAAAGCCTCCGACCGCGCACGCGGTCTGATCCATAAGTCCGCTGGGCTTACCGAAGAACACGTTCTCCGCATACTGGGAAATTTTTGCAAGCTCGGGCGCCGCTATCTCTCCGCCGTTATAGAAGTGGTTGAGCACGTTACACACCTGGACCTCAAACGCCGCGGACGAGGATATTCCGGAGCCTTTAAGGACGTCCGAGGTGGTATATGCGCAAAATCCGCCGTATTTATGACCGTTTACGGAAAATCCGTGGCATATACCGGCTATTATTGCGGCAGAACCGTAATTTTCGTAAGATTCGGGGTCGAGGTTCGAGATGTCTATAACGTCCTCGGGAAAGCCCTTTGACTTTATGCTGATCTTTCCGTCGTCCGTCTTTGCGGCTATGGCTATTATATCGAGATCGAGAGCGGCGGCAAGGACTCTGCCCCTCTGGTGGTCGGTATGGTTACCGGATATCTCGCTTCTTCCGGGAACGGAGAACACGGATATCTCTCTATCTCCGTATATACCGACGAATTCTCTTGCGGCTTCCGCATAACGAACGCGTTGTGCTTCGATTCTGCTTTCCCCGTAAAAATGTTCAAATGTCTTATCGAGCGCTCCGCTCTCGGCTTTAAGTACAAGCTCAGTTGCTTTCATGTCGATATTCCTTTCGCTTATATGTTATTTTTAATATATTAGTTATATTATAGCAGATACTTTTGCTTTTTGCAAGGATTTTTTGTTATATTATAATGAACTTGTTTACAGACTTCATTTCTTATTCCTTCTTTATGTTCATCTGTCATTCTGAGCGTAGGGCGGACGGCTTGCTTTCGCCGACGTTCCACCCCTTGTCATTCTGAGCGTAGGGCGGTTTGCTCCCGCTGAACGTAGCAGAGTGTTTTCTCGTGTCATTCTGAGCGTAGGGCGCAGCCCGCAGCCGAAGAATCTTAATTTTTATTAATTTAATTATTTTTTATTGATATACATCATTTCTTTTTCCTTCTTTTAGAAGAAAGAAAAAGAAACGAAGCAAAGAAAAAGAAAGAAACTTTTACAGTTATACTTCAGCGCCGCCGGGTACGGTTTTTCACTCCGAGGGGTTCACATAGAGATAAGGTTTTCGAAAAAAGTTATTTATTCGTCCGTGTCATTCTGAGCGCAGTCGAAATCCGAACGTAGTGAGGATCAAACG
>CAZFQJ010000130.1:0-3911 GCA_964520875.1 uncultured Lachnospiraceae bacterium
CGAATCTGAAAACTCCGCTTTCATCTTCTTCCTCCTCGGGCGTTCTCTCGACCGTCGGACACACTATATATACCTTTCTGCCCTCTTTTACCTGATCGTGAATGAATCTATACATTCTTTCTCTGTGCTTTTCGCCGACAACGAGCGTCTCCGTCTTCTGCCTTCCGGGCGGAAGCTCGTCGATCACCGATATATCAAGATCTCCGCAAAGTATCAGCGCAAGCGTTCGCGGAATAGGCGTGGCGCTCATCACCAAAACATGAGGCGAATCGCCCTTTCCCGTGAGCACGGCCCTCTGCATAACTCCGAATCGGTGTTGCTCGTCCGTTATGACCAGCCCGAGCTTTGAAAACCTTACGCCGTCCGAAAGAAGCGCATGAGTACCTATCACAAGGTCTGTTTCACCGTTTTCAAGCGAAGCATAGACCGCTCTTTTTTCGGAAGCGCCGAGAGAACCGCTCAGGTATCCGCATTTTATTCCGAGCTTGCCGAAAAGCTCGGAAAGCTCCCTAAAATGCTGACGGGCAAGTATCTCGGTCGGTGCCATGAGCGCGCACTGATAACCGTTTCTTACGGCGATAAACGCCGCCGCCGCCGCACAAACGGTCTTTCCGCTTCCTACGTCTCCGGAAATAAGTCTCGCCATAGGATATTCGTTTTGGGTCATATCCTTTCTTATTTCCGATATAACTTTCGATTGCGCTTTAGTGAGCGTAAACGGCAGAGCGGCGGTAAAATCGTAAAGCTTGCTCCGTTGGATATCCATTTTGATACCGCATGCGCCGCGTCGTCCTTCCTTTACCGCAGTAACGGAACATGCGAACAGGAAAAGCTCCTCCGCTATGAATCTGTTTCTGCCCTTATCTATCTCGGAGAGGTCTTTCGGAGAATGTATATATGAATACGCCTCGATCTCTCCGCACACTCCGAGCGTCTCCCTTACCCTTTGCGGTAAGATATCTCCGAACGCTTCCGCGTCCGTATCTCTCAAAGCAGATGATATAAGTGAGGATATGACGGATTGCGTAAGACCTGCGGTAAGCGGATATATCGGAACATAGCCCTTCAAAGCGACGCTCTCGCTTACCGGCTCGACAGACGACGGAGATAACTCGAATCCGTTTTTCCCCATTACCATCTTACCCCAAAAACGGTAAGTGTTTCCGATAACAAGAGTATTTTTTATATAAGGTCTGTTAAAAAATATGAGCGTACAACTCTTATCCCCGTCAAAGGCTTTGCATTTCGTAAGCGTTTTACCGCCGCGCAGTCTTACGGATACCGCGGCGGACGTAACCGTAAGCACAAACGAACCGGTCTCGCCGTGCTTGGTCTCAGCCAAGCCTTTTACGTCTCCTCTGTTCTGATACGCTCTCGGAAAATGTCTGAGAAGCTGCTTTATATCGGTGATTCCGAGCGCCGAAAGCAGCTCGGCTCTTTTTTTTCCGCAACCGCCGAGAACGGTCACGGATGTATTCGGCGTAAGCTTCATTTACATTTCCCTTCTTTCACATTTCCGAATGTTTTTTGCAGTATTTGAAAAAAATTTTAAAATCACTTGTATTTTCGATAAAAATAAGGTACAATAGTATCGGTAGGTATAAAGATCTCTGCCGAAAGGAACTATCCGATCATGAAAAATAATATGTTCAAAGACGCCATAAGCGCGTGCGGTCAGCTTGAGATGTCAAAGCATTACGATCTCGCAACGGAATTCAGATGCAAGAGCGACCCTTCCAAATCGCTCGGTATGCACGTAAAAGGAGATTTTACGGTAAACGCCATGCAGCTCCTTTTATGCTCCGCCGCGATAATAGGCGTATGCGTCGTCGGCTCCGCCGTCAAGATGATAAAAAAGAAAAGCTGAGCGATACTTTCGCCGCTCGTTACGAACGGCGAAAAATACATAAAACAGAATGGAAAGACCACGATATGGATACGAACAAAAAAAACAACGCTCAAGAGGTACGCGACATGTACGGCGTATTTTGCAGAGCTACCATAAAAGAGCTTGAAAACGCGTTACTCACTACGAAAAATCCGGAGGAACGCGCGTTCTATCGAAAGATGCTCAATTTAAAGCTTCAGACCGAGCAGGAAAAAGTAGTCGGGGAGCGTCTTATATGATGAACGGATCGAATAAACCGACGCTGATAGTATTCGGAGGCGTAAACGGCGCGGGAAAGACCTCGCTTTTTGAAGTAATGAATACGACCGAAAAGCTCGGAGAAAGAGTAAACGTAGACGATATAGTCAGGTCGCGCGGAGCATGGCAGGACACCCTGCTTCAGGTACGCGCGGCAAAAATAGCAAAGGAACGGATAGCTTCATACATAAAAAACAAGACGCCGTTCCATTTTGAATCCACTTTAACGGGAATGAGCGTTCTGCGCCAGCTTGAGAGCGCAAAGAAGAACGATTTCCATACGGTCCTCTATTTTGTCGGAATAGACGGCTTTGAGACCGCGATAGAAAGAGTCCACCACCGCATGGAAAACGGCGGTCACGGTATAGACGAGCGCGCGATAATAGCGCGCTACAAAGCAATGCCGAACAATCTCAGAAGGATTCTTCCTTTCTGCGACGAGGCGTATTTTTACGACAATACCGTAAGATTTCGTCAGATAGCGATACACCGTGACGGAAATATACTCGACGAGGATCCCTTCTTACCGGATTGGTATCAGGGAATATTTACCGGTCACAGTCTTTCAAATCCGTATTTAGGCTGAGCTTCTTAAGGATAAGCACCAAAAGAAGTGCCGTTATCGCACACCCTGCGATCACTCCGCTTCCGTCTATAAGCACATCGGTCATCATACCCGCTCTTCCCGAAACGAATTTTTGATGCAATTCATCGCTTACGGCGTATAACCACCCGATCGCAAGAGAAACGGCGAGTTTACGATATGTGACCGATATTCTTCGGTATGAAAAAATCAAAGCGACCGTCAGGAGCGTACCCAGAACGGCATATTCGGTGAAATGCGCGAGCTTTCGCACGGGAAAGGAAAGCTCGGCTTTTGCCGCTTCCTTTTCGTCATCCGTCATATCGGAAAAGCCCGGGACGACCGTCTCCGCTATCTTCTCTACGACTTTACCGCTCGTTTTTCCGGATTCTTCTCCGTTCTGCGCGCTCATAAGGAAGATAAAGCTCATCCAAAGGACCGTGATACACCACGTAACGACTGCTATGATCTTTCTTATATCGGGTCTTTTTTCGATCATGACCACTCCTTAAAATAAACTGCTTACTGTTATTTTATCATTTTAATTTATTTTTGTCAATGATTTTTACAAAAGAGAGACTGCCGATGATATCGGCAGTCTCTCTTTCATTTATTCGTCTTCTTTTTCTTCGGGCTCCGGCTCATGAACGGTAACGACGACCTCGTTTACTCTCTGATCGTCGGAGCTGAGCACTCTTACCGTTATATTCTCGAAATCGAACGCTTCGTCCGCCTGCGGGAAATACCCAAACTTTTCAAGCACCCAACCGTTTACAGTCGCGGCGTCTGTCTCTTCGTCCTCTATTTCGAAAAGTTTGAATACCTTATCAAGATCCGTGGAACAAAGGATCTTATACGAGCTTTCGTCAAGCTGTACTATATCCTCTACGACCTCGTCGTGTTCGTCCCATATCTCTCCGACAAGCTCCTCAAGTATATCCTCCATGGTAACTATTCCCATGGTTCCGCCGTACTCGTCGACGACCACGGCTATATGCGATTTAGTCTTCTGCAAAAGCTTAAGTATATCGCTTATCTTCATGGAAAGCGGTATATACACCGGCTTTTTCATTATACTTTCTATCGACTTCTCTGTACCGTTTACCGTACTGTAAAAGTCCTTTTGATGTATTATTCCGACTATACTGTCTATACTTCCGCTATATACGGGTATTCTCGAAT
>CAZFQJ010000131.1:0-3849 GCA_964520875.1 uncultured Lachnospiraceae bacterium
CTAAGGGCGGACTTAAGATGCTCACCAAAAACATCGCTTCCGAATACGGCGAGTTTAATGTTCAGTGTAACGGCATAGGCCCCGGATATATAGCGACTCCTCAGACCGCTCCTCTTCGCGAGCGTCAGCCCGACGGAAGCCGTCATCCGTTCGATTCCTTCATAGTAGCTAAGACTCCCGCGGCACGTTGGGGAGATCCTAAGGACCTCGGAGGTCCCGCGGTATTCCTCGCTTCCGAGGCTTCCGATTTCGTAAACGGACATATCCTTTATGTCGACGGAGGTATCCTCGCTTACATCGGTAAGCAGCCTAAGTGACCTATTTCGAACGTATAAGAAAGGAATCGATTTATGTACGACAAGATAATAGCCGAGAATAAGGCTTGGACAGACGAGGTGTTCGCAAAGCTTGATAAGAAGCTTTCGAGGACCGCGGTGAAGAGCAGAGATAAGATCCCTTATACGACTGTAAACGGAGAGCATAACGACGTAAGTAAACAGCCTCACAACTGGACAAACGGCTTTTGGGGCGGACTTATGTGGCTCATGTACGAGGCAACCGGAAACGAAGATTACAAGCTTACGGCGCTCAGAAGCGAGGAGATCAAGGATTCCGCGTTCAAAGAAATGGATCAGTTCCACCATGACGTCGGATTTATGTGGCACATACTGAGCGGAGCGAATTACAGACTTACCGGAGACATGACGGCGAGAAACAGGAACATACTTTGTGCAATGACGCTCGCCTCGCGTTACAATGTCGAAGGAAATTATATCCGTTCATGGAACGATTGGGGCGATGAGTCTCATGAAGGTTGGACGATAATCGACTGTATGATGAATATTCCGATACTTTACTGGGCGTCGGAGGAGATAGGCGATACGCGTTTCAAGAAGCTTGCCGTGCGTTACGCCGATATGGCTATGCGCGATCATGTGCGTCCCGACGGTTCGGTAAACCACATAGTGGTACACGATACCGAACAACCCGATACGGTCATCGAGACCAAGGGCGGACAGGGATACGGCGTAGGCTCTACCTGGTCAAGAGGCGAGGCATGGGCGCTTTACGGATTCGTTATATCGTATATCCATACGGGCGATGTGAAGTATCTTGATACCGCAAAGAAGGTGGCGCATTATTTTGCGGCAAATCTTGAGCTTAACGACTGGAAGCCGCTCGTTGACTTCCGTTCTCCCGAGGAACCGGTATACTACGATTCCACCGCCGGCGCGATAGCCGCCTGCGGACTTATCGAGATAGCGAAAAACGTTCCCGAATACGAAAAGGATATGTATCTTAAGGCGGCGATAAAGCTCCTTAAGGCGCTTGAAAAGGATTTCTGCAATTGGGAAGAAAACGAGGATTCCATACTTCAAAACGGTACGGAGGCGTATTCATCTCGTTCCAATAAACCGATAATCTACGGCGACTATTACTTTGCCGAGGCGATACTTAAGCTTAGAGGCTCAAAGTTCTTCCCGTGGTGAACAAAAACATAAAAAAGAGGACAGATACATGAGTTACGAAAAGATAATTGCAGACAATAAAAAATGGATAGATGAGGTCTGGGGAAAGCTTGACAATAAGCTCTCCCGCGTTGCGGTAAAGAGCAGGGAAAAGATCCCTTATACGACCGTAAACGGAGTTCACGACGATAAGCAGGGCAAGGATATAACATGGTGGACAAACGGATTTTGGGGCGCCATGATGTGGGTGATGTACGCAGGAACCGAGAGCGAAGCTAACAAAGCGGAGTATAAAGCGACCGCCGACAGAGCCGAGATACTCATGGATAAGGCGTTCGAGGACGTTTCGAAGCTTCATCACGACGTAGGCTTTATGTGGCATATAAGCTCCGGCGCCGGCTATCGTCTTACCGGAAACACGGCTTCCCGTAACCGCGACCTTCTTTCCGCTATGACGCTCGCTTCGCGTTACAATGTCGAAGGCGACTATATTCGTTCTTGGAACAGTAAGTGGGGCGAAAACGGAAATCAGGGCTGGACGATAATCGACTGCATGATGAATATTCCTCAGCTCTATTGGGCTTCCGAGGAGATAGACGATACGCGCTTTAAGAAGATAGCCATGCGTTATGCGGATATGGCGATGCGCGATCACGTGCGTCCCGACGGCTCCGTAAATCATATAGTCGTTCACGATCCCGATCAACCCGATACGGTCATCGAGACCAAGGGCGGACAGGGATACGGCGTAGGATCTACTTGGTCAAGAGGCGCCGCATGGGCGCTTTACGGATTCGTTCTTTCCTACATACATACGAAGGAAGTGAAATATCTCGATACCGCCAAAAAGGTCGCTCATTATTTCATCTCCAACGTAATGAATACCGATTGGCTCCCGCTTTGCGATTTCCGCGCACCGGAAGAGCCGGTATTCTACGATTCTACCGCCGGCGCGATAGCCGCTTGCGGACTTATCGAAATAGCAAAGAACGTTCCCGAATATGAAAAGGATATGTACCTTTCCGCCGCCGTTAAGATGCTCAAAGCTATGGAAAAGGCTTGGTGCAATTGGGAGGAAAGCGAGGATTCGATCCTTCAGATGGGTACGGAGAGATATGTATTCGACGGAAATACTCACGGACTTCATATACCGATAATCTACGGTGATTTCTTCTTTGCCGAGGCAATGCTCAAGCTCAGAGGCTCCGATTTCCTGCCTTGGTAAGGAGATCAAGCTCGTTTTGACGATAAGACCGTGTTGTTTTATGCTTTGACATAAGCGCGGAGCTTACGCCGAATATTTAATAAAAAACAAAAACTGCTTTAGAAATTTTCTAAAGCAGTTTTTTGCAGATATTAAATTATCTTACAACTATATTGATTATTCTTCCGGGAACGAATATCTCTTTTACTACCGTCTTTCCTTCAAACAAAGGAGAAAATCTTTCATCGGCATAAACGAGCTTTACCGCGTCGTCCTTCGTTATATCGGAAGGGACGTTAAGTGTTCCCTTGAGCTTTCCGCATACCTGAACGGCTATCTCCACGGAACTGTCTACGGTCTTTGCTTCGTCGTATTCCGGCCATTCGGCTACGGCGATGAGTCCTTTTTCGCCGAGACCCGCCCAAAGCTCTTCGCAAAGGTGAGGTGCGAAGGGAGAGAGAAGACGTAAGAATACCGAAAGTTCTTCCTTCGTTATGCTGCCCTTGGTTTCTATCTCGTTGAGCAAAGTCATGAGCTGAGCGATCGCCGTGTTGAATTTAAGCTCTTCGATATCCGCCGAGACCTTCTTTACGGTCTTGTGGAACATGCTCTCCATTCCCTCGGTAACTCCGGAACCCTTTATCATATCGGGAAGATCCGCGACTCTTTCGAGGAATCTCTTACAACCCTTTACGCTGCTCTCCGACCACGGAGCCGCGGAAGCGTAATCGCCCATGAACAGTATATAGACGCGGAGAACGTCGGCGCCATAACGGTCTACCGTCTCGTTCGGGTCTACGACATTACCCTTGGACTTACTCATCTTGTCTCCGTCGGGACCGAGTATGAGACCCTGAGCCGTGCGCTTGGCGTAAGGCTCGGAGGTGGGAACGAGTCCGAGATCGTAAAGGAATTTGTGCCAGAAACGCGAATATATCATATGGCGCGTAACGTGCTCCATACCGCCGTTGTACCAATCAACCGGCATCCAATATTTGAGCTTTTCGGCGTTTGCGAATTCCTTGTCGTTTTCCGGATCGATGTAACGAAGGAAATACCACGAGGATCCCGCCCATTGAGGCATGGTGTCTGTCTCGCGCTTGGCTGCCTTTCCGCACTTGGGACACTTGCAGTTTACGAACGAATCTATTTTAGCAAGGGGGCTTTCTCCGCCTT
>CAZFQJ010000132.1:0-3846 GCA_964520875.1 uncultured Lachnospiraceae bacterium
GCCCTTTTGGATAAACGGCCATATAAAGAACATCAAAGCGCCTACTATTACGAACGTAACCGTAGATATTATTGGTACGAACCGTACTCCGCCGAAGAAGGAGATCACGTTAGGAAGCTTGATCTTATAAAAACGGTTGTGGAGAGCCGCTACTATGAGTCCTACGAGTATTCCCCCGAATACGCCCATTTCAAGAGACTGTATTCCGACGACATTCGATATCGAGCCTTCGGGAAGAGTGGGGGTTGTAAATTCACCCGATATCTCAAGACATGATGAGATCGTTCTGTGCATTACGAAAAAAGCGATAGCGGCGGAAAGTACCGCCGTTGCTTTCTCGTTTTCAGCCATTCCGAGAGCTATTCCCATAGCAAAAAGTATGGGAAGATTGTTGAAGATAACGCTTCCGGTCTCGGAAAGTATGAGCATTACGTCGTACAGCGGCTTTCCGGTTCCGAGTATTCCGGAAAGACCGAAGGATTCCACCATGGTCTGATTTGTAAGCGACGAGCCTATTCCGAGCAAAAGTCCGGCTATCGGCAGAAGCGCTATCGGAAGCATGAACGATCGTCCGACTCTTTGAAGTACGGCGAATACCTGACCGCCCTTCGGTCTTTTTTCGGGAGTATCTTTTGTCATAATTTTACCTTTCGTGTGTAATACGCTTATTTTTTTCTATCGCTTGCGACGAAGCTCATGACCGTCGTTTCTTTTGCTTTGCATTTTCCTTCGAATACGGTCATCTGCGAGAAAAGCTCGTGATTTATAACGATCACCGCTACCGCGTCCGAAAGATTTGCCGCGCGTATCTTTTTCATGTCGGCGCGCGCTATCGGATCTCCCGCTTTTACTCTGTCTCCAGAGCTTACGAGAGCCGTAAATCCGTCTCCCTTCATTTCCACCGTGTCTATACCTATATGGATAAGTATCTCGGCACCGCTGTTGCTTTTGATACTGTATGCATGCTTTGTGGGCGTGACATCTATAACGGTACCGTTTACGGGAGAAAAGAATTCGCCGTCCGCCGGTATTATTCCGAAGCCGTGTCCGAGCATACCCGAAGAAAAAGCTTCGTCCGGAATATTGCTCTCCGGGATAACGGTACCATTTACAGGAGCCGTCATTTGCAAAAGAGTTTCGCCCTTCTTTACGGAAAATAAGCCTTTCATGAACATAGTGCGTTCTCCTTTTCGGATCATAAGTCTCTTATTTTTTCTCTTATCGGGAGCACATTGTTAGGGGAGACTGAAAGCTCGTCTATACCGAGCGAGAGAAGCTTTCTCGTCATAGCGGTATCCGAGGCGACCTCTCCGCATACTCCGACCCATATGCCTGCGCGGTGCGCGTTTTCACAGGTGGTTTTTATTAAAGAGAGGACCGCTTCGTGATCTTGTCTGTAATAACGCGATACGGCAGGATTTTGTCTGTCCGCGGCAAGCGTGTACTGTGAAAGATCGTTGGTTCCTATGCTGAAAAAATCCACCTCGCGAGCGAAAAGCTCGGAGCAGAGAGCGGCTGCCGGCGTTTCTATCATTACGCCAAGCTCAAGCGAATCGTCAAACGGTATCCGTTCCTCTTCAAAGCGTGTGCGTATAGAGTTTACGCGTTTTTTAACTTCTCTTAATTCCCACACCGAGGCTATCATCGGGAACATTATCGCAAGCTTTCCGAATATCGATGCTCTGAACAAGGCTCTTATCTGAGTTTCGAATATATCCGGTCTTGCCAGACACAGACGTATACCTCTGAGTCCCAGCGCCGGATTTTCCTCGCTCGGCAGATCAAGGTACGCGGCGTGCTTATCCGCGCCTATATCAAGCGTTCTGATGATCGTTCGCTTGCCTTCCATGCGCCTGAGAACATCGCGGTAGATGCCGAATTGTTCGTTTTCGCTCGGAAGCTCGTTTCTGCCCATGAAAATAAATTCGGTGCGGAAAAGACCGATGCCTTCGGCGTCGTTTTCGATCACCGCGTCAACGTCGTCTGCGTTTCCTATATTTGCGTATAATTTGATGTTCTTGCCTTCCGATGTCCTTGACGGCATGCCTTTTAAAACGTTAAGGCGCTCCTTTCTTATCCTGTCCGTTTCGAGTACGGCTCTGTAAGCGGATAGCGTCTCGGCGCTTGGTTCGGTCTCGTATTCTCCGGTGCTTCCGTCTATTATTACTTCTTTTCCGTTAAGGTCGCTTTGCAGTAAGCCGCAGCCCACAATGCACGGGATACCCGCAGTCCTTGCAAGAATGGCGGTGTGCGAGTTTGAAGATCCGTATGCGGTCATAAACCCGAGTATTTTCGACCTGTCAAGCTCAAGCGCTTGGCTCGGCGTAAGATCTTCGGTATATAATATACACTTTTCGCTTAGTATATCGGCGCTCGTTGACCTTCCGAGCAATATTTTTATCAGTCGCTCGGATATGTCGCGTACATCTGTCGTGCGAGCTTTAAGGTATTCGTCTCCCGTGCCTTCAAGCATTTCGCAAAACCGTTCGGAGGCTTTTGAGACGGCGCTTTCGGCGTTCATGCGTGATTCTTTGATGTTTTTTATCGTTTCTTCGCAAAGATCGCGGTCTTCGAGCATTATCTTGTGTATAGAGAATATCTCCGCATTTTCTTCGGAATTTTCTGTCCGAGCTTTTTGGTAGAGCGCCTCAAGCTCGGTATAGGCTATCTTTTTGGCGTTTTCGTAACGTCTTACCTCGCTTTCCGTGTGATATACGGTATAAGACGGAACGGATACAGAGTCATTTTCCCAAAAGCGAAGCCTTCCTACCGCGATACCGGAGCTTGCCGGTGTGGCTTTATATTTTAGACCCTTCAATGTTTACCTCTATCTTGTTTATTCTGTTTTATCAGAAATTTAAAATGTGCGCAGACAGAATTCGCGTAATCGCGCCGATGTTTCCTCGCAATTTTCGCCGGAAACGGTAAATTCGAGCGTATCGCCCTTTTTTGCTCCGAGACTCATCAGAGCAAAAAGTCTTGTGGCGTCGGCGCTCTTATCGCGGTTTTTGACGGTTATCCTGTCCGGAGTGCTCTGTGCGAATCGCACGAGCATACCGGCGGGACGTGCGTGTATTCCGTTTTCGTCCGTTATAACATAAGTAAAAGTATTCATTTCAGATCATATCCTTTCGGTAACTTAAAAATACTGTTTGCAAATATTTTTTGACCGATAGAGAAGTATTATTCATATTTTCAAAAAATAAAAGAGCGTTATCAAAGCACATTTGTTTTGATAACGCTCTTTTGTGATTAAAAAACTATATTGGTAGTATTTCTTGCGGCGATACGAGTTTCGAGATAGCTTTTATATACCATGCTTATAAATTGGTAAACGAATACGGCGTGAGCAGAAGCCTGCTCGATAGGCTTAAGCATGATAAGCCCATAAGCACGGTAACGCTCAACGATTTGTGCGGATTTCTTGATTGCAGAGTAGAGGACGTAATGGTCTATATTAAGGATTAAAGCAAAAAAGCAAGGAAAAAATCCTTGCTTTTTTAGGTCTATCCTATATTAGCCTCCGAGCTTAGCGGAGTTTACCTTGATGCCGGGGCCCATCGTGGAAGCGATAACGCAACTCTTGATGTACTGACCCTTAGCGGCAGCGGGCTTAGCCTTGATTATAGCACCCATAAGAGTGTTGAAGTTCTCGGTGAGCTTTTCAACGCCGAAGGAAGCCTTTCCGATAGGGCAGTGGATTATGTTCGTCTTATCGAGACGGTACTCAATCTTACCTGCCTTGGCTTCGTTTACCGCACGGGCAACGTCCATGGTTACCGTTCCCGCCTTGGGGTTAGGCATGAGTCCCTTGGGTCCGAGGACCTTACCGAGACGTCCTATAAC
>CAZFQJ010000133.1:0-3831 GCA_964520875.1 uncultured Lachnospiraceae bacterium
GGGACTCACCCGGTCCGACGGCAGCCGTCCCATGCTCATAGCGGTCACTCAGCTCACGTCAACCGACGAAGAAAGCATGAAAAAGGATCTTCTCATTAACGAACCTATCGACCGCGTCGTAATGCACTACGCGAAAAACGCCGAAACAGCTGGACTTGACGGAGTGGTCTGCTCTCCTCTCGAAGCGGAAAAGGTCCATTCCGTATGCGGAAACGGATTTATAACCGTTACCCCCGGCGTAAGATTCGCCGACGGCGACATAGGCGACCAGAAGCGCGTCATGACGCCTGCGGAAGCAAAAAAGATCGGTTCAGACTACATAGTTGTCGGCAGACCCATAACCGCCGCGCAAGACCCGGTAGCGGCTTACGAAAGATGCGTCGCGGAATTTGTCGATCAATAAGAAAAACAAAGACAGGAGTATAAATGACATGGAAAACTACAAAAGAGAGTTTATCAAATTTCTTGAAGGCGCCGGAGTTCTCAAGTTCGGAGATTTCATCGCAAAGAGCGGAAGAAGGATACCCTATTTCATAAACGCCGGAGAGATCAAGACCGGAGATCAGATATCGAAGCTCGGAGAATTCTACGCTCATGCTTATCTTGAAAAGGTGGGCAAAAAAAGAACCGTACTTTACGGTCCCGCATACAAGGGAATCTCGATAGCGGTAGCGGCGTCGATAGGTCTTTCAAAGCAGGGACTGGATGTTCCTTTCTTCTTCAACCGTAAGGAAGCCAAAGATCACGGAGAAGGCGGAGTTTTCGTAGGATATGTTCCGAAAAACGGCGATGAGATAGTCATAACCGAGGACGTCATAACCGCCGGAACCGCGATACGCGAAAGCATGGCGATACTCTCCTCTCTTGAAGGAGCAAAGGTAGCGGCGGCATTTGTAATGGTAGACCGTAAAGAAAAGGGACAGGGCGAAAGATCCGCTATGGCGGAGATAGGCGAAGAATTCGGATTCCCGGTTCATTCGGTCGTCGACGTTTACGACATAATAGAATATCTCGAAGAAGATGAGAAAAACGCGGAAAACGTCGAACGCATAAAAAATTATCTTGCCGTAAACGGAGCTAAAGCATAAAATGAAAAGTCTTATAGATATACTTGATCTTACCACCGACGAGATAGACGGGCTTATCGATACCGCGACCGACATGATCGCAGATCCCGACAAATATGCGGACAAGTGCCGCAGAAAAAAGCTCGCCACACTCTTTTTTGAGCCTTCGACGCGTACCAGACTGAGCTTTGAAGCGGCGATGCTTGAGCTTGGCGGAAGCGTTATCGGATTCTCGGACGCCGACAGTTCCTCTGCCGTCAAAGGCGAGAGCGTTGCCGACACGACAAAGGTAATAAGCTGCTACGCGGATATAATAGCCATGCGTCACCCAAAGGAAGGCGCACCGCTCGTAGCGTCCCTCTCCTCGCGTATTCCGGTAATAAACGCAGGCGACGGCGGACACAATCATCCTACACAAACCTTGACCGATCTTTTTACTATCAAACGCGAAAAAGGAAGACTTGATTCTCTGACCATAGGATTTTGCGGAGATCTTAAGTACGGGCGCACGGTACATTCCCTTATAGTCGCGCTTTCAAGATACGCAAATATAAATTTGGTACTTATTTCTCCGGAAGAACTGAATATCCCGAGCTACTTAAAATACGACGTTATCGAAAGCACGGGCATGAAATACACCGAGATCGCAGATCTTGACGCGGCTATCCCAAAGCTCGACGTTCTTTACATGACGAGGATACAACGCGAGCGCTTCGAAAACGCCGACGATTACGAGCGTTTAAAGGATAGCTACATACTCACCCCCGAAAAGTTAGATTCCGCAAAGAAAGATCTGTGCATAATGCACCCGCTTCCGAGGGTAAACGAAATAAGCGTAAAGATCGACGAAGATCCGCGCGCATGTTATTTCAAGCAGGTCGAAAACGGAAAATTCATAAGAATGGCGCTTATACTGAAGCTCATCAGCGAAGCCGAAGCCGACAGAGATCCGCGTACCCCCGAATACAAGAACGCCATAAAGGGCAAATACGTTTGTCAAAATCCGAAATGTATCACCACTACCGAGCAAGAGCTGACGCAAATGTTCAAGCCCGCATACGGAAATCCCGACATATTCCGTTGCGTTTACTGTGAAAAGAAAGCAAAATTCTGAATATTACAAACAAATGTCCGCGATAAATCGCGGACATTGGTTTTATGTATTTTATAAAAATGCAAATTGAATTCCGATCATCTTTTCTTATAAATGACAAGTTCGGGATCTTCGCCGTTTTCCTCATATGTACAAACGAGAAGAAACTCCATGTTTGCGGCTATTCCAAAGCATCTGCCGCCGAATTCGCTTTCAAGCTGACTGCCGAGATATGTCTGCTTATCGTCAAGAAATTTCACTTTTTTCCCGTTTGGAAGCGTATATTCCATATTTATGAATTCACCGGATAATACATTCAGCTTCTCGACCTTAGGCAGTCCCTCTACATTCAAAAGTGTATTGAATTCGTAAATCAGTTGTTTTTTGAATTCTTCTAACTTTTCTTTTCCGCCTATTTCGGAGTATCTCTTCCAAATATCGAGCGTGTATTCACCGTCGGCATAGCACCATTTACAGTATTCTTCATTGAAATCGCCATCGTTTTCACGACTTATGTTACAGTCATCAAGAGGCATGCCGCAGCATCTACATATCAACGCTCTCGGAGAACCGAGAAGAGTATTGATAGACACATCAAACAATTTCGAAAGAAGCTTGAGCGTATCTATATTCGGAGTCGTTTCGCCTGTTTCCCACCGAGACACCGCCTGTCTTGTTACAAATACCTTTTCCGCAAGCTCCTCCTGTGTGAGTCCTTTTTTCGTTCTAAGCTCTAAAATAATATCCTTCGTATCCATACTTTCATCTCCTTGTGTATTACGGTTATATTTTAACACATATCTACGAATTTGACAAGCAACTTGTTGTTGCTTTGAGCTTGGAGTATTTTAAGTGAAAAGCGAAAAATAACTACTGAAAAATTAAAAAGCGGCGAATCTCAAAAGAAATTCGCCGCTTCTTGGTGGAGCTGGAGGGGCTCGAACCCTTGACCTGTGCGTTGCGAACGCACCGCTCTCCCAGCTGAGCTACAACCCCACACGGAACGTTTCTATTATATCACAAACGTTTCGATTTGTCAATAGCTTAACGGAGATTTTTTCTAAAGTTTTTATTTTTATATCAAATGCTCCATTTCGTTTTTTAATCTGACCATAATACGTTTTTCAAGGCGCGAGATATAAGACTGAGATATTCCGAGCATATCGGCGACCTCCTTTTGCGTAAGCTCTCTGTCGCTTCCGTCAAGACCGAACCTCAGCACTATTATCTCTCGTTCCCTCTTCGAAAGCCCTGACAGAGCGTTACGTATCGTCTTTTTATCCTCCTCCGTTTCAAGCTCCTTATATATCTGTTCTTCATCTCCGCCGAGGACATCTTCAAGAAGAAGCTCGTTTCCGTCCCAATCGGTATTAAGCGGTTCCTCTATCGACACCTCCGCTCTTTGCCCGCTGTTCTTTCTTATGTACATGAGTATCTCGTTCTCTATACAACGCGAAGCATACGTTGCAAGCTTTATATTTTTATCGGGATCATATGTATTTATAGCCTTCATCAGACCTATCGTACCTATCGATATAAGATCCTCTATATCCGTTCCCGTACTTTCGAATTTTTTTGCTATATATACGACCAACCTCAAATTATGCTCTACGAGCGTCGAACGCGCTTCTCTGCTATACGAAAGAGCATCTATCGCCTTCGCTTCCTCCT
>CAZFQJ010000134.1:0-3811 GCA_964520875.1 uncultured Lachnospiraceae bacterium
GCCGAGAAGCTCACGCATGTTCGCGTTACCCTCGGAGAAGAGATAAACATACTTTTTCATCTTTTACTTTTCCTCCAATTAATTGTTTTTTGCTCAACGGTTATTATAACACAGAGCTGGGAAAAATTCCATACTTTTTTGAAATATTTACACATTATTAAACATTTTATTAAATGTTTTTTATTAAATATTTTCGTCTATTTTCGTCGGTATTATTTCTTAAGCTCTATGCCGTATTCCTTTGAGAGTTTTTCTTTAAAGCCGTTTTCGATGACTTCTATCTCCTCGGCGGAGAGAGTGCGGTCTTTTGCGTTGTATTCGACGTTTATAAGAACGGACGAGAAGCCCTTCGATACTCCGGTTCCGAAATAGACGTCGACCGGCTTTACGTCTACGATCAGCGCGCTCTCGTCGTATATCAGCTTACTGTAATCGCAGAAGTGGATACCGTTCTTCACTATAAAGTTGTATTCGCGTTCCACGCTCGGGAAGTTGGTCTCGTGCGAAATGGATTTCTTCGAACTGATAAGATCTTCATAGCAAAATTCGAGATAAAGAACGTCGTCCTTTGCGAGCTTTCCGTTTTCAAAAGAGGAGAGGACCTTCTTTGCGATCTTTCCGACAAATCCTATCGTCTTTTTATTTACTATGAGCTCCGCACATGCGCCTTTTTCGAACATACCGCAGGAATCGCAGTTCTTTAGAACGACGGGAATATTGTAATCGTCAAATATCGATCTGACTACCGCCACCGCGTCATAAACGGAATATTTTATTTCCTTGGAGACGCCGAAGCCCTTGTGATACTTCGTTCCGGTCATAAGAGCGGCAAAGGTGTTCTTCTCAACGTAATTATCGTAAGAATTCTTGTTTCCCGAGGTGCGGCGGAAGGTCTTGCCTATTTCGAATATCTTCATATCGGTCTTTCCTACGGTGAGGTTTGATACCGCGGTCTGTATGAGATTGTAAGCAAGAGTGGGACGCATAAGCTCGTAGAAGTTCGAAAGAGGATTCTGTATCCTTATGTCGCCGTAGTAGGCGTCGGTCTCGGAAAGGCAGAGCTTGTTCATAGAATCGGAGGGGATAAAACCGTAGGTGAGGACTTCTATGAATCCGTTTCCGACCATGATGTTACGGAGAGTATTTGCGTTTTTGTTTATCGGGTTTTCAACGTAAGGAGCGTATAATTTTATCGGCTGAGGTTCGATATTGTGATAACCGTAGATACGTCCGACCTCTTCGATTATGTCAACGTCGAATTCTATGTCGAGCCTAAAGGAAGGCACGGTAACTTTAAGCAAAGCTTCGTTTGTCATGCTTACGTCGAAATAGCAACGGCGGAGCATATCTGCGATCTCATTTGCGGAAAGATGAGTTCCGAGAAGGGAATTCGTGCGCGAGACGGAAAGATCGAATACCGAAGGCTTGAAGTCTTCGTCCTTATGGCAGAACGCGTTATAATTTACGGTACCGCCGCAAATGTCGGTTATGAGCTTGGTGAGCATGCGCGCTCCGACATAACTGAGTTCTGTGTCGACTCCGCGCTCGTAACGGTAAGACGCCATGGTTGAGACGTGAGTCTTCTTTGAGGTCGTGCGAATGATTATGTGATCGAAGTTAGCCGATTCTATTATGATATTCTTGGTATCCTTCGTTATCTCGGCATTGGGACTTCCTATCATACCGGCGGCGCAAAGAGGTTTTTTGTCGTCCGAGATCATGAGAGCGCCTGCGGGGAATTCCACTTCGCTTCCGTTTAAAGTAAGGAACTTCGCCGACTCTTTTATATTTTCTACTCTTATCGTTCCGTCTACCTTGTCGGTATCGAAAACATGGCTCGGCTGACCGATGAGAAGAAGGACGTAGTTGCTTATATCGACTACCGGGTTTATGTGTGCAACGCCGAGCTTTTCAAGCACATCGACTATATAATCCGGCGTTTCGACCGTGTTGTCTATACCGGTTATCTCAACTCCGCAGTATCTGTGTACATCGGGAGAGGATATCACTATGTCGTGAGAAAGCTTGTTATCCTTTGAAAATGAGAGCGCAACGTCGGCGTCGAAGGTCTTGGGCGAAGGTATGCTTTTCGATATATAAGCCTCGCGCAGGACTCCGGCGACGGAGAGCATGTCCGGACGGTTAGCCTTTACCTCTATTTCTATAAGATGATCGTCTCCGACGTCTTCGAGAGAAGCAAGCTCAAAGCCCTGATAACGTAACCACTCAAGGAGCGCGTCGTACTCTATATCCGTATCGCTTACTTTCTTAAGCCAATTGAAAGGAAATTTGAACATTGAAATACACCTCCTTAAAGTTGTTCCCAAAGGGAAAGCTCGTTTTCGAAAAGCTTACGCATTTCGGCTATCTTGAAGTAGAGCATGGGAAGTCTGTTAAGTCCCCAACCGAACGCAAATCCCTGAGTCTCTCTGGAATATCCTACGCCTTCGAATACGTTCGGGTGTACCATTCCGGCTCCGGCGACTCTCATCCAACCCGTTCCCTTGCAGGTACGGCAACCCTTGCCGCCGCACATTATGCAGCTCATATCCACCGCCGCGCTCGGCTCCGTGTAAGGGTAGTAGCAGGGAGAGAATCTTACTTTGACGGATTCTCCGAATATTCGTTGCGCGCTCTCCGTCATAGCCCACTTGAGGTTGGCAAGGTTTATGCCTTCGCCGACGACAAGTCCTTCTATCTGATAGAAGCAGGGCGTATGCTGAGGGTCGATCTCGTCAACACGGTAAACGACTCCGGGGGAGATTATCATGAACGGAGGCTTGTGTTCGAGCATATACCTTACCTGAACGCACGAGGTGTGCGAGCGGAGCAGTATGTTCGGATATTCGAGGTAGAACGTATCCTGCATATCGCGCGCCGGGTGATAGTAAGGCATGTTGAGCATCTCGTAATTGTATTTGTCAAGCTCTATCTCCGGACCGTATGCAATGGAAAAGCCCATTTCCTTGTACACGTCCTCCATCATCTTTCCGACTCTTATAAGAGGGTGTATCTTTCCTCTTACGAAGTCGTGGCTGGCTATACTGAGATCAAGCTCCATTTCGTTTGCGCCGCCCTCGGCTATGCTTTGGCGAATGGACTTGAATTTCGCTTCGAACTCGTTTTTAAGATCGTTTATGAGCTGACCCGCTTCGCGCTTGTCCTCCGGGGCAAGCGTCTTCATATCGGCAAAAAGCTCTTTTAACGCCTTCTTAAACGCGGATTCGACGACGGCAAGAGCGTCGGAAGCCGAAACGTTGGCAAGCTTTCCGCCGAGCTCTTCCTTGATTTTGGCGATTTGGTTTTTCATCTTTGATTTCCTTTCTCGCGGAACGCGATAATTATTACAAAATTACAAAAAAATAAGACCTGCCGATGAAAAAGAGGGACGACGCTCAACGTGCCGCGGTACCACCCGTTTTCAAAGACAAAAGTCCTTGCGCTTTATCGTCTTTAACGCAGACGTAACGTTCCGTTTAACGCGTCGCTTCGATACGGAAGAACGCTTTTCGCGGAAAGCTCAGACGCCGAAAATTCCACCGTATATCCGCCTTCGGAAAACTCTCAGCCTGCCGATCTTCCGTCTCTTTAGGGCTATCGATATCGATGTACTGCGCGTCATCAACGCTTATACTCTATAAGCTATTGTAAGTATTATAGCATATGCTTTGTGTTTTGTCAAGAGGTGCGTGGCGAAAACGTAAAAAAAGATCGCAGCTTTTAACTGCGATCTCTTTATGGTGGGGACAACTGGGTTCGAACCAGTGACCTCATGCATGTCAAGCATGCACTCTAACCAGCTGAGCTATGC
>CAZFQJ010000135.1:0-3793 GCA_964520875.1 uncultured Lachnospiraceae bacterium
GCTTTTACGTATTCCGTTATATTTATCTCGCTCGTCATGTGGCTTACCTGACTGTATGCCGCGAAGCGATCGTTTACGTAAAGATAGAAGCAGGAATCCACGCCCTCGAAGTTTATCATAACGTCCTTATCCGCTATCATCTCATCGGTAACGGTAAAATAACGGCGGTAAAGACCGACGGGATTGTCATCGGGAACATGCGGAGGGTCTACCGGGATAGGATAGTTGATGTTCGTATAGTTCGGAACATCGTAGCCTCTGCCGAGCGCGACCTGCCAGCTCATCGGAACGTCCAGCTTATCAAAGCCTTCCGACGGGAAGAACGGCACGTCTGTTCCCTCGACCTCGTATATGCTCGGATACCATTTGAAATCCCATGTTCCGCAGAGAGATTTAAAGTAACGCGAATCCTCGCGTCTCTCGCTTACCGCGCTCTTTTCGTCATGGAAGGGTATAAAATAGGCTCTCGGCGCTTCACAATTCACATGCAGCGCTTCAAGACCTTTATGGTAATTCTGAAGTTTTATCATGATGATCGCCCTTTCTTAGATGTATTGCTTACTTATCGGCTTCGGCTTCCTTTTTGAGGTCGTCAAGCACAGATGTTTTTTGATGTATGCAGCCGTCGTCGATCCTTCCGATCTCGTTAGGAGCCGCCCAGCGAACGCCGTTCTGTATTATACGGCGGACATATTTATTGTAAAAGCTCTTACATTCCTCATGACCGGGCTGGAAATAGAACACCTTGCCCATACCCTTGTAGTAGCAACAACCGGAACGGAAGATGTTTCCGTCCTCAAACCAGGAGCTGAAAACAAGCTCGTCGGGAGTGGGAATATAGAACGGCTCGCCGTACATTTCTTCGAAAAGCTCAAATCTCTCGGGGATTCCCGCCGCTATCGGGTGCTGAGGCATTATGTTCCAAACTATCTCGCGTCTGTTGCTTCCCCACGAAAGGTCACCCGTCGTTCCGAGAAGCGCACGGAAGGGCTTGGAATGGTGACCGGAATGGAGCGCCACGAATCCCATACCGTTACGGAGCACTCTGTTACGCACCTTTTCGACTATCTCGTCGCTGACCTCGCCGTGCGCCATATGTCCCCACCAAACAAGCACGTCGGTATTGTTCAGGACCTCGTCGCTCAGACCGTGCTCGGGCATGTCAAGAGTCGCGGTCGTGACCTCCATGTCTCCCGTTTCAAGAAGTATATCTCTTACCGCGCCGTGTATTCCCTCGGGATATATCTCGCGTATACGCTCCTCGCTTACCTCGTGACGGTATTCGTTCCATACCGTGACCCTTATCTTTCCGTTCATGCATCTTACCTCGCTTATCAATAATTTATTCGTATATATTTTAACGAAATATCTTCGTTCGGTTATATTCTATCGTATAATAATTGATTTGTCAAGACAATTTTCTTTAAATTCTTCCTATCTTCCCCCTATCTTTTTCCTATCGAAACAAAACTTCGAAAACAGAAGTTTGTTCAATACTTATTAATTAAAAACTGTGTATTAAATTCACAAAATCGTGGTATACTTCAATAAGTGTTACTTGTACGTATTATTTACCGTTTCTATGCGTTCGGTCTGTGGGATGCGGATAGCGGGATCGGAAAACTCGGAAAAAGCGTTTTAAGCCCTGCCTCTCACGCTCGGCTTAAAACGTCCCCCGTAACATCATAGCGCGTTACCTCGGATAGACCGTTTCTATCCGTGATTTTTGCGTGCTCGTTTTTACATATCGTAAACAACCGTAAAAGAAAGGATAATCACCGAATGGCAAAAAGAGAAAAAACAAAATTACTTCCGCTTAAGATCTTTTCTCTCGGCGGTATCGACGAGATAGGAAAGAACATGACGGTCATCGAATACGGCGACGACATCATAATAGTCGACTGCGGTCTCGGATTTCCCGACGACGAGATGCTCGGAGTAGACTTAGTCATACCGGACATAAGCTACCTTGAGGAGAACAGCGACAAGATAAGGGGCATAGTGCTGACCCACGGTCACGAGGACCATATAGGAGCGCTGCCCTACGTTTTAAAGACCATACACGCTCCTGTCTACGGAACGCGTCTTACGCTCGGAATAGTGGAAAACAAGCTGCTTGAGCACCGTTTTGAGGTCCAGCCGAGGTTGTTCTGCGTCGAAGCCGGAGACGTTATAAAGCTCGGCGTATTCACGGCGGAATTCGTGCATGTGAACCACTCGATAGCGGACGCCTGCGCGATAGCGATAGGCACGCCTCAGGGAACGGTATTCCACACGGGAGATTTCAAGTTGGATCTCACCCCGATCGAAGGAAACGTCATGGATCTCGCTCGTATCGGTCAGATAGGAAACGACGGAATAAGGCTGCTTCTCTGCGAATCCACCAATGTAGAACGCCCCGGATATACGCCGTCCGAAAAGAACGTCGGACGCTCGCTCGTAGATATATTCGGAAAGAACCCCGACAAGAGGGTCGTAATAGCGACGTTTTCATCGAACGTACACCGCGTTCAGCAGATAATAGATATAAGCGCCGAATGTAACAGGAAGGTCGCGATAACTGGACGCTCAATGCAGAACATCGTAAGCGCGGCGATACGTCTCGGTTACATGAACGTTCCCGACGGAGTTCTCATAGATATAAACGAGATAAAGCGTTACAGACCGGAAAATCTTACGCTTATAACGACGGGAAGCCAGGGAGAGCCCATGTCCGCGCTTTACAGAATGGCAATGGCGGCGCACGACAAGGTAGAGCTCGGTCCGTCGGATATAGTGATAATCTCTGCTCACGCGATACCCGGAAACGAAAAGCTGGTCGATAAAGTGGTAAACGAGATGTTCAAGAAGGGCGTTACGGTCCTTTACGACGCGCTCGCGGAGGTACACGTTTCGGGTCACGCCTGCCGAGAGGAGCTTAAGCTCATGCATGCGCTGACGAAGCCCGAATATTTCATGCCGATACACGGTGAGTACAAGCATCTCGTATGCCACAAGGCGCTTGCGGAGGAAATGGGAATGTCGCCGAATGACATATTCGTTTCGAACGACATAGGCAAGGTACTTGAGATAACCGAGAGCGGCGCGAGATGGAACGGAACCGTTGAAGCCGGAAAGGTCCTTATAGACGGATACGGGATAGGGGACGTCGGAAACATCGTTCTGCGCGACAGAAAGCACCTGTCCGAGGACGGACTGATAGTGGCGGTCGCGACGGTAGACAGTCGTGACGGTTATATAATCTCCGGTCCGGATCTTATTTCAAGGGGCTTCGTTTACGTTCGCGAATCGGAAGGACTCATGGAAGAAGCGAGAGCTATCGCGCGTGATGTTCTGAACGATTGCCTGGACGCCAACAATCACGACTGGGCTGACGTAAAGAACCGCATGAAGGAAGCCATGACGCGTTTCCTTGCGGGAAAGACCGGAAGGAAGCCGATGATACTTCCCGTTATAATGGATATTTGATTTGGTTTCGAATTCAACAAATCGAAAAAACAAAAAGAGCTTACGGTAAATAAGCTCTTTTTTATACTCTTATATCTATGTACTTCATTTCTTTTTCCTTCTTTCAAAAGAAAGAAAAAGAAACGAAGCAAAGAAAAAGAAAGAAATGGTTTATGCTATGGTCTGATCACAGAAATATGGTAATGGGTAAGACGGATAGTGATCTGTTCACGGAGATAAGGTTTCGGCAAAATGGTAACTATAAGCCTTCTCCAGCGGGAGAAGGTGTCATGCGTTCGAAGAGCGCTTGCGATCAAAGAACGCATGACGGATGAGGTGTTCTTCA
>CAZFQJ010000136.1:0-3760 GCA_964520875.1 uncultured Lachnospiraceae bacterium
GTGACGGGGTGAGAATGTCCGAGGGTCAGTGAAAGGGTCTTGCCCGACTTCTGTGCTCTGTAACCGACTCCGACGATCTCAAGCTGCTTGGAGTAGCCCTCGGTAACGCCGACTATCATGTTGTTAAGGAGCGTGCGGGTAAGTCCGTGAAGCGACCTGTTTTCCGCTTCGTCGTTGGGGCGCTCTACGATTATCGTAGATCCCTCAACCTTTATTATCATGTTGCCATGAAGCTGCTGTGTAGCTGTTCCCTTAGGTCCTTTTACGGTAACGAGATTACCGGCTTCGACCTTTACGTCTACACCTGCGGGAATGGCAACCGGCTGTCTTCCGATTCTTGACATTTCCTTAATCCTCCCGTTTTACCATACGAAGGCGAGAACTTCGCCACCGACGTTTTCTTTTCTCGCTTTTTTATCGGTCATTATACCCTTGGACGTGGATACGATAGCTATACCGAGTCCGTTCATTACCTTAGGCATATCCTCGCAGTTGGCGTACACTCTGAGTCCGGGCTTGGATACTCTCTTAAGTCCCGTGATCGCCTTCTGCTTTCCGACGTATTTAAGCGTTACCTTTATGATGCCCTGCTTGTTATCGTCTATTATCTGATAACCCTTTATATATCCCTCGTTTACAAGAATATCGGCTATCGCCTTCTTCATGTTAGACGCGGGGATCTCCACCGATTCGTGCTTTGCATTGTTCGCATTTCTTATGCGAGTCAGCATATCGGCTATTACATCTGACATTTGCATTTCTTAATCCTCCTTCTGTCCTTCTTGCTTTCGCATTACCAGGATGCCTTGCGTACACCGGGTATTTCGCCCTTGTATGCAAGCTCACGGAAGCAGATACGGCAGATGCCGAACTTACGGAGATACGCATGAGGTCTTCCGCATATCTTGCATCTGTTATACTCTCTGGTCGCAAACTTCTGAGGTCTTTGCTGCTTTACTTTCATTGATACCTTAGCCATTGCAATTTCCCTCCTTTATTTCGCGAACGGCGCGCCGAGAAGCGTAAGAAGCTCTTTTGCTTCCTCGTCCGTGCTTGCCGTCGTTACGAATGCGATATCCATTCCGCGCACGCGGTCTACCTTCTCATACTCTATTTCGGGGAATATGAGCTGCTCCTTAAGTCCGAGCGCATAGTTTCCTCTGCCGTCGAAGGCATTGGGGTTTATTCCCTTGAAGTCACGTACTCTGGGAAGGGCTATGTTGAAGAGTCTGTCGATGAACTCATACATGATCTCTCCGCGGAGGGTAACCTTTCCTCCGATCGCCATTCCGGCTCTGAGCTTGAAGTTAGCGACCGACTTCTTTGCCTTGTTTACGACCGCCTTCTGTCCGGTTATGGCAGTAAGGTCGCCTACGATAGCTTCCATAGCCTTCGCGTTGTCTCTCTCTTCTCCGCCGGTTCCGACGTTGACGACGACTTTATCAAGCTTAGGTATCTGCATTACGCTCTTGTAGTTGTACTTTGCCATAAGAGCGGGTGCTACTTCGTTCTTATAAAGATCTTTAAGTCTTGCCATTGCTCGATACCTCCTTAATCAAACTTGTGACCGCAGGGAGTTCCGTCCGCCTTCTTGCCGGAGCAGACACGGATCTTCTTGCCGTCGATAATCTCGGTGTGGTAGCGCACGCCCTTCTTACAATCGGGGCAGTAGAGCGCGACCTTATCCGCATATATTGCGCCCTCGACGGTAAGTATACCGCCCTGATCGCCTTGATTGCGGGGCTTTACATGCTTCTTTACGAGGTTAACGCCTTTGACGATAACCTTTCTTTCCTTCGGGGATACCTCAAGGACTTCACCGATCTCTCCCTTAAGGTGACGCTTCTTGTCACCGGAAAGAACTATGACGGTATCGCCCTTCTTTACATGAAGTGTATTCATTAAATCGGTACCTCCTTAAAGAACTTCGGGAGCCAGAGAAAGGATCTTTGTGAAATCCTTCTCACGTAACTCTCTCGCCACAGGACCGAATATACGGGTTCCTCTGGGGGTCTTATCTTCCTTTATTATTACGGCCGCGTTCTCGTCGAACTTTATATACGAGCCGTCTGCACGTCTCATTCCGCGAACAGATCTTACGATGACTGCCTTAACAACATCACCCTTCTTGACCGTTCCGCCGGGAGCCGCTTTCTTTACGCAGGCTACTACTATGTCGCCTATGTTTCCGTAGCGTCTGCCTGTTCCGCCGAGCACACGAATGCACATCAGTTCCTTTGCACCCGTATTATCGGCAACTTTCATATATGACTGCTGCTGTAACACTTGCGGTTACCTCCTCTTTTATACGCATTTTGACGTATCGTCCGCCTGTCTTGCGGTGATATTATTTTGCCTTCTCGATTATTTCAACAAGACGCCATCTCTTAGTCTTGGAGAGCGGTCTCGTTTCCATTATCTCTACCTTATCGTCCACACCCGCCGTGTTGTTCTCGTCGTGAACGTGTACCTTAAGAGTACGGTGCATGACCTTGCCGTACTTCGGATGCTTTACGCTGTCCTCTATCGCTACTACTATGGTCTTATCCATCTTTGCGCTGACAACGCGTCCGACTCTGGTCTTTCTGAGATTTCTTTCTTCCATCTTCGTTATCCTCCTGTCTTACGCGTTCTTTCCCTCGTTGATGACCGTAAGCACACGAGCGATATCGCGCTTTACATCGGTTATCTTATGAGGGTTGTCGAGCTGGTTTATAGCAAGCTGGAAACGGAGGTGGAACAGCTCGTCTTTAAGCTCCGTAAGCTTCTTCTGAAGATCGGATTCCGACATTGCTCTTATCTCTGATGCCTTCATTGCTTATTCCTCCTCTTTCGTCTGTTCTTTCGCTATAAATTTGCACTTTATCGGAAGCTTGTGCATAGCAAGACGCATAGCTTCGCGTGCGATCTCTTCGCTTACGCCGTCCATTTCGAACAGCACTCTTCCCGGCTTTACGACCGCTACCCAGTGGTCGACAGATCCCTTACCGGATCCCATTCGAGTCTCGGCAGGCTTTTCGGTGATCGGCTTGTCGGGGAATATCTTGATCCAGACCTGTCCGCCACGGCGAATGTATCTGGTCATCGCTATACGGGCTGCCTCTATCTGGTTGCTGGTGATCCATGCGGGATCAAGCGCTACCAGACCGTAGCTTCCGTAGGTCAATGTGTTACCGCGGGTGGCTTTTCCCTTTAATCTGCCGCGATGTACACGTCTGTATTTTGTTCTCTTTGGCATCAACATGGTTCTCAGCCCTCCTTCTTGGGCGCAACCGGAGCTGCTGCTGCCGGAGCGCGTCTTCCGTCGGTTCCGTAGCGAGGCTTGTTATCGTTACGGTCGAAACGACGTCCGCCGTTACCTCTGTTAAAGCCGCCGTCTCTGCGATCTCCGCCGTTTCTGCGGTCGCCGTTTCTGCGGTCTCTGCGGTCGCCTCTGCGATCCTTCTTATCGGCGTTCTCTATGGTTCTCTTTGCACCGTTGCCGGCGGAGAGGACCTCTCCCTTGTATATCCATACCTTAACACCGATCTTACCGTAAGTGGTGTTAGCCTCCCAGAAACCGTAGTCTATATCGGCTCTGAGCGTCTGAAGCGGTATGGTTCCCTCGTGGTAGTGCTCTACGCGAGCTATTTCGGCTCCCGCAAGACGTCCCGCGCAGGAAATCTTTATTCCCTTTGCACCGAGATGCATGGTTCTCGATATCGCCATTTTCATAGCGCGTCTGAAGGCTATTCTGCCCTCAAGCTTCGCCGCGATGTTC
>CAZFQJ010000137.1:0-3719 GCA_964520875.1 uncultured Lachnospiraceae bacterium
AACGTTCCTATCGGAGCATCGCCGTGACCGAAATCGTTTGTTCCTCCGAATACGACTACAAGCTGAGCGTCATCGTCCATATCGCCGAATCTCGAACAAAAATCCTTGTCCCATACCGCTTCTTGGCTCGCTTTGGTCTGTCTTGCTATACGAGTACCGCCTATACCGTAATTTCTGGCGACCTTCATTCCGTATTTTTTCGCTATGAGCGCATGGAAGGTCTTATCCTTTCCGGTAGTTCCGCATCCTTCGGTTATACTGTCTCCGAGAAAATTCGCGGAAATATTTTCAAGCTTCATCTTTATACACCTCCGTTATGTTATAAAAATAACATATTCTTCTTAAAGGATATTATATTCCGTTCTTAATTTCAACCCGAAAAATGTTAATTTTGTATAAAATCGGAGACAAACCATATATCTTCCATGGGGATAGTTATCTCCTTACCGTTAAGATACTCAAATTCGCCCTCGTCGTTTTTGAAATCGAAGCGAATATAACGCGAGGTGAGCGCCTGATAACGATAACCGCGCTTTTTATCCTCTCTGTTCTCGCCGTATTTTCCGTCACCGAGGAGTGAATGACCGATAGACGCCATGTGCGCTCTTATCTGGTGCGTCCTTCCCGTAACAAGCTCGACCTCAAGGAGCGAATCTCCGTTGCGCTCGGCTATAACGTTATACTTTGTGATAATCGTTCGCCATTCGCCCTTTTTCGGCTTCGTCTTGTATACGGTCACGGTGTTTTTATCGCAGTCCTTTATCAGATAACCATGAAGCGTATCCTTCTTTTTTTCCAATATTCCGTGAACCGCACAGACGTACTTCTTCGTTATCTCGTCATTCTTTATCTTTTCGTTCATGAACCTGAGCGAAGCCGAATTCTTTGCCGCTATCACAAGTCCCGAAGTATTTCGGTCTATCCTGTTGCATAGCGCCGGGGCAAACGAATTTTCGGAATCCGGATCGTACTCCCCTTTTCCGTACAGATACGCTTTTATATGGTTTATCAGGGTGTTTACGTCCTCGTCCTCGTCCGAATGTACTATCATTCCCGCACGCTTATTACATACCATTATATTTTCGTCCTCGTACACGGGAGATATGTCCGGACGTATCGAACGAAACGACTCGTTCGGTTCTTCGCCGGCAAAAAAATCGTCCTTCAGGTACATCTCTATCTTATCTCCCTCGGCAAGCCTTTGACCGGCTTCCGCGCGTTTTCCGTTGACTTTAATCTTTTTGGTACGCAGGGCTTTATAGAGCATAGACTGAGGCAATGCCTTGACGGTCTTTGTTATGAACTTGTCAAGACGCTGGTCCGAATCGTTTTTGTTTACCGTATATGCCTTATACAAGCGTTTTACGCTCCCTTCGGGTAAATTTGCGGCGTTCGCCTTTGCGAACGCCGCATAATATCATATTTTATGCCTTTTCAAGCTCGGTCTTTACCTCTTCGGCGATCTCCACCTCGGTATCGCCCGCTTTAAGTCTTTCGGCAGCCACCGCAAGCATGAGCTTTATACGGTTCTCCTGATTTACGCGTGTAGCGCCGGGGTCGTAATCTATCGGAACTATATTTGCCTTCGGATATACGCGGCGGAGCTTTCTTATCATTCCTTTACCGACTATGTGATTGGGCAGACAACCGAACGGCTGAGCGCAGACTATGTTTCCGTAGCCGGAACGTATAAGCTCTATCATCTCTGCGGTAAGGAGCCAGCCTTCTCCCATCTTCGCTCCGTAACCTATCATGCCCTTGATCATTTCCTTAAGCTCGTCATATGTAGCGGGCTTGTCATACTCCGGGTGCTCTTCAAGCACCTTGCGGGTTTTGTTCTCCATTTTTCTGAATATTCCGAGGAGAAGTCCGCAAACGAGCTTCTTTAGCTTGCTTCCTCCGTACAGGTCCACGTCCTCTCTTCTGTTGTCGATCTTAAAGCACATGAACGCCATAAGACCCGGAACGTTTACCTCGCAATCCTGAGAACGCAAAAATTCCTCAAGACCGTTATTTGCAAGCGACGAATATTTTACGTATATCTCTCCTACGACTCCGACCTTTACCTTCGGAGTCTTGACCTTCTCTATCGCCGCAAACTCGTTTGCTATCGCTCTCATGTTCTTTTCAAGAACGCCGATCGTCTTTCCACGTCTGAACTGCTCGGAAAGATCGCTCGTCCACTTTTCGACGAGCTTCATCGAAGCGCCCTTTTCGACCTCGTAAGGCTCGGTCTGATTTTTGAGCAGCATCAGAAGATCGCCGTAGCAAAGCGCCATTATGCATTTTACGAGCAACGGAAGGGAAAGATCCATACTATTGCTTTTTTCAAGTCCGGAAAGGTTGAAGGAAAGAACGGGGATATCTCCGTAGCCGGCCTTTTTAAGAGCCTTTCTGAGAAGGTGTATATAGTTTGACGCACGGCAGCCTCCGCCGGTCTGAGTTATCATGAGCGCGGTCTTACTCAGGTCGTATTTTCCGGAGTTGAGCGCATCTATCATCTGTCCGATAACGAGAAGCGCTGGATAACAGGTATCGTTATGAACGTATTTAAGTCCCTCTTCGGCGACCTGCGGACCGACATTCTTCAGGACCTCGACGTTATATCCGTAGCTTGCGAATACGTTGCGAAGCATCATGAAGTGTATCGGGAGCATATCCGGGATAAGTATCGTATACTCCTTCTTCTTGTCCTTCGGGAACACCGCGTTTGAAGGAACGTGACTTTTTATCTCTTTCATATACTGTTCTCCTTTCCTGTCATCTCACCGTGTTTTTCGCTTTTTCCATGGCGGAGAACAAGCTGCGAAGTCTGATCTTTACCGCTCCGAGGTTGGTTATCTCGTCTATCTTTATCTGAGTATATATCTTATCCTCGCTTTCAAGTATCGCGCGGGTCTCGTCCGTAGTTATGGCGTCAACGCCGCAACCGAACGAAACGAGCTGAACGAGGCTCATATCCGGCTTATCGGCTATGTACTTCGCCGCCGCGTAAAGGCGGGAATGGTACGTCCATTGGTTAAGCACGGACACCTTAAATTTTTCCATTTCGGAGCTTATGCAATCCTCTGTTATGACCGCCGCTCCGAGACTGCAAACGAGCTTATTTATACCGTGGTTTATTTCGGGGTCTATGTGATAGGGTCTGCCCGCGAGCACTATTATGGGCTTACCGGCTTCTCTTGCCTTTTCGATGTATTCTTTTCCCTTCACTCTTACTTTTTCAAGATAAGAATGATAAGCCTCGTAAGCTTTATCGACCGCCTTTTTCACGTCGCCGAGCTTAAAAGCGCCGGGATAATACGAATCCATTTTCTTTGCAAACTTCTTTACGAAATCCTTCGGTCTGTGTATACCGAAATAATCGCAAATGAAACGCGTGTCAGCCATACGTCTTACGTTCGCTCTGATGACCTCCGGGTAGTAGGCGACGACCGGACAGTTATAGTGGTTATCTCCCAGACCCTCGTCGACATTATAAGTAAGGCAGGGATAGAATATCGCGTCGACTCCCTCGTCAAGAAGCGCCTCTATATGACCGTGAAGCAGCTTTGCCGGGAAGCAAACGGTATCGGAGGGTATGGTGAGCTGACCGCTCAAGTAAAGCTTACGGTTGGAAGCGGGCGAAACGACCACCTCAAAGCCAAGCTCCGTTAAGAGCGTATGCCAGAACGGAAGAAGCTCGTACATATTGAGTCCGAGCGGAATACCTATTCTTC
>CAZFQJ010000138.1:0-3686 GCA_964520875.1 uncultured Lachnospiraceae bacterium
GAGCGAATTGCAAGCCTCGGTCATGCGCTCAAAGCGTTCTCCTTCGCTTGCTTTATATTCGCGCTCGGGAGTCGAAAAGTCGCCCTTGTCCCAGCCGCGGTCGTTTATGTATATATTCGGTTGAAGCTTGCGGACCAATTCGTTCATGCTCGGGTCTTCTATCCTCGGAGGGATATCCCAGAAGAATGTGTATATCTCGCCGTAATTTGTCAATAGCTCCGTGACCTGAGCCTTTACGAATTCGCGGTATTTTTCGGTATCCGGATCGTCACGTAATTTTGCTTTCCATTGGTGCGATGACGCGGGATTATACCCGTAAGGGTGATTCCAATCGGGGTTTGAATAATAGAGAGAAAGCTTCATGCCGTGTTTATGACACGCGTCGGCGAGCATCTTCAGCACGTCCTTGCCGTAAGGCGTATTCATGATGTTGTAATCGGTCTGTTTCGTATCCCACATGCAAAAACCGTCGTGGTGCTTTGTTGTAAAGCATATATATTCCATTCCGGCTTCCTTTGCGAGCAGCACCCATTTTTCGGGATCGTAATTTTCGGGATTGAAGTACTTGACGGCGGACTCGTATTCTTCTCTTTCCATGTTGTAGCGTGCGTAGACTTGATCCTGTCTGCCGTAATATGCGTACAAGCCGAAGTGAATGAACATTCCGAATTTGTTTTCGTGTGTCATTTTAAAGATTCCTTTCGGTCTTAAATTATTTGTATTTTTATTATAAACCCTGTAAGCGGCGGTAATAGCTTACCGCAAGCGTATCGCACCTTTCGTTGTACGGGTGACCCGCGTGTCCTTTTACCCAAACAAATTCTGCCTCGTGCTTCTCAGTAAGCTCAAGAAGGCGCTCCCAAAGCTCGCGGTTTAGCGCAGGCTTTCCGTCGCTCTTTTTCCAACCGCGTGCGCGCCAACTCTTTGCCCAGCCCTTCGTCATTCCGTCGCTGACGTACTTCGAATCCGTCGTGATCGTAACATCGCAAGGCTCCTTTAACGCCTCAAGCGCGGTTATGACGGCAAGAAGCTCCATTCTGTTGTTTGTGGTCTCTTTTTCGCCGCCGCAAAGCTCCTTTTCTTTATCGCCGTAAACAAGTATCGCACCGTATCCGCCGGGACCGGGATTTCCGCTGCACGCGCCGTCAGTGTATATATCAACGTGTTTTTTACTGCTCTTACTATCCATTTGGCTCTCCTTTTGCGGTGTGATAAAATATCCTCTGCATTATTGTACAACATTTTCCGAAAAATATCAAGTACGTGCGTAAATAAACTTTATATTAAAGTTTACACCCCCGCTCTTGACACAAATACCGAACGGTAATATAATATTCTTACAAACACCGAAAAGAGGTAGAATAATGGATTTTTTGTGTGAACACGCGGTAGAAAGAAAAAAAACAGGACTTTACCGCTTCAAAAAAGCGGCTATAATATCGCTTTGGATCATCATACCCGCCGTGATCATAATCATTTGCTTTGCGCTCAGCGCGTTAAGCGATAAGCTGATCGCCCTCAGATACAGTATCTTCCTCGTTCCGCTCGTAGCCTTCTTCGCTTTAAAGCTCGGTCCCATGACGGCCGCCTACGGAGAGGAGACATACGAATATTCCGTCGCTTCCGGCGAAATGTCGTTTGCGAAGATATACGGCGACCGTTTCCGCCGCGAATGGTTCTCCTTTACGCTCGCCAAAGCCGAGAAATGCGCGCCTTACAACGATACCTTCGGAAGCGAAGCCGATAACGGAAGATTCGATCACATATATAAAGCGGTATCGTCGTTCGACGCTCCGAACATATACTACGCCATATTCAGAAACGATCGCGACGAGCGCTGCATAGTGTTCTTTGAGGTGATAAAAAAGAGCCTTCGTCTCATAAAGACCTATTATCCTCAGACCGTCATGACCAATCTGCCTTACTGATCTTAACGCACGTCATAATTCCGCCGAAAAACGCATAACATTTAACAAATCTTCGTTTTTCGGCGGTGTTTGCTTATGACGGTTATCATGAAAAGACTCGGCGTCTTTATATCGGTACTGCTTTTCATTATTTGCATATGCTCCTGCAAAAGCTCGGTCACGGAAGACCCGTTCTCCGTTTTTTACGGAAATATTACGGCGAAGGTACGCCTGACGTTCGGGGAAAGCTCGTCCGTATTTACATATCGGCGCGAAAACGGTACGGAGACCGTTACTTTTTCCGAGCCGACGGCGTTGAACGGTTACGTTTTCACAAAAAAAGACGACCGTATCACCTTGTCCTACGATGACCTCACGGCGGAGGTATCCGCGTCTGTCGGAAGAGTCGCTTTCGTCTCGTCCGATATCTTTTCGCCGAACGCCGACGATATCTCGTCCGTCTCCGCGCTTGAGCATGACGGCGGATATATTACAGAAGTGGTCTGCGGCGGCATAGTCTATCGATTTTTGCACGACGGTACGCCTTTATCGGTAAAAGGGACCGCACGCGGAACGACATTCGAAGCCGAGATATATCAAATCGGCAGAGCATTATGAAAAACCGCGCGGTCACAGATCTTTCGGCGCTCCGAAAGAACGCCCTTACGCTCAAAAGACTTGTAGGGGAGATGTACTGCGTAGTCAAATGCAACGCATACGGACACGGAGACCGAGAGTGCGTCTCGGCTCTCAGAGAAATAGGAATGACGCGCTTTGCCGTATTCTCCGCAAAAGAGGCTCTGAGGATAAAAAACGCGGCAAAAGACGCCGAAATACTCATTCTCGGGCGCTCCGAAATCGAATATACGGACGTTATCTGCCGTTATGGGTTCGTTCAAACGGTCGCGTCTTACGATTACGCGCGTATGCTGGCAAACGCGCCCGCCTGTCCGAAATTACACGTAAAGCTCGATACGGGAATGAACCGTTCCGGATTTTCCGGCGAGGATCTCCCCGACATCATGTCGGCTTTCAAAGGCATAGAAAAGAAGATAGCCGGGGCATATACGCATTTTCCGAACGCAGACCTTGCCGATTTTTCCGATACCGAAAAGCGTTTTTACGATTTTCTCGATATGACGTCCTCGCTTTGCCGGCGGCTCGGATATAAGCCGTTACTTCACGCCGCCGCCTCGCCGGCGGCTCTGCACCCTCGTTTTGCCGATCTGCCGAAGCTCGACGCATGCCGTATCGGGCTTGCGCTTTACGGAATACTTCCGAGCGATAACGTTCCTTCCGATCTCGTCCTTACTCCCGTCATGTCATTTTACGGAAGCGTAAGCGAGGTAAGAAAGGTAAGAGTGGGTGAAACCGTAGGCTACGGCGGAAGGACCGTATGTGCACGCGATTCATATATAGCTACCGTCTCGGCAGGCTACGCAAACGGGCTTGCGCGATCGCTCTTCGGACGTTTTCGCCCGAGCATAAACGACCGATACGTAAGCTTTGCCGGTAATATCTGCATGGACAGATGTATGTTGGACGTAACGGATATAATCGAAAGCGGCGGAACGGTAAAGGTCGGAGACGTGGTTACATTTTTCGATAAAACGCACCCCGTAACGCTCATGTCGAAAAGCTTGGACACGATAAGCTATGAAATACTTACAAGCGTAGGAAACCTTTCTTCCGAACGTGTCATTCTGAACGGTTCTCTGTCTGCGTCATTCTGAGCGGAGCATGTTTAAGGCTCTCCCTATGGGAGAGCTCCCGCGTGAG
>CAZFQJ010000139.1:0-3570 GCA_964520875.1 uncultured Lachnospiraceae bacterium
ACTGCGTACCGTTTGATCCTCACTACGTTCGGATTTCGACTGCGCTCAGAATGACGCGGACGAAAGGCTCCCTTGTGTAAAGGGAGGCTGACCGTTCTGATGAACGCTTTACCGTTATTCGCGAAAACCTTATCTCTATGCGAACCCCTCGGAGTGGAAAAACCGTCCCCGGTGGCGAAAAAGTACAACTGTAAAAATTTCTTTCTTTTTCTTTGCTTCGTTTCTTTTTCTTTCTTTTTAAAGAAGGAAAAAGAAATGAAGTTTATAAAAATTAATTAATATCCAAATGTATGTCCATTTGCGGATACGGTATAACTATGCCGTTTTTATCAAATATCTCCTTTACCTGCTCGGTAATATAAAACGTTGCGGCGCGGTAATCCTTCGAACTTACCCATAATCTTACATAAATGTTTATTTGCGACTCCCCGTATTCCCCGATCTTGACGAACGGCTCCTTTTCCGATATGCGGTACGGACAGTTCCCTGTCATGTCGGTAAGCAACTTTATCGCAAGCCTTACGTCGCTTTCGTAAGAGACTCCGAAGGAAAGATCGACGCGCCGCATAGCGTTTGCGGAATAGTTCGTTACGGTAGCGTTCGAAAGCTCTCCGTTCGGAACTGTAACTCTTACGTTATCGGCGGTGTCGATCCTTGTATAGAGAATGGTTATCTCTCTTACCGAACCGGATATGCCGCCGGCGTTTATATAGTCGCCCACCTTAAATGGGTGGAATATTAAGAGCATAAATCCCCCGGCAAGGTTGGAAAGACTTCCTTGCATGGCAAGTCCTATCGCAAGACCGGCAGAGCCGAGAACGGTTATGAAGTTAGTCATCGGTACCCCGAGCGTCGCTATCGCTGTTAAGACCACTGTCAGCTTGAGCGTAAACGACAGTAAACTTGCTATAAAAGACGAGGCGCCGGGATCAATTTTTCGAAATGCCTTCGTGTTCTTTACGACCTTGACGAACCATTTAACGAGCCTGATACCGATAAACAGTATCATCATGGCTCCGAGAAGCTTTATACCGAGCGAAGTCGCAAGGGCTATAAGCTCGGCACCGAGCTTTGACAAAAATTCTTCCGTGTTCATAATTTTCCCCAATATAATGTTTTACGATATTATGATTGGTATTAGAAGATATATTAATCGTCATATTATCAAAAATTTTAAAAATGTTATTGATTATGTCCGTAAGATATGGTATAATCTGATGGTATAATCTGAATGAATGTGTTTTACGGAAAGGAAGTGTCGGATCATGAATGAGACGAAACGCGAAGGCAAACGCTTTGTGCGTGTGATAAGCTTACTGCTTGTATGCGTTACGTTGCTTTGCGGTTGCGCGTCAAACGACGGCGGCGATCGGAACGAGCCGTCGGATTATCTCGGCGAACAGTATGATCTGATGTCGGGAATTTCTCCTTCTCCGATTCCGGAAAAGCTTGCCGATGACGAATTTTATTACGCGTATCGTTCTTTCTGCTCGGACTTGTTCGAAGCGGTATGTAAAAATACTGCCGGTAATACCGCGGTCTCTCCTATGGCGCTCATGCAAACGCTTCTTGCCGCCGCCAACGGCGCAAACGGAAAGACGCAGAGCGAGATACTTCATGCAGTAGCCTCGCTCGTTTCGATCGGGGATCTGAATTCTTATACGGCTACGCATATTACCAAGCTTGAACGCGACCCCGAAACGAATATATCGACATCGATATGGATAAACGGCGCAAATAATGTGTTTAAAGCGGACAAGAGCTTTTTGCAGCTGAATTCAAGTTATTTTCTTTCCGATATGTACCTTGCTGATATGTCGGCGGAAGCCTCGGTAAGCTATGTTTCGAGGTGGCTCGGCGAAAAGATTGGCGTTTCGGGATTTGACGGTACGGCTTTTATCGACGGAAGCTCGTCTGTCGGACTTATAGGCGGATTCAGCGGAAATTATTCGTGGACGAGCGGCTTCGGCGGTAAGACGAGCGGAACGTTCGTAGGCGAGAACGGCTCTGTTGAAACGGAATTCATGACCACGACCGCGACTTCGAGCATAAAGATAGGTTACGCGGTGGGATTCTCAAAAAAGCTATCGAACGGTTACACCTTCGCGGCGCTTTTGCCGCAGTCGGGGTTGACATGCGACACGCTTTCCGCGTATCTTACCCCCGAGCGTATAAAGGAATGTTATACTTCCGCGCAAAATTCAGCCGAATTTAACGTTATCATGCCGGAATTTTCATGTACTGCGTCGCCGGAGCTTTCCGCCGCGCTTGAAAGTATGGGTATAAAGGCGATCTTCGATAGCGAAAGCTCGGATCTCGGCGGATTCGGAACGTTCAAAAATAATCTGAGCGTCAGCGCGGTCTATTCTCCGATAAGCATATCGTTCGGAGCGAACGGTATAGGATTTTCAAAAAACGAGCCGAGCGCTCCGCTAACTTCGGCGCCGCATAACGGGCTGATAGAAGCGGAATACAGATTTGACAGACCGTTTGTTTACATTTTGTACGATACCGACGGTTATCCGCTCGTTATGGGAAAGATCACCGATATTGTCGGTACGACTGTAACGGATCAGCCGTCAGAGGATATTTCGGAATAAACGCCCGGTATCATGCATATGTCTTATAAAAAACGATAGATCAAGGAGAGATTTTGATGAAGGTATTACTTATAAACGGAGGTCCGCATCGTCTCGGTGCGACATATACGGCTTTGAAGGAGATAGCCGATACTCTTTTGACAGAGGGTATAGAGTCAGATATAAAGTGGCTCGGAAACGACCCGATCGCCGGTTGTATCGGTTGCGGAGCGTGTAAAAAGAGCGACGGTTGTTTTAGAAACGATATCGTAAACGAGATCGCGGCTACGCTTCCGGAATACGACGGCTTCGTGTTCGGTTCGCCCGTTCATTATGCTGCGGCAAGCGGAGCCATATCCGCATTTATGGACAGACTTTTTATGTCGTCGGGCAGAAAGATGTACATGAAGCCCGCGGCGGCGGTAGTGAGTTGCCGCAGAGGCGGAGCGAGCGCGGCTTTCGACGAGATAAACAAGTATTTCACCATTGCGTCCATGCCGGTCGTATCGTCGCAGTATTGGAATCAGATACATGGCAGTAACGCCGAGGAAGCGCAAAAGGACGAAGAAGGACTTCAGACCATGCGTACTCTTGCGAGGAACATGGCGTATGTCATCAAGTGCTTTGCGGCGGCAAAAGAGGTCGGGATCGAACCCCCGCAGCGCGAAAAGGTCATAAGAACAAATTTTATAAGATGAAAAAACGGAGCGAAACGCTCCGTCTTTTTTATCTTAAAGTTATTTGATATACTTCGTTTTTCTTCTTTATGTTCGCCAGTCATTGTAGGGCGGGCGGCTTGCCTTCTTCGAATGCTTGCTACCGCCGGGGAAGCGGTCAGACTTCCTCTGCAAGGAGGAAGGAGCAAGCCTCCCTTGTGTAAAGGGAGGTGGCACGCAAAGCGTGACGGAAGGATTGTAATACAGAGAAAACACAATATATTCAATCCCTCAGTCAGCTACGCTGACAGCTCCCTTTACACAAGGGAGCCTTT
>CAZFQJ010000140.1:0-3478 GCA_964520875.1 uncultured Lachnospiraceae bacterium
CAAAAGCGCGTCATGCCCCCTGGTAAGCCTGACCATAGTCTCGTATATAGCCGCGTCTCCGTGCGGATTCAGGCGCATGGTCTGACCGACTACGTTTGCGCTCTTCGTTCTCGGTCCGGTCAAAAGTCCCATTTTGTACATTGTATAGAGCAGCTTTCTGTGCGAAGGCTTAAAGCCGTCTATCTCGGGAATCGCCCTCGAAACGATGACGCTCATTACGTAGGGCATATAGTTCGTAACTATCGTATCCGTTATATACTGCGGCCTTGCCGGTGCCTCCGGCTCGTTTACCTCTCTTAAGGGATCGGTCGTCTTTTTCTTTTTTGCCATCTGTGTTTATATATCCTTTCCAAGCATTTCCGAAGCTTATCAAAGCTCTATGACGTTAAAGCCCGCCGCTTTTATAAGTCTGTTATATACCGCAAGACCTATCCCGTCTTTGGCGGGCATTCTCGCGTATATCCTGTCTATATCCTCGTTTCGGTCAAAATCACGCAAACAGGAAAAAAGTCTTGCCGCCTGCTCGTTCTTATCATCGGCACGTCCGAGCGAAACGGCGTTTTCGTGTCCGAGAAGTCTGCTATCCTCGTCGTAACACATTATACCGTATTTTTGCTTATCCGCCAAAAAACGTTCTATGCTCTCTTCATCTCCGACAAGCACCGTTACGTCGGCTCTCGGAGCATAATGCTTATATTTCATGCCGGGCGCTATCGGCTTTCCGTCGAACTTTGAGAGCACCGCCGGATCTATCTCGACCGTACCGCAGACCTGCATAAGCATTTCTTTGGTTATTCCGCCCGGGCGACAGATAACGAGACTATCGTCTCCCGTTATCTTAACTATCGTAGACTCCACGCCCACCTCGCAATCGGCTCCGCAAAGCACTGCGTCTATCTTTCCGTCCATATCGTTTATCACGTGCTCGGCTTTCGTCGGACTCGGCTTACCCGAGATATTCGCCGACGGCGCCGCTATCGGAACTCCGGAGGCTTTTATAAGCTCTCTTGCCGCAGGATAAGACGGTATACGTACCGCAACCGTATCAAGCCCCGCGCTAACCTCGCTCGGTATTATGTCGCGCTTTTTCAGTATGACCGTAAGAGGTCCGGGCATGAAACGCTTAAGCTTACCGTAAAGCTCGTTTACATACGCGTATCCGCCCGCGTCGTCGGGGGAAGCAAGATGAATGATGAGCGGATTATCCTGAGGACGTCCCTTTGCTTCGAATATCTTTTTTGACGCTTCGGCGTTCAAAGCGCTTGCGCCGAGACCGTACACGGTCTCGGTGGGAAAAGCGACAAGTCCGCCGCGTTTTATTATATCCGCCGCGCGTTCTATATCTTTTCTTTCGTTATCGTAAAGTATCTCAGTTTTCATTTCCGCTCTCTTTCAGCTTTTCAGCCGTATCCGCCGTTATCAAAGCGTCTATCATCTGTCCCATATCGCCGTTCAGGAACGCTTCAAGCGAATAAAGAGTAAGTCCTATCCTATGATCCGTTACGCGTCCCTGAGGATAGTTATACGTTCTTATCCGCTCGCTCCTGTCTCCTGTACCAACCTGCATACGTCGCTCAGCCGCTATCTTATCGTCCTGCTCGCGTTGCTTTATGTCAAGCAATTTGGTCTTAAGCATCTTCATCGCTTTATCGCGATTCTTGAATTGGCTTCTCTCCTCTTGACATTCCACCACTATTCCGGTCAGCTTGTGTATTATACGGATAGCCGATTCGGTCTTGTTTATATGCTGACCTCCCGCCCCCGAGCTTTTACATGTCTCTATCTTCAGATCCGCCGGATTTATTTCGACATCGACGTCATCTGCCTCCGGAAGCACCGCAACGGTAACGGTGGAGGTGTGTATCCTGCCCTGAGACTCAGTCTCGGGAACACGCTGCACGCGGTGTACGCCGCTCTCGAATTTCAGTCTTGAGTATGCGCCTTCGCCTATGACCATAAAGGATATCTCCTTTATTCCTCCCAGCTCCGTCTCGTTTACGTTCAGAGGTTCTATCTTGTATCTCATTCGGTCGGCGTACATTCCGTACATTCTGTAAAGAACTGCCGCAAAAAGCGCCGCTTCCTCGCCTCCGGCTCCTCCTCTTATTTCGACTATAACGTTCTTATCGTCGTTCTTATCCTTCGGAAGGAGCAGTATCTTCAGGGATTCGGTGATCTTTTCTATCTCGTCTCGCTTTTCGTAAAACTCGGTTTTCGCAAGCTCTGCAAGCTCCGCGTCGCTCTCCTTCATGAGAGTCTCGGCGTCGTTCATTGCCTTTTCGGCGTCCTTAAGCCTGCGGTATTCCGTTATAACGGGCGTAAGAGAGGCGTATTCCTTCATTAACGAAGCATACTCCTCCTGTTTTGACACTACCTCCGGCTCCGAGAGCCTACGCTCTATCCTTACGTAATTTTCTTCCGCTTTTTCGAGTTTTTCAAGCATATCCGATATCACCGTTCCGTTTTAGTTTTACTGTATACACCAAAAGGGAAAAACGGACTGTTTAAACAGATCCGTTTTTCCGGAATTGGTCTTATATTACTTCTTCTGTACGAGGTGGATCGCAAATCCGAAGAAATCGTCGGCAAAATATATAGCCGCGAGCTTACCCTTTTCGTTGTACTTTGCGGAATCCTCGTTGAACTTAAAGCCGTTGCGCTTGAAGTAAGCCACGGCGCGGTCGATAAAGTTGGTGGAAACCGCTATATGGCCCTTCTTTCCGAGATAAGGCTCTTTCATAAATTCAAACGCGTTGGAAGCAAATACGGAACTGTTGCCTTCCTTTGCGGTCATTCCGAACATGGTCTCCATGAGAGCCGCGCATTTCTTTGCCTCATCTGCGTTTTCGCAGTTTACGCCTATATGAGCGAGACGGAAGTCAAGCATGGTGGTCATGGCGAGCTTAACGTCGGCGGTTATAAGATCGAATCTTCCCTCTTCTATGTACTTGCTCTTTACCATGAAGCTTCCGCCGCAGGCAAGAACGTTCTTAAGCTTGAGGTAATCAAGGAGATTCTTCTCGTCTATTCCGCCGGTGGGCATGAAGGTTATACCTGCGTAAGGACCGCCCATGGAAGAAAGCATGGGAATACCGCCCGCAGCCTCCGCGGGGAAGAACTTAACGACGTCGAGACCAAGCTCTATCGCCGCTTCGACGTCCGACGGACGGGACGTTCCGGGAACTATCGGTATATTTCTGTCTACGCAGTATTTTACAACCTTGGGATTAAAACCGGGGCTTACTATGAATTTAGAGCCTGCCGCTACCGCCTGATCTACCTGATCGGTGGTAAGCACGGTTCCCGCACCTACGAGCATATCGGGGTAAGCCTTGGTCATGAGCGCTATCGCCTCCGCCGCACACTTGGTACGGAACGTTACCTCGGCGACGGGAAGACCGCCGTCGCAAAGCGCCTTTGCAAGCGGCACGGCTTTAGCCGGATCCTCGATCTTGATTACGGGCACAAGTCCGTAGCT
>CAZFQJ010000141.1:0-3467 GCA_964520875.1 uncultured Lachnospiraceae bacterium
GACCGTGACAAGAAGGAAAAGGAAGCCAGAAAGAAACAGAAGATCGTTGAGATCAAAGAGATCCAGCTCACTTGTCTTATAGACACGAACGACTTTAACACCAAGGTTAATCATGCACGCCGTTTTCTGACCGACGGAAACAAGGTCAAAGTGATGGTAAAATTCAAGGGACGCCAGATGTCCAGACAAGATGTCGGCAAGGAACTTCTCGAACGCTTTAAGGAAGCTTGCAGCGACCTCGGCGCAATGGAGAAGGCTCCCGTGCTCGACGGCAGAAATCTGATAATGTTTATCGCTCCGGTCAAAACGGCCGCGGCAAAATGAAAGGAGTTCCAACAATGGGAAAGATCAAAACACATAGCGCTTCCGCCAAGAGATTCACGGTTACCAAGAGCGGAAAGGTAAAGCTCAACCACATGAACCGTCGCCACAAGCTCGGTCTTAAATCCACAAAGCGCAAGAGACAGCTCAGAAAGACAGGTTATCTGAGCGATTCCATGTCGCCCAACATCAAAAAACTGCTTTCCCGCGTTTAATCCGCGGAATATACTTCAAGGAGGAATTTAAGAATGGCAAGAGTTAAAGGCGCGGTCACTACGCGTAAGAGAAGAAAGAAGATATTAAAAGCCGCTAAGGGTTATTGGGGTGCAAAGTCTAAGCATTTCAAGATGGCTAAACAAGCCGTAATGAAGAGCGGTAACTACGCTTTCGCCGGAAGAAAGATGAAGAAGAGAGACTTCCGCAAGCTTTGGATAACGAGAATATCCGCTCAGGCGAAGGTCAACGGAATGAACTATTCCACCCTCATCAGCGGTCTTAAGAAGGCAGGTATAAACCTCAACCGTAAGATGCTTTCCGAAATAGCCATTGCGGACGCTTCCGCTTTCGCGGATCTTTGTGCAAAGGCAAAGGCGGCTCTCTGAGATCTCCAAAACATTTATGGGACTGTTATATTACAGTCCCTTTTGTTATCATGAAGCGAGGTAGCTTTTTGTATGGAAAACAAAAAAATAACTTCAAGGAACAACGAATATATAAAAGAGATCGTAAAACTTTCGGACAGAAAAAAGCGCGAAGAAAGCGGACGTTTTTGCTTTGAGGGACACAAGCTTCTCGAAGAAGCCGCGGCATACGGAGCGGAGCTTGAAGCCGTACTCATGACCGAAAAAGCGATAAAAGGATACGGCGCCTCTTTTTCCGAATTACCGATAACGGAGGTTTCCGACGAGGTATACGAAAAAATTTCGTTCGAAAAATCCCCCGAAGGCATATTTTGCGTATCAAAAACACTTGACAAAATCCACAATTCATATATAATATATAGAGGTAGCTTTTCCGGCGAACGATGTTTTTTGCTCGACGGTATAAGAGACCCGGGAAATCTCGGCACGATACTCAGGACCGCATTCGCGTTCGGTTATGATACCGTCATACTGAGCGCAGACTGCGCCGATATATACAATAGTAAGACGGTACGCGCCTCCATGGGCGCCGTTTTTAAGCAAAAGACCGTAAGAGTACAGGACATGGCAAAAACCGTCTCCGCTCTCAAAGAGAACGGATATACCGTATACTGCGCCGCGCTCGACGAGAACGCCATACCGCTTACCGAGCTTTCGATCACGGACAAGACCTGTTTTGCGGTAGGTAACGAAGGTAGCGGAATACGGAAGGACGTCATATCCGCCGCAAGCGGTACGACGATCATTCCCATGGAAAAAGGAACGGAATCGTTGAACGCGGCTTCCGCGGCAACCGTGCTTCTTTGGGAACAGTATTCGGCTCTAAAAAAGCGCAAATAACTTTTTCGACCCGCAAAAATTTACGTTTATTCAGATCAGCCGCACGACCGCGGCGGAATGGAGAGTTTTATGTCGGACAGACGTTATTGGTTATGGCTCAGTCTAAAATTCAAGCCCGGCTCGGCAACCTGTGACAATCTGCTTTATTTCTTCGGAAACGATCCGAAGCTTATATATGAAGCCGACGCGGAGGCTATATCGGCGTTTCGTAAGAACGACAAAGAGCTTATCTCCGTGCTTTCCGACAAGGATATGACTTACGCCGACAGGATCCTCGACTATTGCGAACGCGAGAACATCGGAATATTGACTCCCGACAGTAAGTATTATCCCTCTTCTCTTACGCGTATAACCGGTCGTCCGCCCGTCATATACTACAAGGGCAGGCTTCCCGATTTTACCGCTCACCCGACGATAGGCGTTGTGGGTACAAGAGACGTCACGCCTTACGGCAGTTCTTCGGCGTACACAATATCGCATGACCTTGCGTCCGCGAAATCGATCGTGGTCAGCGGTCTCGCGCTCGGCTCAGACACGGCGGCACATCGCGGCGCGCTCGACGCAGGAGGACATACCGTTGCGTTTCTCGGCTGCGGAATAGACGTGGTCTATCCTAAAGCCAACGAGCGTCTCATGCAGGAGATAGCCATGAGAGGTACGATAATGACCGATTATCCGCCCGCGTCAAGACCCGAGGGCTGGCACTTTCCTATCCGAAACAGACTCATAAGCGGTATATCGCACGGCGTACTCGTCGTCGAAGCCGCGGAAAAGAGCGGCGCGCTCATAACCGCCTCGCACGCTTTAAAGCAAGGTAAGCTTTTGTACGCCGTTCCCGGAAAAGTCGGCGAGCTTGCGAGCGTCGGAACGAACCGCCTCATAAGAGACGGCGCAAAGATGGTCACATCCGCCGCCGATATCCTTTCGGATTTTTCCGGACTGTTCGAAACCAAGCGGAAGGATTATCAGAACCGCGAAAGCTCCGGGCATACGCATAACTCCTCAAATACCGACGCGCGTCGTAAAACATCGGGCTCTCTTTCCTTGCCGGACGGCAGGTCAGTTTCCGAGGAAGACTTTGCTCGCGCATATATGTCGATAGAGACCGATATTCCTCATTTCTCACGTGCATATCGCGAAGACGTACAAAGAACCGCCGTTCCGCGGATAACCTCGGAAGATCGCGCATATGAAATGCGTCCGACCGCGCTTAACGTATCGCGCGACAAGTTGGAAAACACCGTATCCTCTCCCGAACCGAACACGGAAGGACTGAGCGAGGACGAGGCACAAATCATCAGATTTCTCTGCGAGCACGGACGTTCAAGCTCCGACACGATAATAAACTCAACGGGAATGTCGCTTCCGAAGCTCCTTACGGCTATCACCATGCTTGAAATAAAGCAAAGGATAGTTCAGCTTCCCGGCGGTTATCTCGAACTTAAAAACACATATTGAACAATCGATACTTTTAGTATTTTACATAGATGAAAGGTAGGTCATAATATGCCGAATTTAGTAATACTCGAATCCCCTTCAAAAGCATCCACGGTAAAGAATTATCTGGGCTCGGGCTACAAGGTGGTCGCCTGTCAGGGACATGTACGCGATCTTCCCAAAAGCTCGCTCGGTGTAGATATAGAGAACGACTTTGCTCCGCACTAC
>CAZFQJ010000142.1:0-3462 GCA_964520875.1 uncultured Lachnospiraceae bacterium
ATTGTTCCTGCGGTGAGAACGGAGAGTTCTGCTTCTTTGTACTTGATAAGTATACCATAACGAAATCGCTTTGTCAATAGTTTTTTCGAAAAAGTATCGAAAAAATTTAATCTGAAACGAGAATTATACGTTTTTCGCCCGAAGACCGGCTCTTCTGTATTCGCTCGGCGTGGTTCCGATGTGCTTGCGGAAGATGTTCGAAAATTGCGAAGAGCTTTTAAAGCCGCAGGCGTAAGCGATGTCTATGACGCTTATGTCCGTGCTCGTTAAAAGGAATTCGGCATGCTCAATCCTTCTTCTTAAAAGATATCCGTAAGGCGAGACCCCGAACTTCTCGCGAAAGATATGTCTGAAGCGATCGTAGCTATAATAGTACCGCAGCGCCATGGCGCGAAAATCCACATCGGTATGACTGTTTTCGTCTATTTCGTTCAGAAGCGACGTCCAATCGACGGCCTTTTCGGAGATACTGTGCTCGTTTTGGAGCCGTGCGGCGGTTATGATAAGCTCGGTAAGGCAACTTTCGATAAGGAGCGTGCGAAATTCCGTTTCCTCAAGAGAGAAGCGGCGCAGCTTTTGCAGTAATTGAAAAAGCTCACCTCTCGGATCACCGAAAACGCCCTCTTTAAGAGACAGTCCTTTTAAATTAAATGAAAAATGCGTCCATGTTATATCGCATGGAGTAGGGTCGGTCTCATCGTGCGGAGTCCCGGCGTAGTAGTACGCGAAGGTGTTCGGAGAGTAGGGGTATTCTTTGCCGTTTATATTCGTTGTTCCCGCGCCCGAAAGAAAATACGTCAGCTCGTCGAATTTGTGCGTGTGAACGCCTACTTCATGAAAAAGATTATATTTGTCGCGTCTTATCAGCTCCAAACGGCAGTTTGACATATCTTATTCTCCTTTCGAACGTGATACCGAGGATCAGTATATCACATCTTTTGAAAAATATCAAGTGTTAGCCAAAAAATAAATTATATCGACCGAAATTACGTAGATTTAGTTTGCTTTAAAAGATATAATTAAATCGTGGTGTAAAATACAAAAGCCAAAAAGCGAAAAAATAAAAATACGAAGGAGAAGAGTATTATGAGCACGATCGGAAAATGGAAGCTTTACTATGCCCCCGAGGGGAGCGTCAAGATCGGTTCCGTCACCGAACTGAAAAACGGTAATATTCCTTTTGTGGAGGCGAGCGTTCCGGGAAATGTGGAGCTTGATCTGTCGCGGGCGGGAATATTGCCGGCGGATCTTTTCAAAGGCATGAATATTTTGGAAGCCGAAAAATACGAAAATTACGAGTGGTGGTACGAGACCGAGATAATATCGCCCTCCGTTCCCGATTCCGAACACAAGGTGATACTGCACTTCGGTGCGGTGGATTGCTACGCGGAATATTATCTTAACGGCGAAAAGATCGGAGAAAGCGATAATATGTTCGTTTCTCACGATTTTGACGTTACGGATAAGCTTCGCTACGGCGAAAACAATTCTCTTCACGTTCATATATCGTCGGCAGTCTTGAGGGGCGCCTCCGAGGATATCGAACCGAATATGTCGGCGTACAGCTGGCATCATAACACGGTAGCGGCAAACGTTCGCAAAGCGCCGCACTCTTATGGTTGGGATATCATGCCGAGAGCCGTAAGCGCCGGAATATGGCGTCCGGTCGAGCTTCAATACAGAAAAATATACGATTTTCGATATCTGTATTTTGCCGTGGATTCGATAAACGGAAGCTCTGCGATAGTCAAGCTGATGTACGATACCGATATTCAGCCGGAATATGCTTTTAAGCTCCATACTCTTAAGGTCTGCGGAAAATGCGGTGACAGTGAATTTTCTTACGTGACCGAGGGCGCCGATATGCGAAAGACGGGAGCAGGACGCGTTATTTTCGATGTTCCGAACGTAAAGCTCTGGTGGCCGAAGCACTACGGAGAGCCGAACCTCTACGATATCACGGTAGAGCTGATAGGTCAGAACGGCGAGTCGCTCATGAAAAAAACTGTGCGCCGCGGATTCCGCACGCTTGAGCTTCGCCATAGCGAAGTGGTCGAAAAGAACGGTTGCTTTGAATTCGTGGTCAACGGTAAGAGGATAATGGCGGTCGGAACGAACTGGGTGCCTATGGACGCTTACCATAGCCGCGATAACGGTCGCTATAAAGCGGCGCTCGATATGGCTGACGATATCGGCTGCAATATAATCCGTTGCTGGGGCGGAAACGTTTACGAGGATCATGATTTCTTTAACTACTGCGACGAGCACGGTATCATGGTCTGGCAGGATTTCGCCATGGCTTGTTATTTCTATCCTCAGTACGAGGCTTTCGCGGATAAGATCAGAAAGGAAGCGGAGTGGGTCGTAAAAGAACTGAGAGATCATCCGTCTATCGTTCTCTGGTCGGGTGACAACGAGGTCGATTCCATGGTCGTCGAGTCTACCGATCCTTCGGTAAACCATATAACCCGTGAAGTGCTTCCGAGAGTTATCGAACGCTTAGACCCGTATCGTCCGTATATCGCTTCGTCGCCTTACATCTCATCAAAGGCATATGCCATGGGAGACAACCGTCAGGGAAGTCAGGTGTATCCCGAGGATCACCTTTGGGGACCGCGCGACTACTTTAAGAGCAGCTTTTATACCAATTCAAAGGCTTATTTCGTAAGCGAGCAGGGATATCACGGTTGCCCGAGCATGGAATCGATCAAAAGGTTTATCGATCCCGAATACGTTTGGCCCTACCAAAATAATAAGCAATGGAACCTCCATTCCTCGGATCAGTCATATAACGGTTGCTATGATGCAAGGACCATGCTCATGCACCGTCAGGTCATGCAGTTGTTTGAAGAGGCTCCGACGGATCCCGAGGATTACGTGCTCGCTTCTCAGATATCTCAGGCAGAGGCGAAGAAATTTTTCATCGAGCATATGCGCGCGCAAATGGCGAGGAACGGCGGAGTCATCTGGTGGAACCTTATAGACGGTTGGCCGCAGATGTCGGACGCGATAGTCGATTACTATTATAATAAGAAGCTTGCGTATAACTTTATAAAGCGCTCGCAACGCGGATTTATGATAATGCTTGATGAGCTGAAGAATTGGCGTCATACCGTTCTTACGGCAAACAGTACGCCGGAAACGGTGTGCGGTAACGTTCGTATTACCGATATCGATACCGGTAAATGCTATTTCGAAAACAGATTTACAGCGGGACCGAACGGAAATACGGTGCTCGGAAGCTTTGAGCTTATGTATTCTCAGAAGGGCATGTTCCTAATAGAATGGGAGACCGATAAGGGTGAAAGGTATTTCAATACATATCTCTACGGTTGCCCGAAATACGATCTTCAAAAGTATAAGAGCTGGTTAAAGAAGCTCGGCGATATATGATCAGAAAGGAATAAAAGTTTGAAACAAACTAACTTCCCTCACCGAGCAAACGGTATAAAAACAAAGACT
>CAZFQJ010000143.1:0-3437 GCA_964520875.1 uncultured Lachnospiraceae bacterium
CCGAGCACTTTGCTTCGGCGTGCAAAAAGCGAGGCATACCGGTATTTGTAAGCGGTTGCGGAGCAAACGACGACTACGAAACGATGAACGCCTATCCCGACCTCGGCTTCACGCGTTTACCTCCTTTGACGTCGCCATACGCAATGACGGTAAAGCTATGGCTGATCTTATCTCAAAAGAAGGCGGACGTAAGATCGTTCGTATCAAAACCGCTCGGAGGAGATATGTAATGGACGCCGAGCTTTTCGAACTTGCCGTAGAGGCGGCGCTCAGAATAGAAAGTCCCGGCGGAATAGGCACGTTATCCGAGCACAAGCTCCACCATGCTCTGAAATATTACGTTCAGCCCGATAGCGAAATGCACGAAATAAAGCGCTACGGGTTCGTTTGCGACGCCGTAAGCGAGGAAGGAGTATTCGAAATACAAACGCGTTGCTTTGACCGTTTGAGAAAGAAGCTCGACGTTCTTCTCGATAAAGGTACGTTCACGGTCGTCTACCCGATGATAGGAGAAAAGCGGCTGATAACGACGGATATATCGACGGGCGAAACAAAAATAAGAAAGAGCCCCTTAAAAGGCTCTTTATATGATCTCTTCCGAGAGCTTTTCAAGATCTCGGGATACGTTTCACACCCTAATTTTCGTTTGAGAGTGATGACATTAAAAGCCGACGAGCACCGCGTCCGAAACGGCTCCGCAAAGCGCAGGCGCGGAGAAAAGCGTTACATAAGCACGGAGCGTATTCCCACGGCTCTGCTCGCGGACAAGACTTATCTCTCGGTCGCCGACTACGCCGAATTTTTGCCGAATGGTATACCCGATGTATTCGGAACGAAGGAATTTTCGGAACACTCCGGCATACCGAGAGACGAGGTCTCGATCATACTCCGCGTGCTTACCGAGATAGGACTGCTTAAGCGGATCGGAAAAATAGGAAACGCTTATATATACGTAAAAAATATTTAAAAAAGGCGTCTCAACGACGCCTTTTGATTTTATACGTTTTCCTTTTTGACTCTCTTTTTCGGAAGCCCTTCGCATATATACGAATCGAACCTATCCGCACAACGGCTCCATTGCTCAGCCGTTTGTACCGTCCACGCTATAACGGGCACCTTATACAGATTTCTGCAGAGCATGACCGAAAGCTTGCCCGGATACTTGTGCTCGTAAGCGATAAAATCGGGCTTGGTCATGAAGTTGGTAAGAAGATTTTCCACGGCAAAGGTCTTGGGAGATCTCGGACCTTGCTTCATAAACGAAGTGGAGAGCTGACCTCTTACCACGTCCGGGCGGCAATCCTTAAACCATTTAAGAACATAGGGATCAAATGATTCTATGCAATACTCTCCCACATACTCGTCAAGTATCTCGGCAGATATCGGACACACGGAGATATCCTTACCGAACGTTTTAAGCTCGACTATTAAAGGAACTCTTCCGTCTATAACCTCCAGCGCTTCTTTGAGCGTCGGTATACCGTATTCGGAAAGCTCCTCTGCCGTAAGCTCGCTTACCGTTTTGTTTTCGCCGAACATGCGAAGAAGAGAACTGTCGTGGAATACGACTGCTTGACCGTCACCGCTCACCTGGACGTCAAGCTCTATTCCGTAGCCGTTCTCTGCCGCTTTTTCAAACGCCTCTATCGAATTTTCGGCTATCTTACCGCCGAACATACCTCTGTGTGCAAAGACCTTTCCGTAAAAAGCGGATATATCGGGTCTGCCGTTGACTCTGGGACTGATAGCGGCAAGATATACACCGGCAAGTCCCGCCGCGGCTACCGCGGCAACAGTTCTTTTTTTCATGTTTATACCGTTCCTTTCAAATTCAATCGGTTAAAATCAGTACGCAGGCTTAAGCCTCCGGCTGCATCTCATCGGTGGGTATCTCCGCTATATGCGAGTCCTCGCGGGGACTGTCTCCGTGCTTTACGAACAACATAGTCACGAAAGCAAAGAGCAAGAACACCGCCGCGTATGGAAATAGTATCTTCCTCGTTTGGAAATGATCGAACAAATACCCCGTCAAAAGAGGCGTCGCCACCTGCGCTATCATAGAAAACGTATAGTACAGACCCGTATATTTACCGACGTCCGCTCCTCTGCTCATCTCAACGACCATAGGGTATGAATTTACGTTTATCGCCGCCCACGATATTCCGATGAAAGCGAATATCACGTACAAAAACGGCGTATACCACGTTATAACCGAAGTCACCGCTATCGAAACGAACAGAACTCCCACGCCTATAAGTACCGTTCTCTTACGCCCAAGCTTACCCGAGACGATACCTATCGGCACAAAGCTTATCAGCGCAACTATACTTCCGAAGAGCATGGGCTTAGTGTATTCTCCTTCGACAAGTCCCCAAACATCGATAGCGTATCTTGAATAATTCGTCTCTATCGCGCTATACGCCATGTACCAAAGGAAAACGCTGACCAAAAGGAATATGAGACTCTTATACACCGAGCTATGCAGCTTTACACCCTTACCCTCGCGTATCATGCGCTCGTCCTCGGTCTCCTCGTCGGGAGGCATGAGCGACACGAGGTAATTTTCATTGATAGTAACGGACATAATAGCAAGACCGACCATCATGAACGCCGCGACAAATACGAAGAGCAGCATATAGTTCTTCTCTCCGCCGAGCATGGGCGTAAGCACCTGAACGAATATTATGCCGATCGCGCCCATGAGATTTATCAGAGCGTTGGCTTTAGAACGCAAAGGCTTCGGAGTAACGTCAGGCATGAGTGCGACCGCGGGAGAGCGGTACAGACTCATCGAAAGCAGTACGCCGATAACTCCGACAAAAAACAGGGGCACTATCCTCTTTCCGTGAGCAACGGGTATAAGTAACATGAACGCCACGGAAAGTATCGTTCCGACTATGATATACGGCATACGCCTTCCGATCCGCGTGTTCGTTCTGTCTGAAAGCATTCCGAGTATCGGAAGAAGCACGAGAGCGGACAGGTTATCGAGCGTCATTATCACATTGATCAGGAAATCATGCTTTCCTATAAGATCTCCGAGCATGAGCGGAATCTCATTGTTATAAAGCTGCCAAAATGCCGAAATAGTCATAAACGCAAGTCCGACAAGTACCGTGCGTTTGTAATCAAGTTTCATATAGCGCGATCTCTACCTCTTAACAACATGTTGGTTAAGCTCGTTTAAGCTTTTTCCACAGAATAATTTTAACATACATAAAAATACTATTTCAAGACTATTCTGTTAATTTAATGTTATAAAATTGATTTCGGGTCTTAATGTACGCTCCACACAAAGAAAAAGCGGCACGTTCCGCAGAGCGCGCCGCTTTTTCGATCTGTTTCGAGCTTATTTGCCGGACTTAAGATCGTTTTCGTACTTTTCGATCATCTTCTTGAACGTGTGTCCCGTACGACTTTCATCATCAGAAACCGTT
>CAZFQJ010000144.1:0-3421 GCA_964520875.1 uncultured Lachnospiraceae bacterium
CTTTTTCGTCCGAGATTCCAAACGTCACTACGCGCCGTTTGATCCTCACTTCGTTCGAATTTACTTTACACGGGCAAAAACACAATACCGCCATTTCCGCATAATGCGGAAATGGCGGTATTTTTTATTCGATTTAATATCGTTTAAACTATCTTCGCGTTCTCGCGGACAAGCTCCTTTACGATATCCCAAAGTATAGATCTTTCGATTATATCGCGATCTATGTTCTTTTCAAGCTCCTTAACGCTCTCGTATCCCTCTGTCTCGGCAAGCTTCGCGGCGCCTTCCTTATACTGCTTTCCGGAAAGTCTGATCTTCTCATCTTTTACTATACGATAGAGTATCATCTCTTCTTTTACGGTACGGTTCGCTCTCTCCGTCTTCATCGCGACATAGTTCTCTTCGGTCGTTCCGAGAACATCCGAAAGAAGCTTTTCGAATGTAAGACTGTTTGCCGACATATATGCGTTATAATACGCGTCTATCTGCTCGATATTCTCGTTTACCTTCTTCTTCGGGTATTTGTTTACCTCAACGCTGTTTACGACCTCGGTCCAAAGAAGATCAAGCTCTATCTCGTTTCGAAGGTACTCTTCAAGCGCCGCTACCGTCTCATATCCGGTCTTTTCCTTTACGAACGCGTCGGTATAATCCGGGTAGTTCGTCTTTGTAACGCCTTTTATCGTTACGTCGAACTCAACGTTTTTACCGCGAAGCGATTCGTTGTTATGATCGTCGTCATACTTGAATTTTATGGTGATCACCGCGTTCTTCTTTACGGACTTTCCTATAAGACCGTTCTGTATCTCCTCGGAGAATTTGGAACCGCTGCTCGTATAGTGATCGCCTATATCGGTTATCTCGTAATCGGAAAGCGTGCTTCCGCTGAACGCTTCGCTCGCTCTTTTTCCGTCGTCTCCGATAAGGTATCCCTTTGTATCTACCGTAACGTTATATCCCTTTTCTATCAAGCCCTCCGTTACGTCGGTAAATGTCGCGTACTCTCTGAGTATCGACTTTTTCTCGCGTTCGAAGGCTTCGTCTATATCCGTTTGTTTAAGCTCCACGCCCTTATAGATCGGCGAACTTATCGTTTTATCAAGATTTATAAAGTCGTAAGGGGTGCTGACGAGAAGCCATTTAAGGAACATTATGACGCCCGTTGCGAGCAGAGCCGCGGCAAGAATACAGGCGGTAATGATTATTATGAGCTTCTTGTACTTTGTGAAAAAGCGAACGATCGCGGGCTCTTTTTTCGGAGGACGCACTTGATATTTATGCTTTTTCGGGGGATTCATCGTATTTGCCATTTTATAATATTTCCTTTCGGGGTATATGTTTTTATTCCTTTTGCATGCCGAACCGCACGACGCCGTATACTATCGCAAGCACGAACAGGATAGCTCCGACGATCTCTCCCACAAGAGAGAATCTCATTATCACCGCGATACCGGCAAGGAAAAGAGTTCCCGTATATATCAGTACGACCGCTCTTACGTGGCCGTAACGGTTACAGAGTCTGTGGTGAATGTGGAGCTTGTCTCCGACGAAGATATTCTTTCCGCTCTTAAGTCTGCGTACCACTGCAAACACGGCGTCGAATATCGGTATTCCGAAAACGACTATCGGTATAAGCGCCGGCATGGTATAATCCTTTGAATAGACCGACTGGCACGAGAGCGCCGACAGGACGAATCCGCAGAGCATCGCTCCGGTGTCTCCCATAAATATCTTTGCCGGGTGCGTATTATGCGGAAGAAATCCGAGACACGCGAATATGAACACGAGCGCGCTCGCCGTAACGTTCGATTGTCCTTCGTAAAACGCAACGAGCGCAAGACACGCCGCCGAAAGCACCGAAACTCCGCAGCAAAGACCGTCAAGCCCGTCTATAAGGTTGAAGATGTTCGAGATGACCACCACCCACGCTATCGTGAACGGATAGGTAAGTATCCCGAGACAGATCGTATGACCGAAAAACGAAAGACAATCCACGGTTATGCCGAAAAGGCAGAGCGCAAGACCGGCAAACGCCTGACCGAGTATCTTTGCGAGCGGTCCTATGCTGAACCTGTCGTCTATGATACCGACCGTAACGATTATCAGTCCGCAGACCGCATATGGTATCAGCAGACCGAAAAGACCGGTGCAACACATCGAAAGAAGAAACGCAAGGTATATCGAAACTCCGCCTATACGAGGCGTAGGCTTGTCATGCATTCTTCTGTCGTCCTTCGGAATATCCATAAATCCGAGGAGCGGCGCGAGCCTTCGCGTGGGATACGTCAGCAAAAAGCCGAATATCATCGCAAGAAGGCAGGCGAGCAGCGTTTTGCTTATCTCCATAGGTTAATTCTCCGTATGATCCTTATTCTCAAAGCGTTACGTATCCGAGCTTTCTGTGTACCTTAGATACCGTTCTGCGCGCGATACGCGACGCGCTCTCCGCGCCGTTCTTCATTATGTCCTCAAGGTATTTTTTGTCCTTCATCAGCTCGTCGAAGCGAGAACGGATAGGCGCAAGCGAATCCGCGACCGTCTCTCCGACCGCGCTCTTGAAGTCTCCGTAGCCCTTGCCGTCGAACTCGCGCTCGATCTCATCGAGCGTCTTTCCCGTAAAGCAAGAATATATGTTCATGAGGTTGTTTATGCCTTCCTTGCCCTCGGCGTATCTCACGACCGTGTCGGAGTCCGTCACGGCGCGCTTAAACTTACGGATTATGTCGTCCTTTCCGTCAAGTATCGCGACGGAAGCGTTTGGGTTGGAATCGGATTTGCTCATTTTCTTGGTCGGCTCGGCAAGCGACATTATCCTCATTCCGGTCTTCGGTATATAGCCCTCGGGAACGACGAAGGTATCGCTGAAGGTGTTGTTGAAGCGTACCGCTATGTCACGCGCAAGCTCAAGATGCTGCTTCTGGTCAGAGCCTACGGGAACGAGATCCGTCTGATAAAGCAGTATATCAGCCGCCATAAGCACAGGATAGGTAAAGAGTCCGGCGTTTATATTATCGGCGTTACGCTGGCTTTTATCCTTGAACTGCGTCATTCTGCCAAGCTCTCCGAACATGGTAAAGCAACCGAGATCCCAAGAAAGCATAGCGTGCTCCGGAACGTGGCTCTGCACGAACAGGGTGTTCTTTTCGGGATCGAGTCCCGCGGCTATGTAGACCGCGAGCGTCTCGTAAGTACGGCGGCGAAGCTCAGCCGGGACCTGCCTTACCGTTATCGCGTGCATATCGACCACGCAGTATATGCAGTTATAGTCGTTCTGAAGCTCCGTCCAGTTCTTTATAGCCCCGAGATAATTTCCTATCGTCAGATTTCCGCTGGGCTGAACGCCGGAAAATATGGTCTTCTTTTTTTCGGTTACGTTTTCCATTTGTCTTGCCTCTGAAATGTTTTTATTTTTTATTTGCCG
>CAZFQJ010000145.1:0-3420 GCA_964520875.1 uncultured Lachnospiraceae bacterium
TGATTTTTCAAGGCTTTTTGGGGCGATATCTTTTTTGTCGCCCATTGATGGTGGAGACGACGGGAGTCGAACCCGTGTCCGAAAACCCCTTGACCTGACCTTCTTCGCAGACAGTCTCTTATTTAAGATTCCCCGTCAAAGACGCAAGCAGACATGCTCCTCTTTCGGGTAGCCCTTTTGTGCCTGACCGACTCAAGGGCGAAATATCGGTGCAGGTTCACCACTGTCATGACGCTCCGAAGCGATCCGTGGTCCTATCGTTCGGAACGGGCGGCATAAGCCGCGGCACTGCTCTTCGGTCAAGCCTCCTTACGGAAGATGACTTACTTAAGCAGCCAGAGCAACTGTATCGTTGTCGTTTATTTTTTAAGTTTGAGCCTTTTACGAGATTACTCAGCTCGCTGCGCTTATCAGACCTCAAGATCCCCGTCGAAACCTTTACGTCCCCATAATACGGTCAATATCAATCGACCGTAACTTTATTATACTCCATATTTTCGGCATTGTCAATAGCAAATATTCGCATATCGCCCTCGGTTTGAAGAAAAAGCGGAAATATTTACTCCTCGTTTATAAAGCTTTCGACTATGTAACGAGGTCTTGCCTTCGTTTCGGAATATATCTTGCCTACGTAAGTACCGAGTATTCCGAGCGCGATCATCATGATACCTCCGACGCCCCACACGGAGCAAAGTATTCCGTACATTAAAACATTAACGTATCTGAAAAAGCTTACCGTAACCGCCGCCGCAAAGCCCAAAAACGAAAGAACGAGCATAAATATACCTATCTTCGATATCATACCGAGCGGCTTTACGCTGCAAGATGTTATACCTTCAACCGCTACTCCGAAAAGCGATTTAAAAGAATACTTCGTTTCCCCGGCAAGGCGCTCTTGCCTCTCATAATATGCACATTCACTCTTAAATCCTATCTGCGGAATGATACCGCGAAGGAAAAGATTAACTTCCTTATAGCCTTCCAAAGCGTCCAAAACTCTTCGGCTCATGAGTCTGAATTCGCAATGGTTGAATACAACGTCCGCCCCCATAAGCCTCATAAACTTATAAAAGCCTTCCGCCGTAAAACGTTTCATGAATTTATCTTTTTTCCGCGCCGTTCGAACACCGTACACGACATCGGCACCGGCATTGTATTTTTCCACCATGTCGTCTATGGCGTCTATATCGTCTTGAAGGTCTGCGTCTATGGTTATCACCGCGTCGCAAAGACCCTTTACCGTCATAAGCCCGGCAAGCGTAGCATTTTGTTGACCCTTATTTCTCGACAGATTCAACCCGGAAAAAATCTTATCTTTATCATGAAGCTCGCATATCATATTCCAAGTACTGTCTTTTGAACCGTCGTTTACAAAAACGATACGGCTTTTTTCGGATATCTCACCTTTCGTAATAAGAGCCTCGACCTTTGCTTTTAACTTGGAACCAGTATCGAAAAGCACCGCTTCCTCGTTATAGCACGGAACCACCATGTACAAAGTGTTATTCATTATCATTCACTCTCCTCGGATTTTCTTCTTTCACCGTTTCCGTATACCCATAATTTATTGAGCAGAAAATTCAGCGGTATTGTAACAAAAAGAATGGCTATCGGCGCGATCACTTTAGAGACCTTAAGTATGTCCACCAAAACGTACATAAGCCCCTCGCTCACAAAAAACGAAAAGCCGTAGCTTATGTAAGTCTTTGCGATCACCGCAATATTCTTTTCCTTTTTACCCTTTTTGAAAACGAACTTATTATTCCAAAAATACGCATTAAACGTGCTTACCGTAAATCCTACGGCGTTTCCTACCAGATACAGATCCGAATTTATAAAAAGAAATATGTAATATACGATCAGCGATATCAGCGTATTCGAAACCCCGACAATACCGAATTTTATAAACTGTACGATAAGAGCTTTAAGCTTTTCTTTCATAAAAATTCCTCCGTCATTCGTGTATACGCGTCATCTCTATGCTTTGTATCTCGATAACGGAATTTTCGGCACAATAAACGCGGTAGTTAAATATATCTCCCTCGGTAAATTCGGCTATTACGGTCACCGATGAATTTTGAGGGTCTATACCGCCCCGTTCAAGTACCTTTTCACCGTTATTTACAGTGATCTCAAACGCACCCGCATTCTCGTTCTCGGAGCTTAAGACCTTGTAATTCAACTTAAATTCATATTTTCCGGAAGGCGTCTGCTCGTAAGGTCCGTTCAAAGCATATCCCGCTTTTCCGGACGAAACGAACGCTCCGCTCGAATCAAGCTCGCCCTCTCCCAATTGAACGTTTGGGCTTGTCGGCAGATCAACAGAACGATCTCCGGATTTCGGCAGTCCGCTGACAAGGTCAAACACGGCTTTTTCCGAATAATAGATATTGGCGTCCGCAAGCTCTTCTTTCAAAATAAACGCGTTTCTTATATGCTCCGGCCATTTTTCAAGCTCCTCGGCTTTCATATACAGAAGCACTCCGCCCTCCGGAACATCGCTTATATCATCGTAGTACGTATAATCGCCCCAATGATGAGCCCAATCGTATGAGTATATGAGCTTATATACTTTCGAAGTATCCAAAACACGCATGTTTCTGATTTGTATTCCGTTATCGCACCCCGAATGATCGACTCCGTAAACTGTCCGAACATCGTATTTTGCAAACACGTCCACAAGATCCGCGCCGCACGCACCTTCGCGCTTATTCATTTGATAATAACTGTTGACATTTGATACGGCAACCGCAAGCACCATAATACATAAAAGCAGATTTTTAAATATCAGAGTATCTTTTAACAGATCTATAAACATAGCGACGATAAAAAGTCCGCAAACGAACATAAATATAAGATATCTCGCCTCAAATATCGGAGATCCGGCTTTTGAATCTATGAGCGCAAATATAAAATAATCCACGGCACAAACGCATATCAGAAAAAGCGTATTGGTTTTCGTTTTATACTCTTGACGCACGAAATGCTTTATCGCAATAAATACAACGGAGAAAACAAACAAAGCGAACAACAGTATGTTACAATAATAAGGAACAGCCCTTATGGACGCAGCCCCCACCCAAGACCCCATAGTCGTCAGGTCCATGAGCACCGGAAGTCCGAGGAGCAGAGCACAGAAATTATCCCAAAACCTCTGAAAGCCTACCAAATACATATCTCCCGACCTGTTTTGATAAGAGGTAAAAAGCGAAATGATAACTATACCTATGAATGTTACGAGTAGGACAATATTCTTACCTCCGTTCAAATGTTTGTTGTGGTTAACTACATTTTACAACTTGGTAGGAATATTGTCTATACTTTTTTCGATTTTTTCAAGTGTTGCACTTGACATTATAACATGCCAACCTCGTCCCAACTTGGGACGAAGTTAAATCCGTGCGAAAACCCTGCCGTTTC
>CAZFQJ010000146.1:0-3416 GCA_964520875.1 uncultured Lachnospiraceae bacterium
ATCGTTTTGGTTCGTTCAGATGCTTCTCCAGACGGAGTCGAGCGGTCACTCTATATCTCCCGGACGGTTCGATCAGTATATGTATCCTTATTATAAAAAGGATATCGAGAGCGGAGCGATCACGCGCGAACAGGCGCAAGAGCTTATGGACTGTATATGGGTAAAGCTCAACGATCTCAATAAGTGCAGAGACGCCGCTTCCGCCGAAGGATTTGCCGGATACAGTTTGTTCCAAAATCTTATAGCCGGCGGTCAGGACAGATACGGAATAGACGCGACGAACGATCTTTCGTTTATGTCGATAACCGCTACGGAGCATGTGTTTTTGCCGCAGCCCTCGTTTTCCGTAAGAGTATGGAACGGTTCTCCTCATGAATTTCTTATTCGGGCGGCTGAGCTTACAAGAACGGGAATAGGACTTCCCGCGTACTACAACGATGAGGTGATAATCCCTTCGCTCGTCAGCCGAGGACTCACTTTTGAAGAGGCGAGAGATTACAACATAATAGGTTGTGTAGAGCCTCAAAAGGCGGCAATGACGGACGGTTGGCATGACGCGGCGTTCTTTAATATGTGCAGACCGCTTGAAATGGTGTTTTCAAACGGTATGGATAAAGGCGTTCGTGTGGGTCCGAGGACCGGAGAGCTTTGCGAGCTAAAGACTTACGAGGATTTCAAGAAGGCTTACGAGACGCAGATGAACTACTTCATCTCGCTTATGGTGAACGCAGATAACGCGATAGATCTGGCACATTCCGAAAGATGTCCGCTTCCGTATGAATCGTCTATGGTGGACGATTGCATAAAGCGCGGAAAGAGCGTTCAGGAGGGCGGCGCGATATATAATTTTACCGGCCCTCAGGGTTTCGGAATAGCGAATATGGCAGACGCGCTTTATGCTATAAAAAAGCTTGTTTTTGACGATAAAAAATATACGCTTGAGTTTTTCGGAGAGGCTCTGGAAAATAACTACGGCGAGGATATGGACGGAGCTATGGCGGAGAAGCTTACGCGCAGGGTAGCGCAGGCGATAGTTAACTCCGGAAGAGATATAAACGAATCCGATATAATCACGGTTTACGATACGGTAAGGACGAACAAAGCCTCGGAAGAGGACAAAAAGAAATACAGAAGCCTTCTTGACGATGTTATGTCGCTGAAGAAGTACGGAAACGACGATCCCGAGATCGATGTCATAGCAAGAGAAGCGGCGTATATGTATACAAGACCGCTTGAAAGGTTTAAAAATCCGAGAGGCGGTATGTTCCAAGCCGGTCTTTATCCGGTATCAGCAAACGTTCCGCTCGGAGCGCAAACGGGAGCTACCCCGGACGGCAGACTTGCATATACTCCGATAGCCGACGGTGTTTCCCCGGCAGCCGGCAGAGACGTAAAGGGGCCGACGGCGGCGGCAAATTCCGTTTCAACGCTCGATCACTTCATAGCCTCTAACGGAACGCTCTTTAATATGAAGTTCCACCCGTCGGCTCTGGAGGGAAGAAGCGGTCTTGAAAGCTTCGTGGCGTTCGTGCGCGGTTATTTCGACCGCAAGGGAAGCCATATACAGTTCAATGTCGTAAGCAGGGAAACGCTCAGAGACGCTCAGAAGCACCCCGAAAAATACAAGTCGCTCGTGGTACGCGTCGCCGGATATTCCGCTCTCTTTACGACTCTTTCCAAGAGCTTGCAGGAAGATATAATAAACCGTACCGAGCAATCCGGATTTTGACGGTCTTGATATTTTTGGTGAAGGGGATAACTCGTTATGGACAAAAAGCTTCTTGAGACAAAGGGAAGGATATTTAATATACAGAGATTTTCCATACATGACGGTCCCGGAATACGAACCATAATCTTTCTTAAAGGCTGCAGGCTCAGATGTAAATGGTGTTGTAATCCCGAATCCCAAGAATGGGATATACAAGAGATGAGGACGGAGGGAAAGATAAAGACCGTAGGCGAAGACGTTACGGTAGAGCAGGTCATTTCCGAGGCTGAAAAGGATAGGGCATATTACAGAAGATCCGGAGGCGGCATAACGCTTTCCGGCGGAGAATGTCTTTGCCAGCCGGAGTTTTCGCTTGCAATATTGAAGGCCGCTAAGGAGATCGGTATAAATACCGCGATAGAGACCGCGGGCTATGCCGAAAGGAAAGTGATCGAAAGCATCATTCCGTATGTAGATACGGTCTTAATGGATATAAAACATATCGACGGCGAAAAGCACAGAGCGTTTACTTCAAAGGATAACGAGATAATACTTGATAACGCAAGATACATATTGACCGTTGCGAAAAAGCTCATAATAAGAACGCCCGTTATACCGACATTTAACGATACCGAAAAAGAGATACGGGATATAGCGGCGTTTGCTACGTCGATAGGCGTTGCAGAAATGCACCTTCTTCCGTATCATAGGATAGGCTCGGATAAGTATGCCGGACTTGGCAGAGGGTATGAGATGTCGCACATAGAGCCGCCGCGCGGAGAGCGTATGCGCGAGCTTGCGGAGATCGTTTCGGAAACGGGACTTAAATGCGTGATAGGCGGATAGAACGGAGGATAAGGCTTTGGAAGAGAAAAAACAAAGGATAATACAGGAGCTTGTTCCAGGTAAGCAGGTGACTCTGGCTCACATAATAGCTAATCCCGACGAGATCCTATACAAAAAGCTCGGTCTCGATCCGGCGGTGGAATATTCCAGATCCGCGATAGCGATACTTACGTTCACGCCTGCGGAAACGGCTATAATAGCCGGCGACATAGCGATAAAATCATCCGGAGCGGAACTGGGATTTGTTGACAGGTTCAGCGGTACGGTAATACTTAACGGTACATATTCGCAGGTGGAAGCGTCGCTTAACGCAGTTATGAAATATGTTGAAGAAACGCTCGGATTTACGGTATGCAAGATAACAAAGACGTAATGAAAAAGGTGTTGCTCGTGGGCAGGCACGGCGTAGGCAAGACTACGTTAAAGCAGGCTCTTAAAGGAGAAGAGATACGGTATGTCAAGACCCAATATATGGATTACGGGGATTGGCTTATAGATTCTCCCGGTGAGTATGCCGAGGTGCACGGTCTCGGAGCGGCGCTTGCGATATATTCTTACGAAGCGGACGTTGTAGCTATGCTGATAGCGGCAAATGATGATTATTCGTTGTTTCCCCCGAACGTAGCTTCGATGATAAACAGAGACGTCATAGGAATAGTCACCAAAACAGATCATGCGCCGCCGGAAAAGGCGGAGGCGTGGCTTCGCCTTTCTGGTTGTAAGAGAATATTTAAAGTTGATTCTCATAGCGGAGAGGGCGTTAATGAATTGAAAGCTTACCTGCGAAAGCAGAGCTGATATAAATAACAAAACAGTAATCAATTAAACCAAAAGGAGACATAAAAATGGTAAACGAGTACGA
>CAZFQJ010000147.1:0-3398 GCA_964520875.1 uncultured Lachnospiraceae bacterium
GAGTTCCCGCTACCTTGAAATCCATGTCTCCGTAGAAGTCCTCAAGACCCTGAATATCTATCATAGTAGACCACGAGCCGTCCTCTTCGGTTATAAGTCCGCAAGAGATACCGGCAACTGGGGCGCTTATCGGAACGCCGGCATCCATGAGAGCAAGCGTGGATCCGCAAACGGAAGCCTGAGAGGTGGAGCCGTTCGAGGAGATGACCTCGGATACGCAGCGTATGGCGTAGGGGAATTTCTCAACGGAAGGAAGAACAGGGAGAAGCGAACGCTCCGCAAGCGCGCCGTGACCTATCTCGCGGCGTCCGGGAGAACGCACCGCCTTAGCTTCGCCTGTGGAGAAGCCGGGCATGTTGTAATGGTGCATGTAACGTTTTTCCGTCTGATCGTCTATATCGTCAAGAAGCTGCGCCTCGCTGAGAGCGCCGAGCGTACACACGGTAAGAACCTGAGTCTGTCCGCGAGTGAACATACCGGAGCCGTGAACTCTGGGAAGCACGGCAACCTCCGCGTCAAGAGGACGTATCTGGTCCATTCTTCTGCCGTCAACACGCTTCTTATCGACAAGGAGCCAACGACGGACTATCTTCTTCTGAAGCTTGTAGATAAGCTCCTCCATTATATCGCCTATCTCGGGATACTCCTCGGAGAACTTCTCTATTATGGCGTCCTTTATGGGTTCGACTCTCGCGTCTCTTACGGTCTTGTCGTCCGTATCAAGAGCGAACATAAGATCCTTTTCACAGAAAGCGAAGACCTTGTCGAACATATCGTGATCAAGCTCGCAGGAGGGATATTCGAACTTCGGCTTACCTATCTCGGCAACTATACCTTTTATGAACGTACAGAGCTTCTTTATCTCCTCATGCGCCACCATTATGGCGTTGAACATATCGTCGTCCGAAACTTCCTTTGCGCCGGCTTCGATCATTACGACCTTTTCGTAAGAACCGGCAACGGTAAGCTCAAGTATGCTCTTCTTTCTCTCCTCGTAATTCGGGTTAAGGACAACGTTTCCGTCTACGAGACCGACATGAAGTCCTGCTATCGGGCCGTTCCACGGTATATCGGATATTGAGAGCGCAATAGAAGCGCCTATCATGGCAACCACCTCGGGCTCGCAGTCGGGATCGACCGAGAGGATAAGAAGGTTAAGAGCTACGTCGTTACGAAGGTCCTTCGGGAAAAGAGGACGTATGGGTCTGTCTATGACTCTTGACGAAAGTATAGACTTTTCCGTCGGTCTGCCCTCTCTCTTATTAAAGCTTCCGGGTATCTTTCCCGCCGCGTAAAGTCTTGCGTCAAAATCAACGGACAACGGCAGAAAATCTATTCCGTCACGGGGCTTTGCGCTCGCGGTAGCGGTAGCGAGAACGCTCGTCTCGCCGTAACGAACGAGGCACGAGCCGTTCGCAAGTCCCGCCATCTTGCCCGTCTCTATTATGAGAGGTCTGCCGGCAAGAGTGTATTCAAAGGTTCTGAATTTCTCAAACATCTTTATTTTTCCTTCCTGTTTCGCTTGTTTTTTATTTATTTAAAAACGCCTTCAAAACAAACAGGGAACGGTCTTACGGACTCCGCGGACTCCCGCTTTTTTTCGTGAAGCGAAGTCCGTAAGACCGTTCCCTACCGTTTTTGCGGTAGCTTCCCTTTTGCCATGCGGCGTTTTATTTACGCTCGGATATACTTTACGGGCTGTCCCCGAAATCGGGAACAGCCCGTAAAGCCCGGCTGCTCGGCTGAAATTACTTTCTGAGGCCGAGTTTTTCAACGATTGCGCGGTAACGCTCGATGTCCTTCTTCTGAAGGTATGCAAGGAGCTTACGACGATGTCCAACCATCTTAAGAAGTCCGCGACGGCTATGGTGGTCCTTGTCGTTCTTCTTGAGATGCTCCGTAAGGTTCTGGATCCTCGAAGTGAGGAGCGCTATCTGGACCTCGGGCGAACCCGTATCCTTCTCATGAACCTTGTTGGACTCAATGATCTGGAGCTTTTCTTCCTTTAACATATTCTTTTCACCTTTCTGCAGATTATCACCCGAAACTAAGCAAGCGGACAGGTGAATGTCGGCATATATCCGACGTTTACCCGCAAACCGAGTCACGGTGCGACTGTATTTCGAATAGCCTCTTACGGCAAATTCAATTCATTATACCACAAACACTTTTAAAACGCAAGATGTTTTATAATGTTCATTATTTTTTTACAATTAGACATAACGTCAGATCGGATATTCGCGGCATTTTCTCTTCTCAAAGTAGCATAAAGAGTCGAATCCGATCCGCTTCAGCATTTCGATCGCCTCGGAAAAATGATTCGCAACATTTTCGGAAACGTGTGAATCGCCGCCGAGAGTTATCCTTCTTCCGCCCATTTCGTAATACCACGAAAGAACGCTTTCGCCCGGCAGAGTCTTTCCGAATTCCTTCCCGAGTCCCGAAGTATTGACCTCAAGCGCAAGATCGCGGGATATGACCGCTTTGAGTATCCTACGAATCTCCTCTTCGTGATCCTCTTCGCGAACGTTTCTTTTGTACCTTCCGTTTATATAACGAAGCGGACAGGTAAGATGCGAGAGCACATCGAAATCTCCGTTCTCGGCAATATCCGCTATATGCTCAAAATAAACGGCAAGGAAGCCTTCAAGCTCCTTCTCGCTTGCGTCGGCAAAACGCGTTATAGCAGAATACGGAGCTTCAAAACAATCTTCAAAATATTTCACGTAATGACATGAAGAAAGTATCACGTCGTATTCCGAAAGTCCCTTCACGATCCGCTCTTCCTCTTTACATTCGAAAGTCTCGCTCAACTCTACTCCCACCAAAACGTTCAAGCGTCCCTTGTATTTTTCCGCCGCTTCCTTTGCTTGTCTTACGGAGCTTTTAATACGTCCGAGCCTTTCGTCGCAGTATTCGGACAGATCCGCATGATCTGTCACGACGATACCCGTAAGACCTTTCCTAACAGCCGCCTCGCAAAGCTCGTCTATGCTCTGCTTTGCGTCGTGAGAATTGTTCGTATGAGCGTGCATATCGTACATCATAATTTTTATCTCCGTTCAAATATTATCTCCATAATAACATAAGAACAAAAGCCTTGTCAAGCCTTCCGAACGTCGTTTTTAAATTTTTTTCAAAAAATGCGTATTATATCTTGACAAACCGAGTATAATGTGCTATAATGAACGAGGTAATGGTAATGAAAGATTTGCCGGAGTGGCGGAACTGGCAGACGCACGGGACTTAAAATCCCGCGAGCTAATCCCTCGTGCCGGTTCGATCCCGGTCTCCGGCACCATTTTTTATTCGCCTAATCAAATATCGCGGGGTAGAGCAGCTCGGTTAGCTCGTCGGGCTCATAACCCGGAGGTCAGGAGGTTCAAATCCCCTCCCCG
>CAZFQJ010000148.1:0-3360 GCA_964520875.1 uncultured Lachnospiraceae bacterium
AAAGCGGGGCAAAAAATATTGACAAAGCGGCTTTTGTATGATATAATATTCGAAACGGAGCTTGAAGGCGGATACGGTAAGAACGCCGATAAGCTCCCTTACATCGACACATAAAAAGATCTTGCCGATAACGGCAGGATTTTTTTGCAAAAGAACAGGTGGATTATGGTAAGATCAAAGTTGACCGATATGAAAAAAATTAACACGGATCTGCTCGGCAGATCGGATTTGTCGTCCGGTGTTTTTCCCGCCGAATACGCCGAGCTTATAGATAATGAGGAATATACAGCTCTTCCCGGTTTTTGCGATGTACACGTACATTTCAGAGAGCCGGGATATTCTTATAAAGAGACGATAAACAGCGGATCGGCTTCGGCTGCAAGAGGCGGATATACTACGGTATGCACCATGCCGAATCTCGCTCCGGTCCCTGACAATATGGAAAATCTCGCGGTCCAGCTCGAAATGATAAAACACGCTTCGGTCGCGATCTGCCCTTACGGCTCCGTAACAAAGGGAGAACTCGGAAAAGAGCTTTCCGAAATGGAAGAAATGAAAGATTTCGTCATCGGCTTTTCCGACGACGGAAAAGGCGTGCAGAACGACGACATCATGAGAGCTGCCATGCTGAAAGCAAAAGCTCTCGGCAAGCCCATAGCGGCGCACTGCGAGGTAAACGAGCTTTTGCGCGGAGGTTACATACACGACGGAAAATACGCCGCAGAGCACGGGCACAAAGGTATATGCTCCGAAAGCGAATACAGACAGATAGAGCGCGATATAAAGCTCGCAAAGGAAACGGGGTGCGCGTATCACGTATGTCACATTTCCGCAAAAGAGAGCGTTGACCTGATAAGAAGGGCGAAAAAAGAGGGCGTCGACATAACCTGTGAGACCGCTCCGCATTACCTCGTAATGGACGACAGCTTCTTAAAGGAGGCCGGCAGATTTAAAATGAATCCTCCGCTCAGAGACGCGTCCGACAGGATAGCTCTCGTAGAGGGCTTAATCGACGGAACGATAGACATGATAGCGACGGATCACGCTCCGCATTCGGCAGAGGAAAAATCGCGCGGGCTCGAAAAAAGCTCGTTCGGAATAGTCGGACTCGAAACGGCGTTCCCCGTTCTCTACACATATCTCGTAAAGGAAAACGTGATCACGCTCGAAAAGCTTATCGATCTCTTGGCGATAAATCCGAGAAAACGCTTCAAGATAGGATTTGAGAACGCCTTCTCGGTTTGGAACCTTTCGAAGTTCGAAAAGGTAGATCCGAAGGACTTCTTATCCATGGGAAAAGCCACTCCGTTCGAAGGATACGAGCTTTACGGCAAATGCATAGCTACATTCCGTAACGGAAAAAAGATATATTAAAAACCGCAAAGGATAAAAGACATGAAACAAAGCTTATTCACGGTAAAAGATAACACGGCGCTGACGGATAACGTCATGCTCATGCACCTTATCGGAGACACATCCGATATAACAAAGCCCGGACAGTTCGTAAACATAAAGCTCGACGGTCTGTTCCTTCGCCGACCTATTTCCGTATGCGACTGCGAAAACGGCGTGCTCACGCTCATCTACAAGGTAGTCGGAAAAGGAACGAAGATGATGAAAGAAATGAAGGGCGGAGAGGTCCTCGACGTCCTTACGGGACTCGGAAACGGATATGATACCGCGGTATCGGGAGACTTTCCTCTTCTAATCGGCGGAGGCGTCGGAGTCCCTCCCCTGTACCTGCTTGCAAAGAAGCTGATCTCCGAAGGCAAGAAGGTCTCCGTAATACTCGGTTTCAATACCAAAAGCGAGGTATTTTTCGAAGACGAATTTAAGGCGCTCGGCGCTTTAGTTACGGTAACGACCGCGGACGGAAGCTATGGAGAAAAGGGATTTGTCATAGCGGCAATGCCGAAAACGAGCTATTCCTACATATACACCTGCGGACCCGAGCCGATGCTAAAAGCGGTATACGGCGCTTCTGAAACGAGCGGTCAGTTCAGTTTCGAAGAGCGTATGGGTTGCGGATTCGGAGCTTGTATGGGCTGCTCATGTAAAACGCTTTACGGAAATAAGAGGATATGTAAGGACGGACCGGTGCTTACCAAGGAGGAGATAATATGGGAGAAATAAAGACAGAGCTTTGCGGAATAGAGCTTGATAACCCGATAATCCCGGCAAGCGGAACATTCGGGTTCGGATATGAATTCGCAGAACTGTACGACATAAATATACTCGGTACATTCTCTTTTAAGGGTACCACAAAAGAGCCGAGATTCGGAAACCCCACTCCGAGGATAGCCGAATGTACCGCCGGAATGATAAATTCGGTCGGACTGCAAAATCCCGGCGTCGAAAAGGTGATAAGCGAGGAGCTTCCGAAGCTGGCAAAGTGCTTTAACAAAAAAGTAATGGCAAACGTCAGCGGATTTTCCGTTGACGATTACGTATATACCTGCGAAAAGCTCGACAAGTGCGATCAGGTCGGTTGGCTTGAGGTAAACGTAAGCTGTCCGAACGTACACGGCGGCGGAATGAGCTTCGGCACATCTCCCGAAGCTGCGGCTGAAGTAACGAGAGCGGTAAAAAAGGTCGCGACAAAGCCGGTAATAATAAAGCTCTCTCCGAACGTTACGGATATAGTCTCTATCGCCAAGGCTTGCGAAGAAGCCGGCGCGGACGGAATAAGTCTTATAAACACTCTTCTCGGAATGAGGATAGATCTTAAGACCAAAAAGCCCGTGATCGCAAACAAAATGGGCGGTTTTTCGGGAGAAGCCATTTTTCCGGTAGCCGTTCGCATGGTCTATCAGGTCGCAAACGCGGTCAATATCCCGATAATCGGAATGGGCGGAGTCGCAAGCGCGGAAAACGTTATCGAAATGATGCTTGCGGGTGCGAGCGCCGTCGAAATAGGAGCGGCTAACCTTGTAAACCCTTATGCATGCAGAGATATAATAAACGATCTGCCGAGGGTAATGGAAAAATACAAAATAAATTCACTTAGAGAAATAATAGGAGGATGCAGATAATGGGAAAAGACGTCATAATAGCCTGTGATTTCGACAGCGCGGAAAAAACGTTTGCGTTTTTGGACAAGTTCACGGGAAGAAAGCCGTTTGTAAAGATAGGTATGGAGCTTTATTACGCGGAGGGACCTTCGATAGTACGCGAGATAAAGCGCCGCGGACACAAGATATTCCTTGATCTGAAGTTACACGATATCCCGAACACGGTCAAAAAATCAATGGCGGTCCTTTCGCGTCTCGACGTTGACATGACTAACCTCCATGCGGGCGGTACCGTCCGTATGATGGAAGCCGCGCTTGAAGGACTTACCCGTCCCGACGGAACCCGTCC
>CAZFQJ010000149.1:0-3334 GCA_964520875.1 uncultured Lachnospiraceae bacterium
GGTCAGCCCTCCCACCCGCTCACGCGGGAGCTCTCCCGAAGGGAGAGCCTTAAAAATACTGCGCTCAGAATGACACCTATCGGTGTCCGGCGTGGCGCAGTTCGACTCGTTTGGGCTGACACGGGCAGAAACGATCGGATATGATACCTTTACTCTATGGTATAATATTAAAATTCACACCAAACCAATTGTCAAAAAAGTTCTTTTGCTTACTTTTCTTTCAAGAAAAGTAAGGGGAGGTATAAAAATGGAAGAAGTAAAAAATGAAAAAGGCGGAGTATCCGTCAGCACAGAACACATTTTCCCGGTAATAAAGCAGTGGCTTTATTCGGAAAAAGAGATTTTCCTTCGCGAGCTGGTCTCAAACGCCTGCGACGCGGTCACAAAGCATAAAAGGCTCGTTTCGCTTTCGGAAGCGAATGAGTCGGAGGAGCCGTATAAGATAACCGTAAGAGTCGATAAGGAGCTTAAGACCATAACCGTTTCCGATAACGGTATAGGCATGACAGCGGACGAGATAAAGAAATATATATGCCAGATAGCCCTTTCCGGCGCGCTTGATTTTATCGAAAAGTACGAGGGCGATAAGTCGGACGGCGGAATAATCGGCCATTTCGGACTCGGTTTCTATTCCGCGTTCATGGTCAGCGATACGGTAGACGTCATAAGCCGTTCGTTTACCGGCGCTCCCGCGGTAAAATGGACCTGTAAGGACGCAGGTGACTACGAATTTTTCCCTGACGAAAAGGAAGGCAGAGGAACGGACGTCGTCCTTCACGTAAATTCCGATAACGAGGAGTACCTTTCCGATTTCAAGCTGAAGGAAATACTTGCCAAGTACTGTGCCTTCATGCCCGTTGAGATATACTTTGAGAGCGCGGAAGCGGAAAAGTCCGAAAAGAAGGACGAGGAGGAGAAAAAGCCCGAGCCGATAAACGATACGGCGCCCCTTTGGCAGAAAAACCCGTCGGATTGTACAGAAGAGGAATATACCGAATTTTATCGCAAGGTCTTTTCCGATTACCGCGAGCCTCTGTTCCATATTCATATAAACGCGGACTATCCGCTCAACTTCAAGGGTATACTGTATTTCCCGAAGCTTAATTCCGAGTTCGACAACATGGAGGGTCAGGTCAAGCTCTATTATAACCAGGTGTTCGTTGCCGATAATATAAAAGAGGTCATACCCGAATATCTGCTTATGCTCAAGGGCGTGCTTGACTGCCCCGATATGCCGCTCAACGTTTCCAGAAGTTACCTTCAGAACAACGGCTACGTATCGAAGATAACGGCGCATATAGTCAAAAAAGTAACGGATAAGCTTAATTCTCTCATGAATACCGAAAGGGAGAATTATTCCAAGCTCTGGAACGATATAAAGCTCTTTGTCGAATACGGTTGCATGAGAGACAGAAAATTCTACGACAGAGTAAAGGGCTCGGTACTGTTCGAAAGAACGGACGGAGAAAAGGTAACTCTTGACGAGTACCTTGAAAAGGCCAAGGAAAAGCACGAGAATATCGTTTACTATACCGCGGACAAGACCTCGCAGGCTCAGTACCTATCCATGTTCGAAAACGCGGATATAGATGTCGTTGTACTTGATAAGGTCATAGATACGCAGTTCGTTACGCTCATAGAGCAGGACAGAAACGTTAAATTTACCCGTATAGATTCCGAGGTCGCTTCGGCGCTCAAGGGCGACGGCGAGAAGTTTGAGAGCGAGGCGCTTACCGAGCTGTTTAAGAAGGTCAGCGGAAACGATAAGCTGAATGTGGTTTTCGAAAGCCTGAAGGACGAGAGCGTACCCGCCATACTCAACGTTTCCGAGCAATCGAGACGCTTTGACGATATGATGAAGATGTATTCCATGGGCGAAGGCGGAAAGTCCATGGCGGAGGAGACGCTCGTTCTTAATTCCAACAGCTCGCTCGTAAGAAAGCTGGCGGACAAGCCAGACGAGGGAGTGGCAAAGCAGCTTTATACGCTCACGCTCCTCAGTCAGCGCCGTCTCAGCGCAGACGAGCTTAAGAGCTTCCTTTCCGCAAGCTTCGGTCTGCTTGAAAATTCGCTTTGATGCGTGCTCTTGATAACGCTCTGGCGTGTGAAAAAGGCATAGTTCGTGCAACGGAATGCCTTTTTTCGCACGTCCGCGATATTGCGCGAGAGCTTCTTTTCGAGGGCGGAACGCCGCGTTACGAAGGCGCGGAGATGTTTTCAAGCGAAGTTTTTCTTTCCGAGTACAGGGAATGTGTTTTGAAGCTTTCAAAGGGCGCGGAGATGTTCGGCGATCCCCCGAAGGAGACGGAAAGCTTGATTTGGGGTGCGTTTGTCGGAACGAGACTGATGACGGAGGTCTGCCTTTGCAGAGCAGTATGCGAGCTTCTCGGCGATCTCGGGGTATCCGTTCCGCTCTCCGAGTTCTTCGGGGACATGTCAGAGTCCGAGAGCACAAGGATAGCGTATATGCGTAATTCCTATTCCGATACTGCGTACAGGATCTTTTCCGAGGCGCTCGGAAATGCGACCGTTCTTTATCCCGAGAGCTTTTCAGCGGTCTGCGAGGAGGTCTATTACGGGCGTGCGGGTTACTGCATACTGCCTTATGAGACGTCCGACGACGGTTCGCTTATGAGCTTTCTTAAGCTTATACACAAGTACGAGCTCGCTCCGATAATGACGGCGGAAGTCCCGATGACCGATCCCGTAGTTACAGATACGGATCCCGATAACGATATCGGAAAGGTCACGGTGTTCGCTCTGCTCGCAAAGAACGTTAAACGCGTATCGGGCGAGCTTGCCCGAAAGGAAATAAAAAGCACGGAGTTTCTTAAAATAAACATCGACGACCCGAAGGGCGATACGGCAGCCGAGGCGATCTTTGCCGCTCTTGCGTGCGGACTTATGCATGTTAAGACCGAAAGCTTGCCTATCCTTTGGGATCGCGGACGGTACATGCTCTCGCTTACTTTTAAGGTTGACGGGGCGGACATATTGCCTTTTTTGGTGTGGCTTAGGCTCTCGCTTCCCGAAAGCTCGCCGGAGTCTTTGTATTCCCTACTTTTTTGAAAAAAAGTAGGCAAAAAACTTCTTCTACATTGAATGTTGTGTATAGTTTGATATTATATCACAGAGACTTACTTTTTTGAAATGAAAAGTGATCGTCCTGCGGACGATTGGCAAAAGAACTTCTCTGACAATAGAGCTTGTGTAAACTTTGATATTATATCATAGAGTGGATTTCCCGCTCGCTCGGAATGACACGGGCGAAAGGCTCCTTTGTGTAAAGGGAGCTGTCAGCGTAGCTGACTGAGGGATTGAATACATTGTGTCT
>CAZFQJ010000150.1:0-3328 GCA_964520875.1 uncultured Lachnospiraceae bacterium
TCACGCGGGAGCTCTCCCAAAGGGCGAGCCTTAGAAGTGATTCGATCACAGAGAAGTTATCGGAGAATAACAGTAATATCTCGCGTCGTAGGGCGGGGGCTTGTTCCCACCACATTGTACGACCGTAGGGTAGCGCATAGCGATCGGAAATTGCTATCGATTTTACCGAACCGTCCACGTATAATATGATCTTAACAAAACCGATTTCAAGATCAGGCGTTATTCGTATAATGAGCGATAAGGGTACGTTCCTTACCGGAAAGGAGATCGTAGCCTGTTATGACCGCACCCCCGAGGCTCATAAGCTCGGAAAAATCCGTCTCGTCTATGTAACTGCGAAAAACGTCGTGCTGAGATGCGAATATCATGAACTCCTTACCGCGCGTTATGAGCGCGCCCTCACGTCCGACTATGATATCGTCCTCTTCGCCTATGCGCTCCATTACGTATTTTATATGCATACCGTGGAGCTTTTTCGCCATTTCGCGTCTGAATCTGACCGTATTATCCGCCTTTTTCCCGAATCCGAACACGTTATCCCTCACTTATCCGCGCCTTCGGCGTTTTCCTGTGCGAGCCTTATAAGTCTCTTATTGAACTCCTCGGCGGTATTATAGCCCATGGTCTTTTGCCTATGGTTCATAGCCGCGATCTCGATTATGACCGCGAGGTTACGTCCGGGCCGCACGGGGACGAGCAGGAACGGGATCTCAACGCCCATTATATCCATTTTTTTCTGATCGATGCCCATACGGTCGTACATCTTACCTTCTACCCAAGGCTCAAGCTCTATAACAAGCTCTATCTTTTCCGTCTCCTTTACCGCGCCTATACCGAAAAGCCTGCGGACATCGACTATACCTATTCCGCGAAGCTCTATATAGTAACGTATAAGCTCGGGGGCGGTAGCGACGAGCGTTTTCGAACTGACTTTTTTGATCTCCACCGCGTCGTCGGCTATAAGTCTGTGACCGCGTTTTACAAGTTCTATCGCCGTTTCGCTCTTACCTACTCCGGAATCTCCGAGGATAAGTATGCCTATACCGTAGACCTCGACCATTACTCCGTGACGGGTAGACACGGGCGCGACCTTTACGCGAAGCGAGGATATGAGGTTAGCCATGAATTCCGATGTACGCATAGAGGTACGAAGGAGCATGACGTCATGCTTTTCGCAAAGCTCATACACCACCGGTTGCGGCTCGATAGAGCTTGAATATATGAGGCATATGGGGTTAGCCGCCAAAAACTTATCGACATTACTTCTGCGCGTTTCGTCGTCAAGCTCGCTCAGGTACGTATGCTCCTCCCTGCCTATTATCTGGATACGGTGCGGCTGATAAAGCTCGGTAAAGCCCGTGAGCGGCAGACCGGGACGGTTCACGTCCGCGGTATTTATACTTACGGGGTGCTTACTTTCGTACAGTACTTCAAGCTGAAATTCTTTTATTATTTCGGATATACTTACTTTTTTTCCCGAATCTTCCATTTGGTTCACCTCTTTAAAAAGTTTTTATAAACATCATTTCTTTTTCCTTCTTTTGAAAAGAAAAAGAAACGAAGCAAAGAAAAAGAAAGAAATTTTTACAGTTGTACTTCAGCGCCGCTGGGGACGGTTTTTCCACTCCGAGGGGTTCGCATAGGGGGATTGGGCACCGTCATCCTGAGCGGAGGGCGAAGCCCGGAGTCGAAATCCGAGCATAGCGAGGATCAAACGGTGCGTAGCGACGTTTGGGATCTGCATTGTTTTATCGGCAGATCGCCAAAGATCCCACCTTCGCTTTCGCTCGCTCAGGATGACATGTAACTAAATGCCTCTCACTCCGGGAGAGGTGTCACGCGCATGCGTGACGGAGAGGGCGAGCCTTAAAGGTTCATTTAATGATCATTTACAAAAATAGACTTTTGCCTCTGCGAAGGCGGCGTCCTCAAGCGCCGAAAGGTCCGCTTTTTCCTCCTGAGCAAGAACTTTGGCAAGCTCGGGGCGCGTTTTGGGGTGTTTCGGCGTGAACACCGTGCAACAATCCTCATAAGGAAGTATGGACGTTTCGAAAGTGCCTATCTTTCTTGCGAGCGCGACTATCTCCTCTTTATCAAGACCTATACACGGTCTGAAAACGAGCATGTCCGCGGCGGGATTGGTAACTCCCATGGCAAGCATGGTCTGAGAAGCGACCTGTCCGAGGCTCTCGCCCGTGACGAGCGCGTCGCAACGGCGTTCCGCCGCCATTCTTGCCGCAAGTCTCATCATACTGCGTCTGAGTAGGAGCGTAAAATATTCCTCGTCTACGGTATCGCGAAGCCTTTCCTGTATCTCGGTAACGGAGATACAGTTGACTCTCAGCTCTCCGCAGTAATCGCTCATGATACGGGCAAGCTCAAGCACCTTCTCCCTTGCTTCCTCGGAGGTATAGGGAAAGCTCTCGAAATGCGTACATTCTATCTTCGCGCCGCGTTTCGCCATCATATATCCGGCGACGGGACTGTCTATACCTCCAGAAAGCAGGAGCATGGCTCTGCCCGCGCTTCCTATCGGCATACCGCACGCGACTCTTAAGGCGTCCGCGTGGACGAACGCGTGCGTTTCGCGTATCTCGACCGTAACGATAGCGTCCGGGTGATCCATCGATACGCCTATCTTTCCTTCCATAACCTCAAGCACCGCGCCTCCTACAAGCGCGGCGATCTCGGGGGACTTGAGCGGAAAACGCTTGTCCGCGCGCTTGGCGTTGGCTCTGAATGTCTTTTTTTCGCTAAGGAACTGCGGTATATACTCTTTTACCGTCTTAAGTATGGCGTCCATATCCTTTTCCGTTTCGGCGGCACGGCATACGGTAGCTATTCCGAATATCTTACGCAGCGCTTCGAACGCTCCGTCGGTGTCCGCCGTATCTCCTATCGGCTCGACGTATATCGTCGACTGCGCGCGGCTCACGGAAAATTCGCCGTGCGGCTTAAGTCTCGCTTTTATCTCCTTGACGAGCGCGCCCTCGAAATGACCTTTATTAAGTCCCTTCAGTGCTATCTCGCCGTATTTACACAAAAATATCTCTTTCATAATACGTTATGTCGGCTCCTTATTATTTCTGATATTTATTATACATTAAATCGGTACCGTTTGTCAAGAATAAGTACATATTAATGAGCTTTGCGATTGCTAAAAATAAAAAATATCGACTATTTTTCATTTTTTTGAAAAATAGTATTGACAAAACAAAACGCTTATGGTATAATAAAATCCGCAGTTTGTGACGGATATCCGTCTTAACGGCGAAATGGCGGAATAGCTCAGTTGGCTAGAGCAATCGGTTCATACCCGATAGGTCGT
>CAZFQJ010000151.1:0-3283 GCA_964520875.1 uncultured Lachnospiraceae bacterium
CTCTGATCGTCTGAAGCGGTATGGTTCCCTCGTGATAATGCTCGGTACGCGCTATCTCAGCTCCCGCAAGACGTCCGGAGCAGGAGATCTTTATTCCCTTTGCTCCGAGGTGCATGGTTCTGGATATCGCCATCTTCATTGCGCGGCGGAAGGCTATTCTTCCCTCAAGCTTTGCCGCAACGTTCTCGGCAACGAGCTGTGCGTTAAGGTCGGGGGACTTTACCTCCACGACGTTTACGAACACGGCCTTTTCGCCGCCTATCATCTTTTCGATCTCAGCCTTGAGCTTCTCGATCTCCGAGCCGCCCTGTCCGATGATTATACCCGGCTTTGCGCAGTGAATGAATACTCTGATTCTCGCGCTGTCGCGCTCTATTTCGATCTTCGGTACTCCGGCGTCCTGAAGCTTCTTTTTCAGGAAGTTTCTGATCTTGTAATCGGAAACGAGGGTGTCACCGAAGCTTTCGTCCTTCTCGAACCATCTCGAATCCCAGTCTTTAATGACGCCCACACGAAGGCCGTGGGGATTAACTTTCTGACCCATTCTTTTAGCCTCCTCTATTACTCAGCCGCAACTGCATTGCCGCTCGTTCTCTCTTTTACGGCAATCGTTATGTGGCTTGTTCTCTTTAAAATGCGATTTGCACTTCCCTTTGCTCTCGGCAACATTCTCTTAAGTGTCGGGCCGGGACATACATAGCACTCGGATATATAGAGCTTGCTCGCGTCCATCTCGCAGTTGTTCTCTGCGTTTGCTATCGCGCTCTTGAGCAGCTTTATAAGATATTCCGATGCGGATTTACGTGTATTCTTAAGAATCGCCATCGCCATGTCAGCGTCCTTGCCTCTGATGAGATCGAGAACTATCTTGACCTTGCGAGGAGAAATTCTTGCATATTTCAGTATCGCTTTTGCTTCTTTATTAGCTTCCATTTCAGGTGCCTCCTTCCGGGACGTTTCAACGCTCCGTATTTTTATTTGATCCGGCTCGTCCGACAACGGCATTATTTACCGTTGTTAGACGTCTTAGAACCGGCGTGACCTTTAAAGGTACGAGTAGGTGCGAATTCTCCGAGCTTGTGTCCGACCATATCCTCTGTTACATATACCGGAACGTGCTTTCTTCCGTCATGTACCGCTATGGTATGACCAACGAACTCCGGGAAAATGGTGGAGGCTCTGGACCAGGTCTTTATTACCTTCTTGTCGTTTGCTTCGTTCATTGCAACTATACGGTTGTAAAGCTTGACTTCAACAAACGGACTCTTTTTGCAGCTTCTGCTCATCTTAATGTCCTCCTGAATTAATTAGCGTGACGGCTCTTCACGATGAACTTATTGGTTCTTGCCTTCTTGTTACGCGTCTTATAACCGAGCGCAGGCTTGCCCCAAGGAGTTACCGGAGAAGGACGTCCGACAGGCGATTTACCCTCACCACCTCCGTGCGGGTGGTCGCAGGGGTTCATGACAGATCCGCGTACCGTCGGGCGGATACCCATATGACGCTTCTTACCTGCCTTACCGATCTTGACCGTGTCATGCTCTATATTGCTGACCGTGCCTATCGTTGCTTTGCAATCGAGTCTTATGAGGCGTACTTCGCCGGAGGGAAGTCTTACCTGAGCCATGCCGTTCTCTTTAGCCATGAGCTGAGCGGCGGCTCCCGCGGAACGGACGAGCTGGCCGCCCTTGCCGGGATATATCTCGATATTGTGAATGAGAGTACCTACCGGTATAGCAGATATCTCCATGGTGTTTCCGGGCTTTATATCGGAAGAATTTCCGGTATATACGACGTCGCCGTCGGTAAGTCCGCCGGGAGCTATTATATAGCTCTTAACGCCGTCCTCATACTGAATGAGTGCGATGTATGCCGTTCTGTTGGGGTCGTACTCTATTCCGAGGACCTTGGCAGGCATATCGTCGCGGTTACGGCGGAAGTCTACGAGTCTGTACTTCTTCTTGTTACCGCCGCCTTGATGACGTACAGTTATACGTCCGTAGCTATTACGTCCCGCATTTTTCTTAAGTACGGTCAGGAGAGATTTCTCGGGGACCGACTTAGTGACCTCGTCGAAGGAGGGCACAGACATATGTCTTCTTGCAGGCGACGTAGGATTATACTTCTTTGTTGCCATTGTTTTACTCCTCCTTAACTTATCTCATACCCTCAAAGAATTCGATCGTCTCGGAATCCTCTGTGAGCTGTACTATCGCTTTCTTCCATGCGGAAGTGTAGCCTTCGTGAACGCCGAGGCGCTTCGGCTTCTTCTTCATGGATATGGTGTTTACATATGCCACCTTAACTTTGAACATCTTCTCGACCGCTTCGGCTATCTCGGGCTTGGTCGCGTCGCTTCTTACCTCGAAGGCATACTTCTTGCTCGCGGTCATGTCCATGCTGGCTTCGGTGATTATCGGTCTGATGATTATATCGTATACTGTTTTCATTTGCCGTACACCTCCTCGATTATGGATGATGCAGCCGACGTCATAACGAACGTGTTGCAATTGAGAACGTCATATACGCTGAGCTGATTTGCCTGTACGGTCTTTACGCCGGGAATGTTGGCAAAGCTCTTTATTACCATAGCGTCTATCGTATCAAGAACGACAAGAGCCTTCTTGCCCGCGCCTATCGCGGAAAGCATGTTGACCATGGTCTTGGTCTTGTAGCTCTCGGTCTTTATCTGATCGACTACGACTATCTCGTTTGCCGCATACTTGGAAGAAAGCGCATTGTAAAGAGCGACTCTCTTGGTCTTGCGGTTCATCGCAACTCTGTATTCACGCGGCTTCGGAGCGAAAACGATTCCGCCGTGCGTCCACTGAGGCGAACGGGTGGAACCCTGTCTTGCGCGTCCGGTTCCCTTCTGTCTCCAGGGCTTCTTTCCGCCGCCCGATACCTCGGAACGGGTAAGAGCCGACTGAGTGCCCTGTCTCTGGTTGAGCAGATAAGCTCTGACAGAGGCGTGGAGAACAGCGCTATTTATTTCTTCTATGCCGTAAATCTTGTCGGAAAGCTCTATCGAGCCGACCTCTTTTCCGGCCATATCTACAACTTTAATGTTAGCCATTGTATTTCTCCTCCTTCCGCTCAGGCTTTAACGCTATCACGGATGAATACTATGCCGCCCTTTGCGCCCGGGACCGCGCCCTTGATCGCAATGAGGTTCTTCTCCGCGTCTACCTTGACAACGTCCAGATTAAGGATCGTTACCTGCTCGTTACCGTACTGACCGGGCATCTTCTTGTTCTTGAAGATTCTCGCAGGGTCGATAACA
>CAZFQJ010000152.1:0-3232 GCA_964520875.1 uncultured Lachnospiraceae bacterium
GACCGATAAGACCGTGCTCCGTTCGCACGGAATATCAAAGAGACAGAGACCGCATAATACACAGTAAGGCGTTCCGCAGGCTGATGCATAAGACGCAGGTGTTCCTTTCGCCTGAAGCGGATCATTACAGGACTCGTCTTACGCATACCTTGGAGGTCACGCAGATAGCGCGCACGATAGCGCGTGCGCTTCGCTTGAACGAGGATCTCGCGGAGGCGGCGGCGCTCGGTCACGATCTCGGACATACTCCGTTCGGTCACGCCGGAGAAAGACTTCTTCAGCGCGTTTACAGTCCGCTTTTTAAACATAACGAACAAAGCCTAAGAGTCGTCGAAAAGCTTGAAAACGGCGGTGAGGGCTTAAACCTTACGCACGAGGTCAGAGACGGTATACTCCATCATACCGGCGGAAGCGGAAAAGCGGAGACGGTAGAAGGCGGAATAATACTTTTTGCCGACAGGATAGCGTATATAAACCATGATATAGACGACGCGTGCAGAGCCGGCATACTCTCGGAAGAGGATATACCGAAGGATCTTCGCGAGATACTCGGAAATTCGCACGGAGAACGCATAGATACCATGACGAGGAGCGTCATAGCGGCAAGCGCCGACGGCGACGAGATAAAAATGGAGCGCGAGATCGGCGAGGCTACGAAAAGGTTAAGAGACTTTCTTTTCGAAAGCGTATATACCAACCCTATCGCAAAGGGCGAAGAGGGTAAAGCGGAGGAGCTGCTCGGCAGACTTTACGAATATTTTGTAAAGAGACCCGAACACCTTCCCGCTGAACAGAAGAAATGGCTTGAAAAAGAGGATAGGCAAAGAGTCGTATGCGATTATATCGCCGGTATGACAGACAGATACGCGGTCACTTTGTACCGCCAGCTCTTCCTTCCGAAAATGTGGAACGAGGGTAACAGACTTTTGCCCTACGTTTGATAAACCTTGTGATATGATCTTTAAAAGAAAGGAGACTTTGCCGTGATACCGCAGAATATCATAGAGGACATAAAGGTCAGAAACGATATAGCCGACGTTATCTCGGCTTACGTCACCTTGAAACGCGCCGGCTCCAACATGAACGGGCTTTGTCCGTTCCATAACGAGAAAACACCGTCGTTTACCGTTTTTAACGGAACGCAGAGCTTTTATTGCTTCGGTTGCGGAGCGGCGGGCGACGTCGTTACCTTTATAAGAAAAATAGAGAATCTGAGTTACACGGAAGCTCTTCACTTCCTTGCTAAAAGAAGCGGTATAACTATCCCCGAGGAAGAGGATACCGGACGTAATACCATTCGCAGGAGCCGTATACTTGAGCTTAACAAGGAAGCGGCGCGGGTGTTTCGAAGTAATATGGTCGCGTCGGACGCCGCTAAGTCTTATTTTATAAACAGAGGACTTACTCGCGAAATGGTAAATCGTTTCGGGCTCGGGTATTCGGGCAGAGGATTTGAGGTTATAGATCATTTGAAAAGGCTCGGATATACCGACGAGGAGATGCTTACGGCGAAGATAGAGGGGAAAGGAGAAAAAGGCTACTTCCCTTATTTTCGAAACAGAGTGATGTTTCCCATAATCGATACCGCGGGTTCCGTCATAGGCTTCGGAGGAAGAGTCACGGACGGCGCTTCTCCCAAGTATCTTAACACTCCCGATACTATCGCTTTCAGCAAGGGAAGAAATCTTTTCGCATTGAATTTCGCAAAAAATCATTGTGCCGAGGAGATGATACTTTGCGAAGGTTATATGGACGTCATTGCCATGCACGCCGCGGGATTTAAAAATGCGGTGGCAACGCTCGGAACGGCGCTTACTCAGGAGCAGGCGCGCCTGATGAAGCGTTATACGTCAAGAGTGATAATATCATACGACGGAGATAATGCCGGTAAGGCGGCGGCAGACAGAGCTTCGAAGATACTTTCGGAGGCGGGACTTGAAGTTCGTGTACTGCGTATAAAGGACGCTAAGGATCCCGACGAATATATAAAAAGATTCGGCGCGGACGCTTTCAAGCGTTTGCTTGCCGGAAGCGAGACGAAATTCGATTTCGTAATGAAAAATGTTTTTTCGAAATACGATCTTTCAAGCGATGACGGAAAGATCGGAGCTTCGGGGGAGATATGCGGCGAGATAGCTGGCGTTTATTCGGCGGTTGAACGCGAACTGTATATAGATAAGGTTTCAAAGGCGCTCGGACTTTCCGCGGAAAGTCTCAAAAAAGACGTCGAAAAGAAGATAAAGCGTAAGGTAAGGGAATCGAATTCGGAATATAAAAAGCAGATGTTAAATAAGTCGCTCGGCATAGGCGATAGGATAAATCCGGAGCATTCGGCTAATCCTAAGGCGACCGCCGCAGAGGAGGCGATCCTCGGTATACTTATGCTGCACCCGGAAAGAGCCGCGCAGATATGCGGAGACGATCCGCCGGTAAAAGAGGAAGATTTCGTTACGGCTTTCAATAAGCGTGTGTTTTCCGAAATCAAAAAGATGAGCGCCGAAGGCATTAAGGATATAGGAGTGCTCGGCTCGGAATTTACAAGCGACGAAATGGAAAGGATATACGGCATGCAGGCAAAGCGAGAGGGCTTAGATTCCTCGTCGGACAGTGTTTTTTACGACAATATAGCGGCTCTCAGGAGCGCATCGGCGTCGATCGGATCCGATATAGACAAGCTTATAGCCGCAAAGCTCGCCATGAACGGCGGTAAATTAAACTGAAAACAATTTAAGTAACGGTGTCACCGTTTGAAAGGATAGACAAATGAGCGAAAAAAAGTTTGATATTCAGGAGCTTATAGAAAAAGGAAAGGCAAAGGGTTCTCTTACTCAGAGCGAGATACTTGAGGCGCTGGGCGACGACGAGTTCGACATAGACCAGATAGAGAAGATATACGAAACTCTTGAAGATCAAGGCGTTGACGTTACGGGTTATATGGACGCTTCCGATCTTAACATCGAAAGCGAGCTTGAGCAGCTTGATTCTCCGGAGGATATGGAGCAGGTGCTGGCTCAGGAAGGCGTTATAATAGACGACCCCGTCAGAATGTATCTTAAGGAGATAGGACGTGTTCCGCTTCTTAAAATGGAGGACGAGCTTGAGCTTGCCGAAAAAATGGTCAACGGTGATGAAAAAGCAAAGCAGAGACTTGTCGAAGCTAACCTCCGACTTGTCGTAAGCATAGCAAAAAGATACGTCGGTAAGGGCATGTTCTTCCTTGACCTTATCCAAG
>CAZFQJ010000153.1:0-3204 GCA_964520875.1 uncultured Lachnospiraceae bacterium
ACCCCGAGCTTGCCGAGCAGTATTCGGACAGGATAATAAGGTTAAGCGACGGTCATGTGGTGGGAGATACCGCTCCGTATTCTCCCGAGGAGGAAGAAAAGGAGATCGAAAAAACGGTCGCCGTAAGCTCGGAATCTTCGAAAACAAAGGATTCCAAGGGCAAAAAGAAGCCGTCCATGTCGTTTATGACCGCGCTTTCGCTTTCTCTCAATAACCTGCTTACCAAAAAGACGAGAACTTTCATGGTCTCGTTTGCCGGAAGCATAGGTATAATAGGAATAGCGCTCATACTTTCGCTTTCAAACGGTATAAACGCTTATATAAATAGCGTCCAAAGAGATACGTTATCATCATACCCGATCACCATAAATAAAGAAGAGGTTGATATGAGCAGTATGCTCGTTTCTCTTATGGGGAATAAGGGTAATTCGAATAATACCGGGGAAAAGGATAAGGTCTATGTAAATACCGTGACTTACGACCTTATGCAGAGCATGCTCAACCCCGAGACGAACAGTAACAACCTCGTTGATTTTAAGAAGTACCTTGAAAGCGATAACGTCGGAATAAAGGATCTGGCTTCGCTTATACGTTACGGCTACGACGTTGATATCAACGCGTATGTCGTCAGCGGTACGAATTATGTTAAATCCGATATTGCGGCGTTGTACGAAAACATGGTGGGCAGTATGGGAATGAATTCCGGAAGCGCTTCGTCCCTTAGTGCCTCGGTCACTTCCTCGGGCTTCAGTGTTTGGGAAGAGATGCTGCCGCCCGAAAGCGGCTCGAACGGTCTCGTTCACGGCATGATAAAGGAACAGTACGATCTGGTCGCCGGAAAATGGCCCGAGAGCAAAAACGAGATAATGCTCGTGATCACAGATAATAACGAGATAAGCGATATGACTCTGTACTCTCTCGGTCTTATCTCTTCCGAAAGCATGCTTGAGACCATGATATCCGCCATGAAGGGCGAAAAGGTTGAGCTTACGGAAAAAACGAGCTATGAATACGACGAGCTGCTCGGTATAAAGTATAAGGTCATTCCGACCAGCGCTTATTACAAACAAAATTCCGACGGTGAATGGGTAAACATAGCCGAGGACGATAAAAACGACGAGCTGAGATATATAGTCGGCGCGGGTCTTGAATGTGAGATAGTGGGTATAATCCGCCAGAACGATCAGGCTTCGTCGGGAGTCCTCAGCGGCACGCTCGTTTATACCTCGGCTCTTACCGATTATATTATAGACGAGACGGCGAAGAGCGATATAGTAAAGGCTCAGCTCGCAAACCCCGATGTCGATATCCTTACCGGACTTCCGTTCGTTCTCGATGAAAAGGACAAGATAGAAAACGACAAAAAGGCAGAAGCGCTTTTTAACTATCTTAAGGACGCGACGGATAGCAAGAAGGCGGAGATATACAGAGATATACTGACTACGCCTACGGATAAATATGTAAACGATACTCTTGATGCCTATCTTAAGGCTATGAGGATATCAAAGGAGTCCACGCTCGATGAATTGAAAGCGTTCATAAAGGACTACATCGGAACGAGTGTGGATCCGACCATGCTCGATACCTACCTTAATAGCTTTTCCGAGGCTTCCGACCTTTATGAGTACGTAGAAGAAACGATGATATCGATGATAAAGTCGCAGTACGCCGAATCCGCCGGAAAGCTGATAAGCGATATCGAAAACGCTCCGAGCGACGCGGAACTTGACGCGGAAATGGTACGCGAGGCTTCGAAGCTTATGACTATCGACCAAAAGCGTACCGTCCTTAAGATGATACTTAAGTACCAAAACACCTCCGGCGACGAAAGCGAGTCTGCCGCAATAGAGGCGAGAGTTGACGCAATGGACGACGTAACGGTCGTAAAGACCCTTGAAAGCCTGCTTTCGATGTACGGAAGCGGCGGAGTGGATCTTGATCTGTATAACGGCGGAAGCACCTCCCTCGGCGTGAACGTCTTTATAAGTCAGCAGACCAAAAAGGATTATATAGTTTCTCTTTACGTTTCCCGTACCGGACTCGATGAGACCGCTATAAGAAACGAAGTGGATAAGATGACGGATATCAATATCGCGGCATTGTTCGATGAAGAGATAGAGAAGATCGCAAAAGAGAACTACGCGACAGATACCGCTCCCACGCAGACTCAGACCGCACTTGATTCAAAGATCGCTTCGGCGTTCATGAAACGTCTTGAAAGCTATACGGAAGCCGAGCTTATAGATATTTACGATAATTACGTGCCTACGGTATCTTCGTCGACGTTCTCGGAAAATTGCAAGAAGCTCGGTATAGCGGATAAGGACGATCCGTCGTCGATATCGATATACGCCAAAAATTTCGAAGACAAGCAACGCATTTCCGATATGATAAGCGAATATAACGCGCTCCAGACGGAAGAAAGCAATAAGATATCTTATACCGATTACGTCGGCATGCTCTTTTCTTCGATAACCAAGATAATAAACGCTATATCTTATGTTCTGATATTCTTTGTTTCGATATCTCTTGTGGTATCTTCGATAATGATAGGTATCATAACCTATATATCCGTTCTCGAAAGAACGAAGGAGATAGGTATCTTAAGAGCAATGGGAGCTTCGAAACGCGATGTTTCCCGTGTGTTTAACGCCGAAACGCTCATCGTGGGCTTCGTTTCGGGTATGATAGGTATAATCGTTACGGTCATTTTGAATATACCGATAGGCCTTATAATAAAGCATTTCTCGGGAATCTCCGGAATTGCAGCGCTTCCGATAGTCGGAGCGGTGATACTTGTAGTCATAAGCATGGTGCTTACGCTCATAGCGGGACTTATACCGTCTCGTTTAGCCGCAAAGAAAGATCCCGTAGAGGCGCTTCGTAGCGAATAATAAACATTAAACTCCGAACCGTAAATCGGCTCGGAGTTTTCTTTTGATTTTGGATAATGAAAAAGCTCCGCGCTTCATTCGGAAGCGCGGAGCTTTTATATCTTAAATTACTTTGAGAGCGTTATGGTGAGCGTGCTTCCGTTTGCCGCTACGCTTCTGTCAACGGTTATCACTCCGTTTGCGAAGGTAAGTCCGGAAGAAGCGGAGGAAACGTTTCCGAATCCCGAATAATCACCGGAGAGGGTGATCGTTCCGCCGTTCTGATTTGCGGAGCTGAAGTGAGTGAAGTCCGCTATCGCTATCGTAACGG
>CAZFQJ010000154.1:0-3158 GCA_964520875.1 uncultured Lachnospiraceae bacterium
ACCGTTTCCCTATCGGGAAACGCTTGACCATTTTTCCTGACGGAAAAATGACTTTAATCACCATTATTTTCGAAAACCCTATCTCTGTGCGAACCCCTCGGAGTGGAAAAATCGTACACGGTGGCGCTGAAGTCCGACAGTAAAGTTTCTTTCTTTTTCTTTGCTTCGTTTCTTTTTCTTTCTTTTAAAAGAAGGAAAAAGAAATGAAGTTCATAATAAACATAATTAATAAAAAATAAAATCCATAAAAATATTTTTATAAAAAAGACGAGCCGGATTTACAGGCTCGCCTTTTTGTGTAATATTATTTTTTTACTTTATAACTACCTCAAAATCCTTTACGCCGTCCTTTAACGCAAAGTTCATCATGTAACAATCCGTTTTCGAATTGTGAGGCTCCGAAGTTATCGTAACGTCGCATACGCCCTTGTCAAAATAGACGCACGCCGAATCGACCTTTATGTATCCGTCGCACACCTCGGGCTTGAAGAGCGATACGATCCTTTCGGTAACTCCGCCCTCTCCGGTATAATCTATCTTGTCGTGCAGCGTAACGCTATCATCGGTGAATTTGAATGATCTTTCGATAGAATTAAGTCCTTCTATATCTTTGTAAGCGCCTGCAATGTCGGTCGAAAATACGCCGTTTTCGTACTTGGTGCCCTTTGCACGGAACTGTCCGCCATTGGTCTGGTATTTACCGTTTATTATCGGTACGTTGTGACCTCTTGACGAACATTCAAGTATCGTATATCTCGTGTCGCTTGCAAAATACTGTCTCGTGTAAGCGCCGGAGCCGAGGTCGTTTATTATCTGATGTCCGTCCTTTGCGAAGATAAACGTTCCGACGTCGTTATGATTGTGGTGCTCGCCGTTGTTTCCGCCCTTTGCGGCAAAGCCGTAGTTCTTCGTGCGCTTTACGAACCATTCGGAATCGGCGGCATATGTCTCGGAAGCAACGTTATCGTCCGCCGGGGAATTGTAATATTCCTCGTTAAGCCACGTAGCCGAACGAAGATGGAGACAGAAGCGTCCGCAACCGTCGTAGTTGTACGAATAATCGGGAGAATATACGAGAACGTCGTCCGGATATTCGTCCTTTAAATAGTGAAGAAGTCCGAGATGATAGCTGAGCGTCCTTCCGCCGTCCGCAAAGCTTACGCTCGACTTGCCGGAAAGGTACATCTTCTGAATGAACGTGGCGACCGTCCTTACCTTCTCGCGTTTGAAATAGTCGGTCTCGCCGTTCGTGAACGTTCTTATCATGTCGGCATATACCGTAAAGAAGCCGAAGCCGTAATGCCAATATCCGCAACCCTCAAGGCACATTCCGTCGTCGTTAAAGCCGCGGAGATAACATTCCATGCTCTCGTCAAAGCGCGGCTTAAGCTCATTTACAAGCTCGGGATGCATGAGCATCATCGTACAAGCGACCGATCCCATACATACCGCGGTCCAGTTGTTGGTTCCCTTTTCCCACCAATAGTGAGTACCGTTCGTATAGGCGGTAAGAATACGTCTGTCTATCTCTACTCTTATGCGGTCGCGTATCAAAGGCTCAAGCCTGTCTCCGAGAAGGGTATATATCTCGGAAAGCGCAAATCCCGTCTCGCAGGCAAAAAGGTCAAGGTGAATGTTGTTGTTTATTTCAAGCTTAGTCTGGTGCGCCGGCAGACACCAAGTGTATTCGTCGCAGATCGCATATATCTGATCCATAAGGCGAACGATATACTTTTCTTCCTCGGGATAGATGAGCGCAAGAAGCGCCGAGCAATCCATGGCAAGACGGCGGGTAAAATACGCTCCTTCGTAGACCGAGCGGTTTCCGGTCTTTACGAACATGCTGAATTCACTGTACTTCAGCGCATATATGGGAGTATTCTCGCATCTGGTCTCCCATAACTTAAAAAGCTCCTCGCGGTACTTTTTAAAGCAGTCCTTTTCTCTTACCTGCTTCCAAAACTCCTTATCCATTGCTTTTCCGAGTAGATTCATAGCATTTTCTCCTTAAAACTTTGTTTTTGTCTTTTATTTTTTCGTTTTCAAAAAACGAATTTTCTTAATTATACCATACAAACCCTTGTATTTCAAGGCTTTTCCGAAAAACGCGCTCGTTATTATAAACAAAAAAAATTCAATCTATTTGGTAAGATTGCCTATTGAAACTTCGGCGCGTTTATGATAACATTAATAAATAACATTAATAAAAACGAAAGGCAGGACAAATATATGAATACCTACGGAATACAACTTTACAGTTTGAGAGATATATCCGACAAGGATCTGCGCGGAACTTTGAAAAAGGTCTCTGAAATGGGATATAAGACGGTGGAGTTCGCCGGATTTTTCGATAATAAAGCGGAAGACGTAAGATCGTGGTTAGACGAATACGGGCTCACCGCGATAGGAACGCACACGGGTTGGCAGCTCCTCGAAAACGACTTCGACGGAACGGTGGCTTATCATAAAGCTATCGGCTGCTCCGATATCATCATTCCATATGCGCCCCATTCGAACAAAGCGGAGATAGATTCGTTCGTCGAAAAGGTTAACGCATGGATACCGCTCCTTAAAAAGGAGGGCATAAAACTCCACTATCATAATCATGCGACGGAGTTCAAGCCGAACGCAGACGGACTGATAATGGAAGACGAGCTTGCGAAAAGGACCGATATACTTCTTGAGGTAGATACTTATTGGGCATATGTTGCCGGAAAAGACCCCGCTAACGTTCTTGACAAACTCGGAGACAGGGTAGAGCTTATACACTTAAAGGACGGAGACAGTAACGGAAAAGGCTGCTCGCTCGGTCTCGGAAGCGCACCCGTTTCCGACGTTCTCAAAAAAGCGCTTGCCACGGGACGCGGCATTATCGTTGAGAGCGAAGGACTTGAACCTACCGGCGAGGAAGAAGTCGCACGTTGCATGGAATACCTGAAAAAAGCCGACTGAATAAAAAAGAGCTTGCTTAGCAAGCTCTTTTTTTGTCTGTGTCATTCTGAGCGGAGTATTTTAAGGATCGCCCTTTGGGAGAGCTCCCGCGTGAGCGGGTGAGAGGGCGCCCTTTACGTAAGCCTTCTCCAGCGGGAGAAGGGAGGACTGTGGATGAGGTGTGAGTAAATTAACAATCCCTCCGACGCGCATACGCGCGCCACCTC
>CAZFQJ010000155.1:0-3134 GCA_964520875.1 uncultured Lachnospiraceae bacterium
TATAATTACATCAAATTTTTGAAAGAAACGCAGGTAAAAGAATTTCTGAATAATTTATAATTTGAACCCAAAAGCGCGGAAGAATTTCTCTTCCGCGCTTTAATTTTATTTAGACATTATATATTCGTCAATGGATTTTGCCGCGGTTTTTCCCGCGCCCATAGCGAGTATTACCGTAGCCGCTCCTGTCACGGCGTCTCCTCCGGCGTATACTCCGGGAATAGACGTCTTTCCGTTTTCATCGGCTACTATTCCGCCCCATTTTTGTGTCTCAAGACCCTCGGTCGTAGATTTTATGAGCGGATTAGGCGAAGTACCTATCGCCATTATAACGCAATCACATTCAAGCTCTACGTGTGAGCCGATCTTCTCGACAGGCTTTCTTCTGCCGGAAGCGTCCGGTTCTCCAAGCTCCATTTCGCTGCAAACAAGCTTTTGGACAGAGCCCGTATCGTCTCCGAGTATTTCCGTGGGATTTGTAAGTACCTTAAACTCTATTCCCTCTTCCTTTGCGTGTTCGATCTCCTCATGACGCGCCGGGAGCTCAGCTTCGGATCTTCTGTATACTATATATACCTTTTCGGAACCGAGCCTTTTTGCACACCTTGCGGCGTCCATCGCAACGTTTCCGCCTCCGACGACCGCCGTGGCTTTCGGCATATGTATCGGGGTCGCACTTCCCTCTTTATACGCCTTCATAAGGTTGACTCTCGTAAGAAATTCGTTTGCCGAATATACGCCCTTAAGATTTTCTCCGGGAATATTCATGAATCTCGGAAGTCCCGCGCCGGAACCTATAAATATCGCTTCGTAACCGTACTTTTCCATAAGCTCGGTCACAGAGAGCGTTTTACCTATTATAGTGTTTGTCGATATCTCGACTCCGAGCGCCTTAAGTCCCTCTATTTCATGCTTTACTATATCCTTCGGAAGTCTGAATTCCGGAATACCGTAAACCAAAACTCCTCCGGCGACATGCAGTGCCTCGAAAACGGTAACGCTATAACCCTTTTTGGCAAGCTCTCCGGCACAGGCAAGTCCGGCGGGACCGGAGCCTATCACCGCGACCTTATGACCGTTCGATATCGGTCTTATAGGTTCCGTTTTACTGTGCGCGTTATGGTAATCGGCAACAAACCTTTCAAGTCTGCCGATAGCGACAGGCTCTCCTTTTATACCTCTGACGCATTTTGATTCGCATTGAGTTTCCTGGGGACATACACGTCCGCACACCGCAGGAAGCGAGCTTGATTTTGTTATGACTTCATAAGCCTTTTCAAATTCACCGTTTGCGACGAACGCTATAAACTCCGGAATATTTATATTTACGGGACAACCGCCTACGCAAGGCTTATTTTTACAGTTGAGACACCTTTTTGCTTCATCGATCGCCGTTTTCTCGGTGTAACCGAGAGCTACCTCGGAAAAATTTTTGTTTCTTACGTCAGGCTCTTGCGACGGCATAGGATTTTTGATTAAAGACATATTTGCCATTTTATCTATCGGTCTCCTTTCCGAACAATCGGCATGCGTGTGCATGCGCTTCGCGCTCGAAGGTCTTGTACATAGCGCCTCTCGCCATAGCTTCGTCGAAATCGACGAGATGTCCGTCAAACTCCGGACCGTCAACGCAGGCAAACTTCGTTTCTCCTCCGACCGTAAGTCTGCAACCGCCGCACATTCCCGTACCGTCTATCATTATCGGGTTCATGCTAACTACGGTCTTTATACCGTACTCCTTCGTCAGCTTACTTACGAACTTCATCATAACCAAAGGTCCTATCGCTATGACCTCGTCGTATTTTTCACCGCTATCGATAAGTTTTCTCAAAGCGTCGGTAACAAGACCTTTTTCGCCTATGCTTCCGTCGTCGCTCATTATGGCAAGCTTATCGCTCACGCGTGAAAACTCATCGGAAAGTATAACGAGATCTTTTGTACGGAAACCGACTATCGAATGTACCTCGGCGCCGTTTTCATGAAGCTTTTTCGCTACCGGATATGCAATGGCGCATCCAACACCGCCGGCGACCACCGCGACCTTTTTAAGCCCATCCGTCTCCGTCTTACGTCCGAGAGGTCCGGCAAAATCACATATAAAATCGCCTTCTTCAAGGTGCGAGAGCTTCTCTGTCGTTGCTCCGACTATCTGGAATATTATTGTTACCGTGCCATTTTCTCTGTCGTAATCCGCTATTGTGAGCGGTATTCTCTCTCCGTCCTCATCGGTACGAAGTATTATAAATTGTCCGGGTTCGGCTTTAGCCGCTATGAGCGGCGCGTCTATCTCCATGAGCTGAACCGTAGGATTGAGCACTTTTTTTCTTACTATCCTGTTCATTTTACCCCCATGCCGCCTGTAAGCGGCTAAAAATAAGTTTGCGTGAATACTTTGCGTCACGCGTACTTATTATTTTATCACATTTTTATACCAAAAGTCAAGTACCGAAGCGAATATTTTATCTTCCGCCTCTGTGACCGCTTCCATGACCACCGCCGCCTCCGAAGCCGCCGCTCCTTCCTCCTCCGCCGGAAGACGATTGTATACGTCTTCTGGTTACAAAGCTACCGCAAAAATCATCTCGTCTTTCCTTAAGATCGAGAGTTGCGTAACGATCGAGCGGATATTTTTCCGAATGGAGCTTCGTCTTATAGCTATGCACTATGCATACGAAAGTTATGACCGCCGCTATCAACCCTCCGATGCTTCCGATGATCACGTAAGACAAAATATCGGAATCACAGGCTTTTGCGCTTCGATTTACGAACGCTACCGCTCCGTCCGCGTATCTGCCGCTCTTTATGTTATCGTAAACGTCTTCGGCATCGAGTATTTTATTGATCTCGCCGTCGCGAATGTATTTATCGGCTTTGCCGTAGGTATAGATATTGTAATTATGTGCGACGTTATCGGTAATGATAAGGATAACCGCGTTCTCGGCGACATCGTATTCCGCTCTGAAATCGTCTCCGTAGTACGATACGAGCCGACTGTCATCTGTCACGATATATACCGAGATATCAAGCTTTTTATACGCCTTTTCGGCGGCTTCTTCTATCATTTTAGTTTCCGCTGATGTAAAGATCCCCGCTCTGTCGTAAACGACCTTATCGGAAGCCGATATCGGAATCGA
>CAZFQJ010000156.1:0-3095 GCA_964520875.1 uncultured Lachnospiraceae bacterium
ACTATCGCGTCGATAGCTCCGGAACGGACGAGCGCCTCGGTAACTTCGAGCGCCTGCTCGCCGCTGTCCGGCTGAGAGATGAGCAGCTCGTCTATATTTACGCCGAGGTTCTTGGCGTAAACGGGATCGAGGGCGTGCTCGGCGTCTATGAACGCCGCCGTTCCGCCCGTTTTCTGGACCTCCGCCACAACGTGGAGAGCGACGGTGGTCTTTCCCGAGGATTCCGGACCGTATATCTCAACTATCCTTCCTCTCGGAACGCCGCCTATTCCCAGCGCCGTATCGAGCATTATCGAGCCTGTGGAGACTGCGCTTACGTTCATCTTCGCGTTCTCTCCGAGGCGCATTATAGTTCCCTGTCCGTATGCCTTGGTTATATGTGCTATTGCGGTTTCGAGCGCTTTTTTCTTTTCGTCCGCGCTCGTCGTCGGTTGATTTTCCTTCTTTGTCTGCTTAGCCATTTTTACTCCTTCCTCCGTACTTTTCTTGAAAGAAAGTACGCACCGTACTTTTCTTAAAAGAAAAGTAGGCAAAAGAACTTTTTCTACATTTACTTTTGTGGAAATTTTGATATCACATCATAGAGTGGTATTAATAAGTAATATTATCAAACCGCCAGCCGTTTTCCGTCATTACCATTGGAAGTTCATAATATTTCGTACTTCCGTCCCTTGTATACGGTGCGCGTATCGTTGCGCTCGTACTGCTGAGCTTGACTATCTCAGCTTGGCTCGTATCGAACCTTCCCGTAAGCTCTTTTCCGGAATTGGAAATATCCACCTTCAGCACTCCGCCGGATTCCGAATAACGCGGAGATATCTTTCCGGTTTCGGTATAGCCGGTGAAAAGAACGTACACGATCGATTCTTCGTAAAATGCCTTCGAATACACGCTCAGCACCGCCGCTTCAAACTCGGCGCGGGTCTTATACGGGGCGTCGTCGCTTAGGTCGGCGTATTTGGGAGAGGTAGTCCCGTCCCATTCCGCGTCGCTCTTCATACCGCTTCCGTAGACATATTCGTTTATTTCGATAGACTTTTCGTAAAGCTCCGAGAACGCTTTGAGCACGCTCTCCTCGTCCGGCGTCTCCGCTTTACATGCAGAGAACGCCGTCATTATCATTACTATAACTATCAGTACCGAAAGAAGCGCGGCTCTCCGATCATTCCTCATTGCCGTTCTCCGTTACTTCCTCGGTATCTACCGTCTCGGCGTTATCTGTCTCCGAGATCTCCGTTTCTTCCGTTTCTTCCTCGGGCTTACCGACGTTTGCCGCCGCGGATACGCAGGAGCCTTCGGCGACTCTCATTACTATAACGCCGCCCGCGCTTCTGGAATAGAGGGATATATCGTCCGCGTGCGTTCTTATCGTTACTCCGTCCTCGGATATAAGGACCACGTCGTCTCCCTCGGAAACGCCGATCACCGCCGCAAGCAGTCCTGTCTTTTCGGAAAGTCCGTGTACTATGACGCCCTTTCCGCCTCTGTTTACCGTTCTGAAATCGTCGAAGTTACTTCTCTTACCGTAACCGTTCTCGGTTATCGTAAGGAGCGTCTGGTCGTCGCGGACGAGCGCGACTCCCTTTACGTAATCGTCGTCGGCAAGACGTATTCCGCGTACTCCGCGCGCGCCTCTGCCCATGACTCTTGCGTCGTTCTCGTCGAAACGGACCGCGTTACCCTTTCTCGTAGCTATGAGTATCTCGTCGTTTCCGTGCGTATGGCGGACATACACAAGCTCGTCTCCCTCGTCAAGCGAGAGCGCTATCTTTCCGCCCTTACGCTGATATTCGTATTCGGAAAGCTTGGTACGCTTTACCACTCCGTTCTTAGTTACCATGAGCAGGTATTCGTCCTCGCTATACGAATCGACCGCTATCATCGCGGTTATCTTTTCGTCCTCGGAAAGCTCTATTATATTGACTATATTCGTTCCCTTTGCGGTCCTGCTCGCTTCGGGTATACGGTACGCTCTCTGAGTGAACACCTTACCCTTACTCGTGAACATCATAAGATCCGAATGGCTGTTTACGGCTATAACGCTTTCGACAAAGTCCTCTTCCTTGGTCGTTATGCCCTTTATGCCCTTTCCGCCTCTCGCCTGAGCGTTATAGGCGTCGGACGACATACGCTTGATATATCCGGCATGAGTCATGGTTATAACGCAGGTATGTCTGTCTATAAGGTCCTCGTCGTCTATATCGGAGAGATCGAAGCTTATCTCAGTGCGTCTTTCGTCGGAGAACTTGTTCTTGATCTCGGTAAGGTCTTCCTTTATGATCTCCTTGATCTTATCCTCGCTCGAAAGCTTATCTGTTATATCCTCGATTATCGCGTAGAGCTTAGCGAGTCTGTCCTCGACCTTACGACGTTCAAGACCGGTAAGACGTCCGAGGGTCATCTCAACTATCGCCTGTGCCTGAGGATCGGTAAGTCCGAATCTTTCGCAGAGGCTGACCTTCGCGTCGGCGACGGTCGCAGAAGCCTTGATCGTTTCTATGACCGCGTCGATATTATCGGAAGCGATCTTATATCCCTCGAATATATGGGATTCCTTTCTCGCCTTTTCAAGCTCGAAATTAAGCTTTCTTACCGTCACATTCTCCTGGTGGACGATATAGTGGTTGAGTATATCCTTAAGTCCGAGAATCTTCGGAACGTTATCTACGAGCGCGAGCATATTTGCGGCGAATGTATCCTCAAGGGGCGTATATTTGTAGAGCTGGTTAAGGAGGACCTGACCGTTCGCGTCGCGGCGGTACTCTATGACTATACGAAGTCCGTCCTTACCGGATTCGTCGCGTATGTCGGTTATTCCTTCTACCTTCTTATCCTTATGGCAGTTTACCATGCTTTCTACGAGCGCCACCTTATTTACCTGGTACGGTATCTCGGTAACTATTATACGGCGGTTCTCTTCGTCGACCGTAGCTCTTGAGCGGACTCTTATCCTTCCTCTTCCCGTCTCGTAAGCTTCGGCTATTCCCGAGGTTCCGCAGATTATCGCTCCGGTCGGGAAGTCGGGACCTTTTATGAACTGCATAAGGTCCTTTACCGTTGCGTCGGGGTTGGACATGAGGTATATTACTCCGTCT
>CAZFQJ010000157.1:0-3091 GCA_964520875.1 uncultured Lachnospiraceae bacterium
CGTATCGTTCCCTTAAAGAGACTTGCATGCTGAGGGACGACGCCTATCCTGCTCCTGAGAAGATCCGTGGGATATTCTCTTACGTCGATACCGCCGATCTTTACGGAGCCTTCGCTTACATCGTAAAATCTCGGGATAAGGTTGACGACCGAGCTTTTTCCGGAACCTGTACCGCCGATTATTCCGATAGTTTCACCGCTTTCGGCGTGAAGATCTATTCCCAAAAGAGAGGGCGCGCCGGCATTTTTATAGGTCAAAAATACATTTTCGAAGCTGACGCTCGCGTCGCTTTTACCGTTAAACTTACCGGTCGAGCTCATAGAAGGCTCAAGCTCCATGACAGATTCTATTCGTTTGGCGCTTGCAAGTCCCTTTGTAACGGTTACGATCAGGTTTGCGAGCTTTACAAGCTCAACGAGTATCTGAGACATATAATTGTAGAGCGCTATTACCTGTCCTTGGGTGAGCGCTCCGCCATCTACGCGTAATGCGCCTATGTATATAAGCGCGATTATGGCGAAATTTATAAGAAGGTAGGTGAGGGGATTTGTAAGCGCGGAAAGCTTTCCGACGAATCTTTGCATAGCTGAAAGACGTTCGTTTGCCTCGCAAAATCTCGTGTTTTCGGTATCCTCTTGACCGAACGCGCGTATAACTCTTGCTCCGTTGAGGTTTTCTCTGGTTATACCGAGCAGACGCTCAAGGTGCTCCTGTACCTTCTTGTATAGGGGTATAGTGGATAAGATTATTCCGAAAACCACCGCGACAAGGAGCGGAATTATGACTACGAAGGTGAATGCAGAGCGAACATCTACCGTAAAAGCCATTATCATGGCACCGAACACTATTATTGGTGCTCTGAGGAAAAGACGGAGCACCATATTTACCGCGTTTTGCACCTGATTTACATCTCCGGTCATTCTCGTGATCATAGCGGAATTACCGAGCGTATCGAATTCGGTGAATGACAGAGATTGTATCTTTGAAAAAAGGTCGCTCTTAAGCTCCGTAGAGAAGCCCACCGCCGCTTTTGCGGCATAATACTGCGCCACGATAGCGCACAGAAATCCGAGAAATCCGAGCACGACGAGTGAGAGCACCATTTTTATTATGAATGGCTTATCGGGCGAAGCGACGTCCGCCGTAATACCTTTGTCTATGATCGCCGCTATGATAAGCGGGACCATGAGCTCAAAAGAAGCCTCAAAAAGTTTGAAGAGCGGCGCTATTACCGCTTCCTTTTTGTAGTTTCGCATATGGACCAAAAGTTTTTTCATTTTTGTACTGCATTTCCTTTCAACATCATAAGGTCGATATAGTAGTGTTTATGTAGTGCGTAAACATAAATATTATATTATAAACAGAGGGATTTGTCAAGCGTAACGGCTCTTTAAAAGTTCGACTTTGCGGAGAAATCGTCAATATGCGTTTCGACTCCGTTTTTCTCAAGCTTAGAGGTTAAAGAACGTATCACAAGATCCTTGTGCTCGGTAAGAAAATCCGCAAGTACGGCATCGCGCTTTTGCGGCTCCGTCATCTTTATTTTTAGCTTAAGAGCCGAAAGCACGGTATGTGAGACCACCTTGTTCTTTATCAAAATCGGTATGATAAGCGAGACAAGTTTTTCATAATCGGTATCTGAGACCGTGATTTTAAATTCTATCATAATATCATCGTCCTTTCCGTGATCTTTGTATACGCATAATTATATGCCGGAATTCCGAAAACCGTGAAAAAATTTTATTCAGAGGTTCTTAATGAGAAACGAAGCGAATATAATATAGCAAATACCAAAAAAACAGGGGGTACAGCCATGATAGGAGAAAAGCTGAAAAATGGCGCGGAAAATATCGCGTCGGGAATCAAAAAAATAGGAAAACGTAACATTATGATATGCGTATCGGTATTCGTCATAGCGGCGGCGATATGTCTTAATTGGGCACTCTATGCCGGAATGTCAAATAATTCAGGTGACGATCTTCCGACGGGAGGGGATCAGTCTCAGGATCAGCCCGCCGATAACGGAAACGAAAACGTGACCAGTTATTTTGCATCCGTTCAGATAAGCCGTCAGCAGGCAAGAGACGAGGCGCTTGAAGTGTTACAACTTGTGATAGACAGTGATAGCGCGCTTGAGAGCGCAAAGGCGGAGGCAATAGCCGACGTTTCGAGAATAGCCGATGAGATAGCCGCGGAAGCGAATATCGAAACGCTTATCCGCGCAAAGGGATTCGAAGACTGTGTTGCGGTAATAAGCGACGGACTTGCAAATATAGTAGTTAAAACAGATAGCGCGCTCATGCAGAACGAGATTGCTCAGATAATCGAAATAGTCTACGAACAGGCAAATATTTATCCTGAAAACATAAGAATAACGGAAAAATATTGATCGATCTTATTTTCCGAACTCTTTTCCAAGCTTACTTACAGCTCTTTCAAGCGCTCGGCAGAAGATAACTACCTCGTCTTCCGTATTTTCGGTATCCAAACTGATCCTTACGGTTCTGTCCGCTTCTTCGTGTGAAAGACCGAATGCAGTCAGAACGTGACTTACGGTATCTTTATGCGATGAACATGCGGAACCGGAGGATATATAGATACCTTCCGCCGAAAGAAAATTCAGTACCGGCTGGCTCTTTTTGACCGGCAAGGTGAGATTGACTATATGCCGGGCATATTTACCGAGCGGAGCGTTTACTCTAACGCCGCTCGGTAAATTTTCTATCAGCAAATCTCTTAAAATTGAGGTCTTTTTTTCAAAATCAATATAGGCCTTATCGGAACCGTTGCGCTTTACCGCCGCGGCAAATGCGGCTATAAGCGGTACGCTCTCCGTTCCTGAGCGAAAAGCCCATTCCTGTCCGCCGCCGTGTATTATCGGAAACGGGCGATTTTTCTTTACGAGCCGGTCGCTTACGTACAATGCTCCTATTCCCTTTGGTGCATGCACCTTATGACCGCTTACGGTTATCATATCGGCTAAGAGAGAATCGGGAGTAAACATGATTTTTTGAAAAGCCTGTACGCAGTCTGTGTGACATATAACGTTTGGAAGTATGGTTTTGGCATACGAAAAAAGCTCGCCAACATT
>CAZFQJ010000158.1:0-3016 GCA_964520875.1 uncultured Lachnospiraceae bacterium
GAAGCCTCTATAAGGTCGCATACCGAGTTGAATGCATCGACTGCGGTCGGGTGCAGTGAAAGATGTGTTCGAAAGGCGTTGCAGGAGCTGGCGTATGCGTCCGCAAGATATCCGTAACAGGCAATACCGGAGATAAAATCAAGAGAGTCTTCCGTAACTATTTTGTACGCTATTCCCGGACCTATGTAGCATATAGCGCCCTCGGAAGGATTGCGCTCCGTGCCGTCCTCAAATTTTATCGTGCATGTATCCGAACGAAAATACAGAAAATGATGATAACGGTTTTCCGTGCGTTCCGATATGATATCTTCTTTTCTGAGCTGCTTGTAGTAAAACAGGCGTCCTGTTGAAAATTCCGACATGTAATCAAATGATTTGTTCATTTTCGTAGCCTTTCTTAATAAAAAATCGGCGAAGCGGTCGCGCTTGCAGAAGATCAGCGTCCGTATTCACCGAGATTTTATAGTGTTTAAAGATAACCGATCTCTTTTGAAGGAATGAGTTTGATAAGACGAACTATCGCCGGGCAGAGGAGAATGTTAAACAAAAGTTCGAAGATGAAGTTTCCGCCTACGAGGTAGAAGAAAAGATATTTCATGATTCCGACACCCGTGTCAGATGCCCAACCGCTTATGGCATTTAGGAAGAAGATAACTCCGCCTATCAAAAACACGCCTGTGTTGACTATGGGGCAAACGATCGCAGAGGTCGTTACCGCCGCGTAAGTGTTACGCTTTGCCAAAGCCTTGTATACCAGACCGGCGCAGAGTCCGCAGAGCATACCCTTCGCAAGAACCGTTATGATAGTTCCGACGGGAGATATGGTAAAGAAGGTAGCGGCGTCTCCCGTGATAAATACCGCTATTCCGAAGACCGCGCCGAGGTACATTCCTCCGAGAGGACCTCCAACTACCGCTCCGAGCACTATCGGCACAAGCACGAGCGATACCGAAAACATACCGAGATGTATAAAACTGCCGAGAAATTGAAGGATTATTACCATAGCAGTCATAATGGCGAGGTAGGTTAGTCGATATACGTTAAGTTTTTTTGTTTTTTTGTTTTCCATAATAAAGTCCTTTCTTGGAAGCTTGAATATCAACGAGTTATATTTTACATTAAAACATGCGTTTTGTCAATATATTTCGCTATTCAAATAATTAATACCTCTTATTACTTTACAAAATCAAATTCGAAATCGTATATGCTTACCGTGTCGCCTTCGCCGCAGCCTGCGTTTTCGAGCGCGTCTATAACTCCGTTCTCGCGAAGCACCTTCTGGAAGAACATGAGCGATTCGCGTTCGCCGAAGTCTATCGTTCCCATGAAGCGGTATAACCAATCCGCTTCTACCTCGTATACGCCGTTTACGTTTCTTACCGTTACCGATTTATCCTTGGGATCGTAAGACTCTTCTTCGACATATTCCTTTTCGTAGACCGTGAGCGGAGGGAGAAATTTGAGTCTTTCGGCAGTAAGCGTTATAAGATCGGCTACGTTCTCGCCGGTCGCCGCGGAGATGTAGATAAGCTCGTATCCCTTTTCGTCGATATATTTTTCAAATCGTTCGAGATCCACGAGCGAAGGATCGTGAGCGTCTATCTTGTTTGCGGCGATTATACGCGGTCTTCCCGCAAGCTCGGGACTGTATTTTTCAAGCTCCGACGTTATCGTTTCGATATCGGATATCGGATCCGTGCTTTCGGTACCTGAGATATCCACCACGTGTATCAGCATGCGGCAACGATCTATGTGACGAAGAAAGTCCAGACCGAGTCCCGCGCCCTCGGAAGCGCCTTCGATAAGTCCCGGAATGTCGGCGCATACGAAGCTTACGCCACTGTTTGACGTAACGACTCCGAGGTTAGGGGAGAGCGTAGTGAAATGATATGCCGCTATCTTCGGTCTTGCCGAGCTTATAGCCGCAAGAAGAGAGGATTTACCGGCGCTGGGAAGTCCTACGAGTCCGACGTCGGCAAGCATTTTCAGCTCAAGCACGACCTCGCGTTCCTCGCCCTGCGTACCCGATTTTGCAAATCTCGGTATCTGACGTGTGGGCGTTGCGAAATGCCTGTTTCCCCAGCCGCCTCTTCCGCCTTTGCAAAGAATGAAATCGCCGCACGCGGACATATCCTTTATTACAGCGCCGCTCTCGGAATCTCGTACTATCGTTCCGGGCGGTACGGGCAGTACGAGATCGTCTGCGGAAGCTCCGTGCATTTTACCGTTCATACCGTCTCCGCCGTTCGCGGCTATGAATCTTTTTTTGTTTTTGTACGCGAAAAGCGTGTTAGAGCCTTCGTCTATACGGAGAACTACGTTTCCTCCGCGACCGCCGTCTCCGCCGTTCGGTCCGCCGTGCGAAACGTATTTTTCGCGTCTGAACGATACGCAACCGTTACCGCCGTTACCCGCCTTTACATATATCTTTACCTTGTCTATAAACATAACTTTCCTCCATGTGAGTTAACCGGATATAAAATTAATTGACATACGCAGAACTCTTATTTTATCATCTCAAAAAGATTCGCTTCGTCGATCACCTGTATTCCCAGCTCTTTTGCTTTCGTCAGCTTGCTTCCGGCGTCGTCTCCGGCAAGAACATAGGTTGTCTTTTTTGATACCGAGCCCGAGGTCTTTCCGCCGAATCTTTCTATGATCTCGGCGGCTTCGTTTCGCTTTAGCGTGGGAAGCGTTCCGGTAAGAACGAACGTCATTCCTTCAAAGCGAGTATCTTCCTTTTTCGATGTGTATACCGTTGCTACGCCCGCGGCAATAAGTCTGTCGATAAGCTCGCGAGTATTCGGGTGGGAAAAGAAGTTGACGATGTTCAGCGCCGTGATCGTTCCTATGTCGTTTATCTCGCAAAGCTCGTCCGGGGTAACGGAAAAGAGCTTTTCTATATCTCCGAATCTGTCCGCTATAAGCTTTGAAGCCTTTTCGCCTACTTGGCGTATTCCGAGCGCATAGAGCAGACGGTCAAGACCGCGCGTTTTCGAAGCCTCTATGGCGGAAA
>CAZFQJ010000159.1:0-3001 GCA_964520875.1 uncultured Lachnospiraceae bacterium
CATGATCTGGAGCGCCATATCCTTGAACGCGGACGTGGGACCGTGCCAAAGCTCAAGCACTCTCATCTTGTTGCCGAGCGCCGCAACGGGAGCCGCGCCGCCGGGGAAACGCTTCTCGCTATACGCTTCCGTACAATCTTCAAGAAGCTCCTCGTAGGTGTAGTCGGTGAGAAATTTAGAAAGGACCGTAGCGGCTCTTTCAGGATAGCTCATCTTGGAAAGCTCCTCTATTTCGCCCTCCCTGAGAAGCGGAATGGTCTCCGGCATGAAAAGTCCGCCGTCGGACGCAAGTCCGCGCTTGATAGCTCCGGCAGCGGTTGTAACGCCGCCGTTTCCTCTTGTGCTTACGTAGTTCATCTTTTGTCTTCCTTTCAAGATCATGTATGTATATTTTTTATTTCTTGTTACTTTTCTACTCTCCGAGAGAGTGAAGAAAATCAAGCGAACGGAAGCCCCTTTCCAAATGGTTCAAAAGGTACTTTTCGCAGTATAGACAGAACCGTTCCGCGTATCCGTCCGACAGGTCGAACGAAAGATATCTTTTCGCGTTCGAATAACATATGTAGCGCATACAATCGAGAAGCGGTCTTTCCAAAGCCATAAGGAGCGCCGTGTGTCCCTCTCGCGGAGCTTCGAAGTCGTGCTTCCTTCTGCATTCCGAGCAATGCATGACGCCGTCCATAACGTCAAGGTACATCACATCGTCATGCTCTTTTCCGCATTCCGCGCAGCCTACAAGGTCCGGCGTAAATCCGCATACCGCCGCGGTCCGCAGTTCAAACGCGGCTTTTATCAGCTTTCTAGGTTTGATACATCTGTCCAGAGCGAAAAGCGTGTTCAGCATAAGCTGCAGCATTTCGGATTCGTCTCCGTTCTCAACACAAACCTCGTCCGCCACGTCGCACATGTAAAGCGCGACCGCCATATCCTCCAGGCTCGTCCTGAGTCTCGGAAAGCCCTCGCTCTCCGTCGCTTCTCTTACCCAAGGTCTGCCGCCTCTGTCCGCGGTAACGAACTCACTGTACGAAAGCGGTATACACGCCGCAGCCGCACGGTTCTTAAGGCTCGCTCCGCCTTTGAGCAGTACGCCTATCTTTCCAACCTCCGCAGTCAGCACGGAAAGCAGCTTGTCGTTATCCCCCCATGGGATCTCCGACAGTACCAGTCCCTTAAATTGCGCGATCATTCGTTATCGTCTTTTGAAAATCCGAAGTTATTCAGCAGAACGTCGCTATTACGCCAATTTTCTTTTACCTTGACCCAAAGATCGAGGTATACCTTTATTCCGAAGAACTTCTCTATGTCCTCTCTCGCTCTTGAGCCTATCAGCTTGAGCGAAGCTCCGTTCTTACCGATGATTATCCCCTTGTGAGAAGCCTTTTCGCAGAATATCTCGGCTCGTATGCTGAGAAGTCCTTTCGTTTCCTTAAACTCCTCTATGACGACCGCCGTTCCGTGCGGTATCTCGTCCTCAAGAGTACGCAGTATCTTTTCGCGTATTATCTCGGAAACTATGACTCTCTCCGGCTGATCGGTTATCGCGTCGTCGGGGAAGAACCATTCTCCCTCGCTCATGAAATTATCGACCTCGGAAAGAAGAACGTCTATGCCCTTTCCTTTTAACGCCGACATCGGAACGACCGCGTCAAAGGAATGTACCTCCGCATACGCCTTTATCGTATCGCCTATCGCAACGGGATTGGTCCTGTCGATCTTGTTTATCACTAGTATCGAAGGTATACCGCTCTTTTTTATCTTTTCTATAAGCCCGAGCTCTATATCGCCGGGTCTCGCTATCGGCTCCACTATCAGTATAGCCGCGTCGACTCCGGACATAGCGCTATTCGTCTGCTCTATCATTCTGTCGCCGAGCTTGGTCTTGGGGGTGTGCATACCCGGGGTATCGAGAAACACATACTGCGTCTCGCCCTTGGTAAGTATACCGGTTATCTTGTTTCTTGTCGTTTGAGGCTTTTTCGACACTATGGCAAGCTTTTCGCCTATAAGAGCGTTCAAAAGCGTGGATTTACCCACGTTAGGTCTGCCTATTATCGCCACAAATCCTGTTTTTCTCACGTCTTTTCTCCCTATCCGTGTTTATTTATGTGTGTTTTATCTCGTTATCTTCATCTCGGAAAGTATCGCTTCCTGCTTTGAGAACATCTCTTTTTCCTGTTCTTCTCCCAGCTCATGATCATATCCGAGCAGATGAAGCACGGAATGCACGCAAAGAAACGCGGTCTCCCTCTCGGATGAATGTCCGTACTCCTTTGCCTGTTCCTCCGCTTTTTCAAGCGAAAGCACTATGTCTCCGAGAGCGGTCGGCTCGTCGTCCGAGGCTTCGGTTTCGTACATTGCGCGTATCTCATCGGATTCGTAAAGAGGAAACGAGAGCACGTCCGTAGGACGGTCTACGCTTCTGTATTCTCTGTTCATTTCATGTATTGCGGCGTTATCCGTAAGCGTTACCGACACCTCGGCGTCGTAAGGAAAACGCTCGTATCTGAGCGCGGCGTTCACCGCGCGGCGTATGAGTCCGCGCTTTGCCATATCGACCGCGACCTTTTCCTGACAGTTCTGTATATAGATCTTATTCATTCGGTCTTACCTCCGATGTAAGCGCGCTTTTGCGCGTTCTCCGCTCTTTTCCGCTCGTTTTTGTCGTAAGCGGATATTATCTCTTTTACAAGCCTGTGACGGACGACGTCTCTTTCGGTAAATCTGTGAACGGCTATATCGTCTATACCCTCAAGTATAGTCGCGGCTTCTATGAGTCCGCTCGCCATTCCGCGCGGAAGATCCACCTGCGTTATATCTCCCGTTATGACTATCTTCGAATCGTTTCCGAGACGAGTAAGCAACATCTTCATCTGCTCTCTCGTGGTATTTTGAGCTTCATCGAGTATTATGAACGCTTCGTCAAGCGTTCTTCCCCTCATGTACGCGAGCGGAGCTATTTCTATCGTTCCGCGTTCGACGTACTTTGCGTAGTTCTCCGCGC
>CAZFQJ010000160.1:0-2946 GCA_964520875.1 uncultured Lachnospiraceae bacterium
CATACGAAGCAATGTTCGAATTCCAGCCCCTTTGAATGATGTATGCTCATGAGATTTACGCCGTTGCTTTCGGTCATAGCACCCGACGGAGAGTTTTTGCTCTCGGTCAAAAGTCTCATTCTTTCGGTAAACGAATAGATATCTCCTTTTCCGGATGCGGACAGATCCTTGGCAATTGAGTGGAGCTTTATAAGATTTGAACGCCTGCTTTTCGCCTCGTTTTCGGAGACTCTTCCGCCGTCGTAGATAAGCGTAAAGAATGAAGTCTCGTTATATATCTGCCAAAGCACCTTGTCTACCGTATTTTTGGTCGCGAACCTTCTTATACGTTCAATAAAATCAAGAAAATATCTGCCTTTTTCGAAATCGTTCTTGATCGTATATTCGGAAAGCGCGCCGAACAGGGAAGAGACCGAGCTTTCACGCCTTATACTTATCAGCTCGTCAAGCGTGAATCCGAACATCGGGCTTCTGAGCGCTCCGGCAAGAAAAATGTCTCTGTACGGATTATCTGCACAGTTTATAAGACAAAGAGCAAGCTGAACCTCCGGCGCCTCTACAAGCTTAGAGCCGTTTTCACTGCTTATTGCGATGCCTCTTTTCTTTAACGAGGCTTCAAATACGGGAGCTGAATTTTTGGTACTGCGAAGGAGTATCGCTATGTCGGAAGCGGGAACTCCGCTTTCGATAAGCGAAGCGATCTTATCTGCGACCATTTCCGCTTCGAGATAGTAGCTATCCGGAGCCTTGCCGTCGCGCATTCGGCTCGGAAGCTTTTCCGCTATCATTATGTTTACGTTCGGAGCCTCGGTATCCGTTTTTTTACCGCAGATAAGCCTGTCGCTTTCCGAATACGGTATTCTGTACGACATATCTATCTCCGACGGAGTTACTTTGAAAAGCGCGTCGGAGACCGTGTTGACAAATTCCGTCACGGGACGTGCGGAACGGAAATTTTCAGAAAGAAATACGGTCTTTCCCTTGTTATCATCATCGTCTGACGGAGATTTACCGTTATATTCCGAAAAAGAACGTCTGTAATCGGAAAAGATAGAAGGCATTGCTCCTCTGAAGCCGTATATGCTCTGCTTTATGTCTCCGACCATAAATATCGGACAGGATACGGATAAGGCTTCGAATATCTTGTTTTGTAAAGGGTTTACGTCTTGATATTCGTCGACGTATATTTCGGAAAGAGAGGAGGATATATCATATGCGGTTTTGCTTACAGAACCGTCAGGCTCGTATAGTAGCTTCAAAGCATAATGCTCAAGGTCGTTGTAATCAAGGACCGAGCGGGAGAGCTTGTGCTCTGAATAGCGCTTGTCGAATTCGTGAAGAAGCTCGGTAAGCGATGTAAATACCGAACGCGTAGCTTCACCGGTATATTTTATATCTTCGTCCGAAAAACAAAAATACTTGTCGCGCAGCTCCGTTATCGTATCTTTTACATATTTTTTTACTACCGTTCTGCAGTATTCGCCCTCTTCGGTCTTGTTTTCGGATCGAACGCTACCGAGAGATGATGAATGATACGTACCAAGGTGCAAACGAAGGGACTCATAATCGTTTTGAAGCGCAAGCTCGTAAAGCTTCGTTACAAACGTTTCGTCATCGTGAAACGGCAAAGAATAAGCCTTTGCATATTTTTCGTCGCTCTCTATGTATTCGAGAGCTTTTTGTATGAGCTTTAAAGTATAAGAAGCCGTTAAAGCCGCTTTTTTGCAAATTATCTTGCCGTATTCGGTCTCCCCGAACGGGAACGAGCACGGTTCTTTTTCGGACAAAGCCTTCCAGTCCTCAAAACCGCTCGGCTGATTTTTTACATTGTCATATATCGAAAGAAGAATATCGGTCAGGCGGTCGTCGCGTTCGGAAATGAAATTTTCGGAAAAATGAGAAAAATCGGGAATAGGGGAGAAAAGTCCGGAATATGCGGTCTCAAGAAGCTCTTCAAGCACCTCCGAACGCATAGCCGCGACCTCTGTCTCATCGGCAACGCGCATGGAAGCGTTTAGTCCGAGCGTTTGGAAGTTGCTTTTTATAAGAGACAGACAAAGACCGTGTATAGTGCTGATCTTAGCCGAAGGCAGCTTTATGAGTTGACTTGACAAACGCGCGTTGCCGGGGTCGAGCGTGACCGCTTCGGTGAGCGCACGGCTTATCTTCGCTTTCAGCTCTTCGGCTGCCGCTTTCGTAAACGTTACGGCAAGTATTCCCGAGATATCGGAGGGAGATGAGCCTTCGGTAAGCGAGCGTATTATTCTTTCGGTAAGTACGGTCGATTTTCCCGATCCCGCCGCAGCAGAAACAAGTATCTTGTCGGCTTTGACGGTTATTGCGTCAAGCTGAGAGCTTGTCCAGTTTATTTCCGACATATTTTCTCCTTTCCCGATGACCGTATAAAAAATTCATCGTTTAATTTGTTTTTTGCTTCGGCATATATAGTACATTTTACAGTAAGCGCAAGGATCCTCCGACGGTATATTCGAGATATCGGCGGAAGCGTATCCCGAACGTATCTCCGATCCTATACGTACCATGGTTTCGTTTATCTCTTCTCGGAGCTTTCCGAATTCTTCAAGCGTTTTCAGTTCTCCGCCGGATAAGGCGCATATCTCGTCTTTTTTTACGGAGACGGGAATGAACTGTCCGTTAAGATCTTTTTCCATAGCCGAAAGAATCTCGGCGTCATTAAGAAGTATTCCGCTTCTGATAAGCTTTTTTTCCGCATTATTTAACGCTTCGGCTTCGGATATCGGGCGTGACGTAGCGGTAAGAGGTAAACGCGAGGTGTGATACAGTACTCCGGCGGGAAGTATACTTTTGCCATCTCCGACGCCTAATTTGCGTGCAAATTCGGTGTTTTGTGCGGCGCATATCGCAAATGTGTACAGTAACATCTGCATATCGATTCCGTACCGGATATTTTTAAGCGAATGCTCA
>CAZFQJ010000161.1:0-2911 GCA_964520875.1 uncultured Lachnospiraceae bacterium
AGGCGAGCTACACGGCTTAGCTTCCCAATATTCCGAAACTCTCTCGCGGACCTGTGGTCTGTCGGTAATAATAACTGACCGAGACGCGGTCATCGCGTGCGCCGGAGTTCCGAAAAAGGATTATGCCGAAAAACGTCTCTCCGCGGATCTTGAAAAGATAACGGACAACCGTTCGTTTTATCAGTATAAGCCGGGAGAGCGGAAGCTCAGCGTCATAGACGACGCGGGGGCGCATTTCATATCCGCCGCCATGCCGATAATATCCGAGGGCGATATCACCGGGTGCGTGGTATCCGTGCTTTCGGAAAGCGAGAGCGGAGCGGAACGAAACACGGAGCTTGAAGAAAAGCTCGTTCGCACCGCCGCTTCCTTTCTCGGACGTCAGCTGGAATAAAAGCATACAAAAAGCGCGAAACAAGATGTTTCGCGCTTTTGTTTTCGCAAATAAAAGATCAGCCGTTGAGCTTTATTTCTCTTCCGTCGGAAAGGACGACCGTAAACTCGGTATCGTTTACGTCGGACGAAGCTTTAACCGCTTTTACCATATTCTTTCCGTCGCTGTACGGATAAAGAATGGTAACTACGCGCTTTTCGCCCGTGAAGTCTCCGCAGAGGACGGGGGTAGGTATACGACGGTGCTCGTGAGGTCCGGACGGACGTATCGGCATCCAGCCCTGATAGTAAGGCTCATACTGTCCCATCATATCGACGACACTTGCGTCGGTATCGGAAAATACCGCGGTAAGACCGACTCCTTCTCCGAAGTCGCCGTTTACATACAGACCGTCGACCTTGAATTCGCAGTTTTCAAAATGCCACATCGCTTCGTAAGTGCGCTTTTCGGTATCGGGAGCCTTTATACGGTCGATGACCGCGAAGAACGGCTGAGTTCCTTCGATATCCTTAAAGAACAGGAGCTTTCTCTTATGGATCACGCGGTCATGATCCGCACCGTAGCCTTCGGTATATTCCGCTTCCGCCATATCGAGCGAGGGCGTGGTGGAAAATTCAAAGTCCGCTTTTTTGTTTATGTCTTCGTCGTTCCACTTGTATATGGGACGGATATTCTGATCCATTCCGTTTATACGCACGGTATTATGCGCTCTCGTGGAAAGGACGTATTTTCTCATCTCGGAGGTATCGTAGTCGTAGCAACCGCCCTCGGTTATGAGGTTCTTGCCGTAAGCGTAGAGCAAAACGTTCAGTTTATCCTCATGCTGGTGTCCTCTTCCGAAGGGAGAACAGTCCATGTAACCCCAAACCGCGTTTTTATCCCATGAGTTACGCATGGCGACCGCTCCGGCATAAGGAAACGCATAGGAAAGGTAATCGGGAGCGACGCCTTCTTTTCCTTCGGTCGCGAACCACAAAAAGTCCTTTCTTTCGGGGTAAAGCTCGTATGCGCGCTTCATTTTGCCAGTTACGGATACCTCCCAACCGTCGTTAAGGTCGGGAACGCGTCTGTCGGGGCGTGAAAGATGCGGATACATCTCATAGAGATTTTCGAGATTGTGCGTAAGGAAGTGCGGCGCTTCTATCTGCATATTGTGGAATATATCATATATGGAGGAATAGTTACTGTCAACGACATTATGATAGTTGGTGGAAAGCTCATACTGGAAGCCGTCGGGATATACCTGAACGGTAAGCTCCTCTTCAAGACGCTTGGAGGAATATTCATACCATTCCTTTGAGTCGGAAAGGAACGGGTAGAGTACGGATATACGGATAAGTCCGTGCATCTCCATAAGGAGCCAGTTTCCGTGCGTGCAGAAATTACGGAGTCTCCAACCGTGCTCATATATCGAAATGAAGTAACGGGTCAAAAACTCGTCGGTAAGCGCGGGAGATTTTATAAACGCATGCAACTGATAGCTCCAGCCGTGCATTCTTATACCGGCTTCTATCGTTCTCCAGCATATGGTCTTATATCCGCTTTCGTTCTCCGGAACTATCGCCTGCTCGAACCAACTGTTTATCATATCGACGAACGTCTTAGCCGCGGTTTCGTCGCCTGTATAGCAATAATATTCGGCAAGCTTAGAAAATTCCGGATGTCTTGAGAGCTGCCAAGGCCATTCGCAATAATTATTATACGTAGGATTAGCGTACCAATCTATCTTCTTATCGGCGAACTGCCACGGAATACCGCAGCTATTGAACTTATAGTCCATTACGTCCTTTGCTTGAGCGGTAATAGACTTAAGTCTGTCCTCGCTCGGAGTTCTGAGCCAATGAGATATGAGCTTTTCCGGCTGAAGGAAGGAACGCACATAATCGGCGAATATCTTACGCGCTTTTACGATATCGCCGTTTTTCATACATTCGGGGATCGATGAAAGCTCGGGAATGGTAGTGTCAAGATGTTTTTCGAAGAAGTCTTTTTCAGAAGTTCTGGGACCTTTTGTGATTTCTGTGTTTTCCATTGTTTACACCTCCGTTTTTGTCATATAAATTGTTTTTGTTATGAACTTCATTTCTTTTTCCTTCTTTAAAAAGAAAGAAAAAGAAACGAAGCAAAGAAAAAGAAAGAAAAGATTATGCTATGGTTTGATCACAGAGATAAGGTAAAGATTATTTCGGGCGGTGATCTGATCATAGAGATATGGTCTCAGCAAAATGGTGATTTTGCCCGTGTCATTCTGAGCGTAGGGCGAAGCCCGCAGTCGAAGAATCTACGTCGATTTAGGCGTTATAGATCCCGATGCTTCGCATCGCCCTCCGGGTTCGACTTCGCTCAGGATGACAGGTAACTATAAGCGTTTCCCTTTCGGGAAACGGTCAGCGTTCTACCGACAGTGAAACGCTCAGCCTTCCTCCGCAAGGAGGAAGGATCAAGCCTCCCTTGTGTAAAGGGAGGTGGCGCGCGTATGCGCGTCGGAGGGATTGTTAATTTACTCACACCTCATCC
>CAZFQJ010000162.1:0-2906 GCA_964520875.1 uncultured Lachnospiraceae bacterium
TTTTGAGCTGGCTTATTATCCTTGAGCCGTACTTTTCCTTCCAATCCCAGACTCTGTCGATGAACTTATCGCGACCGAGGTCGTAACGTGTAAGTCCCTCGTTTACTCTGAGGTTCTCTTCGACCTTTATCTGAGTCGCTATGCCCGCGTGATCCGTTCCGGGTATCCAAAGAGCGGAATAGCCTTGCATTCTCTTGTATCTTACTAAAATGTCCTGAAGGGTCTCGTCGAGCGCGTGACCCATGTGCAATTGACCCGTTACGTTCGGAGGGGGAATAACTATCGTGAAGGGCTTTTTACCGTTCTTACGGTCGTCCTTTCCGGGAGTGAAGTAACCCTTTTCGCACCAAAGGGCATATAGCCTGTCCTCTGTTGCGGCGGGGTCGTATGTCTTTGCGAGTTCTTTTTTCATCTGTACTCTCCTTTACGCATAAGCGCCGTTATTTTTCATGATATTAAATACAAAAATGCCCGTCCCTAAAAAACGGGACGGGCATGATAATGCACGCGGTACCACCCGAATTTCGCCGAAATATCGGCGCAGGCTCTTTGCCTTTAACGCAGGCTGTACGTGCGCCCTCCCGAGCGCCGGCTCCGCGGCGACCTTCCCTTTGTCTCCCCTGTGCGAAGCTTTCAGCCCGTGGCTCCGCTCTCTGAACGTTTTGGGATAAACAAGGTACTCCTCCGCTTCAACGTCATTTTGTTACCCTTATATTATATTCGTTTTTTCGTCTTTTGTCAAGTGCGTTTACGCAAAAACGATCACAAAGAGCTTTTTGTTTGTTAATTTTTTATGAACCTATTGCAATTTGCTCATTCTTGTGATATAATAAAAAGGATTTTAGATAACCGTGCGAAAGGAGGATTGTACATTCGCTGAAAACAGTTAAACAGGCAAAATCCTGTGGATCATTTTTATGCGCTATGTACTTGTTGGAATAATGAAAGAAGCGATCCATCCCAATTATGTTGAAACGAAGGTCGTCTGCGCTTGCGGAGAAACCTTTATGACCCGTTCTACGAAGGGCGGAGAGATTCGTATAGATATCTGCTCCAAGTGCCACCCGTTCTTCACCGGCAAGCAGAAGTTTGTCGATGTCGGCGGACGCGTCGATAAGTTCAGACGCCGTCTTGAGAACGCAAACAAGTAATTTCAAAAGCGAAAACGACGCAGCCGAAGCTACGTCGTTTTTGTTTTAAATAAGAAATCTTATCGGTCTTGAGATCAGGCGCATTAATTTCATCGACATGCTTTTCGTTCGGTCGTATTCCGGCTCCGTATAATTTATGCCCTCGTACGCGCTTCCGTCGGGGGAGATGACTCGGCTTTCGGCGTAAATCCCGCTTATTTCCGAGCGAAGCTCGGTATTCAGTCTTTCCGAATCTATAACGAGCATTATCTCGGAATCTATATAAGTACTTCGCATATCTAAGTTGAACGACCCGATAACGCTTATCCTGCCGTCTATAAGTATGGTTTTCGAATGGTCGGAAACTCTTCCGATATGCTCACAGACCGTCATACCGAGGCTTTGGACCTCATCTTTGTTGTTAAGGTAATCGGCAGTACCGAAGCGATTGGACGCGACGAGCGGAGAATTTATTATCAGATCGACGTTTCGTTCTTTACTCAGTTCTTTCAGGTCCTCTTCCATTTCCTTACTGCACATTATATACGGGCTTTGGATAACGACATTTTCCCCCGTGCTCATAAGAGAAACGAGCTTAGACCAGACCTCGGGCTTCTTATTGCCCGTCTCGGTGCTTCCGGTAATAAGCGATATCTTTCCTACGGAATAGGTATCGGAGCGGATATCGTACTCCTCGAAAGCTGACGGATAGAGAGCTTTTAAGCCTTCATACCTTTCGTTTACCGTATCTCGCATATCGGTTTCACCGTACTTATATACCTTGCAATGCTTGTGAGAAAAATATCCTTCGAAATATCTTTTAAGTATCGAAACGCTCGCGTTTTCGCCCGGCTCTTCTGTATACACGAGAATATCGCGATCTATGCTTTCTTTTTCGTCCCCGTAATCACCGAGAAAACGGTCGTTAGTGTTCCTTCCGCCCATGATGAAAGTAGTTTCGTCGAATATCATGTATTTATCATGCATACGAGACTGCGAACGCCACGGAAACAACGGATTTATGGGATTATAAAGCTTTATCTCGGTATTTTCGATCGAAGAAAGATATCTTAACCACTTGTTATTCTTAAGCGAGCTTCCCCTGTAACCATCGATAAGCAGCTTGACCTTAACTCCGCGGCATGCCGCGTCCGCAAGCGCGGATACGATATCGTGACCGCTTTCGTCGTCAAAAAATTCGAAAGTAGCGAGAATTATCTCGCTTTTTGCTTCTCTTATGAGCGCCAAACGCGTCTTAAGCGCTTCGATGTTTGACCTTATGTAACGTACCCGCTCGCCGTATTCGCTTTCTCCGACGTATTCCGTACCCGTAACTTTTTCGGTTTCGGCATGCTTTATGTACGGAAGCGTCGCTCCGAGCACGAGAAAGAGCAAAACGACCGCGACCAGCGCGCACGCAATACCGATCATATTCTTTTTTCTTGACAATATTTTCATTTTATATCCGCCTATCGACACGATCTTATATTATAATTATAGCTTTACGGTATATATTTGTCAAGATTTATTTAATGGCAAAAAAGCAAATAAAAATCCCCGAAGACATGCTTCGGGGAATATTTGATAACCAACTTATCTCTTGGAGAACTGAGGAGCGCGACGTGCGGCTTTGAGACCGTACTTCTTTCTCTCCTTCATTCTGGGGTCACGAGTAAGGAATCCTGCCTTCTTGAGAGCGGGACGATATGCCTCGTCTGCCTGAAGAAGAGCCTTCGCGAGACCGTGACGGATAGCGCCCGCCTGACCGGAGATTCC
>CAZFQJ010000163.1:0-2841 GCA_964520875.1 uncultured Lachnospiraceae bacterium
GTAGGATAAAAATCCTGCACCTGCTCCGGAGAATATCCCCATTCCTTAAGATATACCGCAAGCTCTACCGCGTCGTTAAGCGTGCTTCCGGGGTGGCTCGACATAAGATACGGAACGAGGTACTGTTCTTTTCCGATCTCTTTCGTTATCTTAAAGAATTTGTCCTTGAATTCGTTATAAACGCCTATCGAAGGCTTTCCCATAAGCGAAAGCACGGTATCGCAGCAATGCTCGGGAGCTACCTTCAGCTGACCGCTCACGTTATCCCTTACCAGCTTTTTGAAAAATCTGTCGTCTTTATCGTACATAAGGTAATCGAACCTTATTCCCGAACGTATGAATACTTTTTTGACCTTCGGCAGTTTTTCGACGCGTTCTATAAGTCTCATGTATTCCGTATGATCGCATATAAGATTTTTACACGGTGTTGGCGTAAGACATTTTCTGTTCGGACACACGCCGTTCTTAAGCTGATTTTCACATGCCGGACCTCTGAAATTCGCCGTAGGACCGCCGATATCGTGTATATATCCCTTAAAATCGGGCATTTCGGTTATGAGCTTTGCTTCTTCTATTACGGACTCCTCGCTTCTTGAACGAACTGATCTTCCCTGATGAAACGCGAGCGCGCAAAAATTACATGCGCCGAAGCAACCCCTGTTGTGAGTTATCGAAAATTTTACCTCGGAAATTCCCGGAACTCCTCCGTCTTTTTCGTACATCGGGTGCCAATTTCTCATATACGGCAGGGCATAGACCTTATCAAGCTCCTCTCTTTCGAGCGGAAACATGGGAGGGTTCTGAACGAGCATCTTATTATCGTAATATTCGATCACGGCGCGTCCGCGTACCGCGTCGGTCTCTTTGTACTGTACACCGAACGCTTCCGCATACAGTCTTTTATCTGTCTTTAATTCGTTGAAATCGTAACCGCCGACAGATTCGAAAAACACCTTATCGTCTCTGTTCGCAAGAAAAACCGTACCTCTGACATCTCTTATCTTTTTTATCGGAACTCCCTTATCCAAAAGCTCGGCGATCCTTATAAGTATGTTCTCCCCCATTCCATAAGTAAGCATGTCCGCCTTCGAATCGACGAGTATGCTCCGTCTCATTTTATCGTCCCAATAATCGTAATGAGCGAATCGACGAAGCGACGCTTCAAGTCCGCCGAGAATTATCGGAACGTCTCCGTAGGCCTCTCTTATCCTGTTGGTATAAACTATACACGCTCTGTCGGGACGAAGCCCCATCTTTCCTCCGGGAGAATAATAGTCGTAATTTCTTTTCCTTTTTGCCACCGTGTAATGAGCGACCATGGAATCTATATTTCCGGCAGATACGAGAAAGCCGAGTCTCGGTCTGCCGAATTCCTTAAAGCTCTCGCAGCTCCTATAATCCGGCTGAGCAAGGATAGCGACTCTGTATCCTTTAGATTCAAGAACCCTCGTTATTATCGCCGTACCGAAGCTCGGGTGATCGACGTAAGCGTCGCCGGAAACATAAACGAAATCGGGCCTGTCCCAGCCTCTTTCCTTCATTTCCGCATTGTTTACGGGTAAAAATTCTTTCATAATTATATCCCTCATCTTACTCAAAAAGGAGCTTTAAAAGCTCCTTTTCGTTTGTCAGCGTTCGACTTCGACCATTTCGAAGAATTCGAGTACGTCGCCTTCTCTTATATCGTTGAAGTGCTCTATTCCGACACCGCATTCGTATCCCTGCTGGACCTCTTTTACGTCGTCCTTGAAACGGCGGAGCGACGCAAGCTTATCCTCGCAAAGCAGAACGGAGTCGCGCAGTATTCTCATCTGGCAGTTTCTTGTTACCTTACCGTCGGTTATATAACAACCGGCGATAATACCTACGCTGGGTACGCGTATGGCTTGACGTACCTCGGCGTGTCCGAGGAGACTTTCCTTGAAGGTGGGTGCAAGCATACCCTTCATTGCAGCGGTTATCTCCTCTATACAATCGTAAATGACTCTGTAAGTTCTTATATCGACCTTTTGCTTTTCCGCGGAATCAAGCGCCTGCTTATCGGGACGAACGTTGAAACCTACGATTATGGCGTTCGACGCGGCGGCGAGCATAACGTCGCTCTCCACTATTCCGCCGGCTCCCGAATGGATAACGTTTACCTTTACTTCCTCGTTTGAAAGCTTTAAGAGCGAATTCTTTACCGCTTCGGCGGAGCCTTGAACGTCCGCTTTTACTATAACGTTAAGCTCTTTTACGCCGTCGTTTATGCTATCGAAGAGCGCTTCGAGGTTGACCTTCGCGTTAGCCTTGAACATGTCGTCGCGTATCTTTGCCTTACGCTGATCGGCAAGCTCTCTCGCCATACGCTCGTTTTCGACCGCGTTGAATTCGTCTCCCGCGGTAGGCACCTCGCTCAGTCCGTCTATCTCAACGGGGATCGACGGGCCTGCGGTCTTTACGTGCTTACCCGTATCTCCGATCATGGCCTTTACGCGTCCGACCGCCGTACCGGCTATGACGGTATCGCCTATCTTAAGAGTACCGTTCTGTACGAGTACCGTGGCAACGGGACCTCTTCCCTTATCGAGCTTTGCTTCGATGACTACGCCCTTAGCGCGGCGGTTGGGATTTGCCTTATATTCCTTAAGCTCCGCGATAAGAAGAACGTCCTCAAGAAGCTCGTCTATACCCTTACCCGTAAGTGCCGATACGGGTACGCACATAACGTCTCCGCCCCATTCCTCGGGAACGAGATCGTACTGGGTAAGCGACTGCTTTATAACATCGGGATTTGCCGCCGGCTTATCCATTTTGTTTATAGCTACGATTATCTCAACTCCCGCGGCTTTGGCATGGTTT
>CAZFQJ010000164.1:0-2829 GCA_964520875.1 uncultured Lachnospiraceae bacterium
ATAACCGCGCGTCACGGTACTTATTTTGAAATGCTCGGTAACTTTTCGTTCGGAGATTATTTTAAAAACGAGGCTATCGAATGGGCGTGGGAATTTATAACCGAGGAAAAGTGGCTCGGACTTCCCAAAGAAAAGCTTTGGGTAACGGTGTATCTTGAGGACGACGAGGCTTACGATATATGGAACAAGAAGATAGGCGTTCCCGCCGAAAGGATAGTAAGGCTCGGAAAAGAAGATAACTTCTGGGAGCACGGCTCGGGTCCCTGCGGTCCTTGCTCGGAGATATACTTCGATCGCGGCGTCGAATACGGTTGCGGTTCTCCCGATTGTAAGCCCGGCTGCGATTGCGACAGATTTATGGAATTCTGGAACCTCGTCTTTACTCAGTTCGATAACGACGGAAACAATAACTATACGCGGCTTGCAAAGCCCAATATAGATACCGGAATGGGACTTGAGCGTCTTGCGTGCCTTATGCAGGGCGTAAATAACCTTTTCGAGGTAGATACCGTTCGTAATATAATGCTTGCGGTAAGCGAAAGATCCGGCGTTAAATACGGAGAAGATCATAATTCCGATATTTCTCTGAGGGTCGTAACGGATCACATTCGTTCGACCACGTTCATGGTTTGCGACGGCGTCGTTCCTTCAAACGAGGGCAGAGGATACGTCCTTCGCAGACTTCTTCGCCGCGCGGCTCGTCACGGAAGAATGCTCGGCATAGGCGGAGTGTTCCTTTCCGATCTCGTTGACGTGGTAGCGAAGGAAAATTACAGCGAATATCCAGAGCTTACGGAAAAGCTTACGTATATAAAGAAGGTCATAGCCATAGAGGAAGAGCGTTTCGCCGCTACGATAGACGCGGGACTCAACATTCTTTCCAATGTAATAAAAAAGGCTCTTGCCGAGGGCAAAAAGGAGATAGTGGGCGAGGACGTATTTAAGCTTTACGATACGTTCGGATTCCCCGTAGATCTTACGCGTGAGATCGCAGCCGAGCAGTCTCTTGCGATAGACGAAAATTCGTTCAAGCGTTTGATGACGGCTCAAAAGGAGCGCGCAAGAAGCGCAAGAGCAAATATCTCGGGTTGGTCGGAGGCGTCTAAGGATCTTCTGTCGGAATTCCCGAAGACCGAGTTTGTGGGTTATACAAACGAGACTTGTGAAGCAAGGGTTATAGGACTTATAGCGGACGACATGTCGGTCGAGACCGTAAACGAAGGAGATTTTACGCTAATAACCGATAAGACGGTGTTCTACGGAGAGGGCGGCGGTCAGGTCGGAGACGTCGGTATCATATACGATAACGATTCGCTCATAAACGTTGTCGATACTCAGAAAAAGGACGGCGTTTACGTCCATATCTGTAATATAGCCAACGGAGATATAAAGGTAGGAGATACCGTCAGAATGGAGATAAGCTCCGTAAGACGTCAGGCGATAAAGAGGAACCATTCCGCATGTCACCTGCTCCAGGCGGCGCTCCGCGAGGTGCTCGGAAATCATGTAGAGCAGGCAGGCTCTTATGTTGACGGCGAGCGTCTCAGATTCGACTTCAAGCATTTCGCTCCGATGACCGACAAAGAGCTGAACGCGGTGGAAAGCCTCGTAAACACTCATATCTTCTTCGGAGAGGAGATAGTTACCGAGGAGATGTCGCTGGAAGATGCGAGAAAGACCGGAGCTATGGCGCTTTTCGGAGAAAAATACGGAAGCACGGTCCGCGTTGTAAAAATGGGTAACTTTTCAACTGAGCTTTGCGGAGGAACGCATATTGATAATACCGCAAAAGCGGGGCTCTTTAAGATCATATCCGAAAGCTCGGTCGCGGCGGGTATACGCCGTATAGAGGCGACGACCGGAACGGGAGTTCTCAGACTTATAAAAGAAAAGGACGAGCTTATTTCCGAGACCGCAAAGGAGCTCAGAGCGAACAGTATATCCGATATAGTCAAAAAGGCTCAGAGCATGACTGCCGAGATAAAATCTGCGGCAAAAGAGATAGAGCAGTTGAAGGCGGCTATGGCAAATTCAAAGCTCGATGACGTTAAAAACACGGCTAAGACAGTCGGCGGAGTAAAGCTCATGCGCGCAAGCTGGAAGCTCGAAGATATCGACGTAGTTACCGCGCGTGCGCTTACCGACGATATAAGATCTTCCGATAGCTTGGCGGTTACGATAATAGCGCTTGTAGGCGACGGAAAGATAAACTTCGTCTGTTCCTGCGGTAAGGATGCGGTCGCAAAGGGCGCTCATGCGGGAAACCTGCTTAAGCAGATCTCCGCGATATGCGGAGGCGGAGGCGGAGGACGTCCCGACAGCGCGCAGAGCGGCGGTAAGATAGTCGAAAACGTACCGAAGGCTCTCGAAGAAGCAGAAAAGCTCCTCTGTGAGATGCTCGGCTGATATCACCCGTCCCAAAGAAAGGAAAAATATGAAATACGAATATACTACCAAAGGCGTTTGTGCCCGCAGGATAACGTTCGACGTTGAAAACGGAAGGATAAGCAATGTGGAATTTACCGGAGGCTGTAACGGTAATCTTAAAGCGATATCCAAGCTCGTCAACGGCAAAACGGCAAAGGAGATATCCGATATGCTCATCGGAAACACCTGCGGAACGAAGAACACATCTTGCGCCGACCAGCTCGCGAGAGCCGTTTTGGCAGCCGCGGAGCAGGAAAAAGAGTCACAAAAGGCTTAAAAGAGTGTTTTACACAAAAAATATATAAAATTTCCGAAAAGCTATTGACAAAACATATTTTTTGTGGTATCATATTGGGGTAACTTAAAAGGTATGCCCCATTAGCTCAGTAGGTAGAGCACATG
>CAZFQJ010000165.1:0-2822 GCA_964520875.1 uncultured Lachnospiraceae bacterium
AACTTCCTTCTCATGCACGCCATGGGTTCGAACGTTGCGGGAGTTATCGGTTCCGCAGTTGCGGCAGGCGTCCTCCTCAGCTGCTTCGGTTAATTTTATCGAAGCATAATAAAAGAAAGGTAAGGTCAACTTTAAAATGGCAAAGATAAAAATATGCGAGACCGCTCTTCGTGACTCGCACCAGTCTCTTATAGCAACCAGAATGACGACCGATGAAATGCTCCCGATACTCGAAAAAATGGACAGTATAGGTTATTATTCTCTCGAAGCATGGGGCGGCGCTACGTTTGACGCCTGTCTCCGTTTCCTTAACGAGGATCCGTGGGAAAGACTCAAGAAGATCCGCGATAAGGTAAAGAACACCAAGCTCCAGATGCTCTTCAGAGGTCAGAACATACTCGGTTACCGTCACTATGCTGACGACGTCGTACAGTATTTCGTACAAAAATCTATCGCGAACGGCGTAGACATAATCAGAATATTCGACGCTCTCAACGACCCGAGAAACCTTAAGACCGCGATTGACGCGACGATAAAGGAAAAGGGTCATTGCCAGGTAGCTCTTTCGTATACCACATCTCCCATTCACAATAACGAATACTTTGCAAATCTCGCAAAGCAGTTCAAGGAAATGGGTGCGGATTCCATATGTATAAAGGATATGGCGGGTCTTTTGAAGCCTTACGACGCTTACGATCTCGTAAAGGCTATAAAAGAGAAGATAGGCGATATGCCGCTTGAACTTCACACTCACTATACCTCCGGACTTGCTTCCATGACCGCTCTTAAGGCGGTAGAGGCGGGCGTAGATATAATCGATACGGCTATATCGCCTCTTGCTCTCGGAACGTCTCAGCCCGCTACCGAGCCTATGGTCGCGGCGCTTCAGGGAACAGAGTTCGATACGGGTCTTGATATAAGCAAGCTTGACGAAGTATCTAAGTACTTCGGTTCGCTCAGAGAAAAGTATCTTGCTTCCGGTCAACTCGATCCCAAGGTACTTAAGGTCGACGTAAACGCTCTCCTGTATCAGGTTCCGGGCGGAATGCTCTCCAACCTCATCTCCCAGCTCAAGCAGGCGGGAAAGAGCGACAAGCTCCTTGAATGTCTTGAGGAAGTGCCGAGAGTAAGAGCGGACGCCGGTTATCCGCCTCTCGTAACTCCTACCTCCCAGATAGTCGGAACGCAGGCGGTGTTCAACATCATCGGCGGCGAAAGATACAAGATGGTAACGAAGGAATTCAAGGGCCTTGTAAGAGGAGAGTACGGAACTACTCCCGCTCCCATAGCTCCCGAATTCGTTGAGAAGATACTCGGTAAGGACGCGGTTCTCGTAGATCATCGTCCCGCGGACGATCTTAAGCCCGAAATGGAAACGCTTCGCGAGAAGTGCAAGAGATGGGCGGTAAACGGACAGGTAAGCGACGAAGATGTGCTTTCCTATGCGCTTTTCGGACAGGTCGCGGAGAAGTTCTTCGATAACAGAGAAAAAGTACGTCTCGGAATAGACGGAAAGAACAGCGATCCCGAGCTCGGAGTACACGCTATATAAGTAAGTACAAAATAAAAAACGCACCGTAAGGTGCGTTTTTTGTTTACATATTTTCGATCAGCTTTTCAAATTCCGCTTCAAGGGGAGCTGCAAATTCAAGTATGTCGTCCGTCCATTGCTCGTAGAGCGAATCGTATTCATGCTCCCAACTGTCTATTATCTCAAGTCTGGATTCCACATCCTCGGGAGGGCAGCCGCCGGGAAATATCGCGTTCGAATTTTCTATTATGGACGCTACCTCGTCCATTCCCACGGAATACAGATCGTCTACCGCGTCGAGCGCGAAATCTCCGTTGTAGCTTTCATAAAAGCTGAGAAGCCCTCTGCCGTTTACCGCGTCGATTATGTTTTTTATGTTGAACGCCGTGCGCTTTTCGCTTGAAAGCGAAAAGTAATCGTCCTCCGCTTCTTCCTGTATTTTTGCCCATACCTTGTTTGTGTTCATATAGATCTCCATTCTGATAGTATTTTTATGATATAACGAGCAGTCGGTTTCGGATCATGCGATCTTTGCAATAGATAAGTCGTTATAGAGCTCCGGGTTTTTCTTTTTCATTGAAAAGTGAGCGTAGAGTATCGTTATTACGTGAAGCAGGCAGGTGAACGCCCAAGATATGGGCATTACCAGATAAAGACCCGTCGGAGAGTTGAAGGCGGCGAGCGGGAATATAAAGAGCACCCAGAAGATTCTGAGTCCGCATGCGCCCAAAAGCGAGGATATCATCGGAACGAACGAGCGTCCGAGCGCGCGCAGATAAGCCGTGAGTACCTCCATTACGCCGCAAAGGAAATAGAAGGGGAATATGACGCCCATACGCACTACCGCGGCTGAGATTATCTCCGCGGCGTGCGCTTCGCTTACGTCAACGAAGATAGAGGCGAGCTGAGTTCCGAATGTCATACCGAGTATGCTTATAAATATACCGGTAAGCGATACTTGTAAAATAGAATAGAGCAGAATCTTGTTTGCGCGCTTCATCTTGCCCGCGCCGTAGTTCTGACCGACTATGGTTATCGTTGCTTGATAGAAGCTATTCATCGACGTGTAAGCAAATCCCTCTATCTGCGTACCCGCGGTGTTTCCTGAGATCGTTGTCGGCGGGAAAGTGTTTATGGCGCTCTGTATGGTCATGTTGGAAAGAGAGAATAGCGAGCCCTGTATGCCGGAAGGGATTCCTATTCGAAGCATCTTCAAAAATATGACTTTGTCTATACATATCTGCTTAAAGCGGAAGGCGTAATCGTTTTTCGTCAAGGCGAGAACGACTAC
>CAZFQJ010000166.1:0-2798 GCA_964520875.1 uncultured Lachnospiraceae bacterium
AGCATTTGAACGAACCAAAACGATTGACACGCCTCGTAAAAGCTCTTTGCTCCGTATTCCGGAACCTCTCTGCATATCTCGGATATCTTTTCAAGCTCTTTTTTTCGTACAAGATCGGCGGTGGACTTCGCCATAGACGCGGCAAGTACCGAATAACGCTTTGCGTAGTCGCAAACCGCGCGGCAACTCATTATGACCGCGTTAAGGAAATGTGAGCGTTTGGCGTAATCCGCGTCTCCCTGAGAAAGCTTTTCAAGCTCCGCCTCGGCTTCGGCTATTATTCCGGAATATCCCTTTTCAAGGACCTTCGGATAATCCACAGTAACGTGACCTACTCCGTTATAAAAATAATTTCCGGGAGTAAAAAAGTTATGCTCGATAGCGGTCCTTGCTTCCTCGCTCATATATCGCTGTGCAAGCTCGGACGTTGTCTTTCCCTTCCAGTATTTGTAAACCTCTCTTAGGGTATCCTTTGTCTCCTCGGATATGAAGAACGGATCAGCCGTTCTCTTCTCCACGGTATCAAACTCCGCTTCAAGCCATTCGTAAGAATATTCCGGAAAGACCTGACAGCTTCTCGGCGCTTTCGTCGCCGAGCCTACGATAAGCTCGTTATCTCTTATCGTTATCGGTATGTTTTTAAGTATATGACAGAACGCCTTTGCGCGTCTTGTGACGATCGGCTCTCCCTCGGTCTGCTTGTACGACTCGGTGAGAAGCACGGCTCTGTCCGCCTCTATACGAGGCATATTCTCAAACAACGCCGCGACCAGCTTCGGTATTCTCGGCGATCTTTCGATTGGTTCCGTGTAATACTTCATAATCCTCTCCGTATATTTTCACGACCGAAAAGCTACGTTCTCTCCCCGGTCACTATCATTCATCAATCTAATGATATCATATCCTGCACGATTTGTCAATACTTTTCTTTGTTTTTTTGGATTTTTGTTGTTTTGTTTTTGTTTCTCACATTCAACAACATCATCAAAACAACAAAAACAAGCATTTTCAACAAATTTCCAAGTCGATTTATGTACAAGACTACCGAAATTCATATTTTTTTAAAATTATATTGATTTTGTAGTGTGAATGTGTTAAAATTTAGGATATAGAACACAAATGTTCGACATGACAAAAAGAAAGGATCTCAAAATGACAAGAAAAAGCTTAAAATACGTAATAGCCTTTGCTTGCGTAGCGATACTTCTTATCGTTGCGGGAATAGTCCGCTCCGTTTTAGGACCTTCCGCGAAAACGGTGGAATGCTCCGACTGCGAAGGTCTCGGCTATGTGCTCTGCGATTGCGCGGGCAACGCCGATTGCGAGAACTGCTCCGGAGCAAAGACGTACACGTGTACGTCGTGCGAAGGAACCGGAAGCGTTACCGCGGAAAGTAATTTCTACGCTACGTTCTGGTCGCTCGTACCTCCGATCGTAGCTATCGCACTCGCTCTCATAACGAAGGAGGTCTATTCCTCACTCTTTATCGGAATACTCTTCGGAAGCTTCCTCTGCGCTAACTTCAGTCCCGTAGGTACTTGGAACACGGTGATTTCCGAAGGATTCATCTCCACCGTCGCCGACCCGTGGAATGCCGGAATATTCATCTTCCTCGTCGTACTCGGAGTAATGGTCGCGCTGATAAATTCCTCGGGAGGAGCGGCGGCGTTCGGACGCTGGGCGGTAAAGAATATAAAGACGCGCGCAGGCGCTATGATCGCCACGTTCATTCTCGGAGTCCTCATATTCGTCGACGACTATTTCAACTGTCTGACCGTTGGATCGGTAATGCTTCCCGTAACGGACAGTCATAAGATCTCGCGCGCAAAGCTCGCCTATCTTATCGACGCCACCGCGGCTCCGGTATGCATGATAGCGCCCATATCTTCATGGGCTGCGGCGGTATCGAGCGTCGCAGCCGAAACCGGAGAAAACGGTATCGTTCTCTTCTGCCGCGCTATACCCTACAACTTCTATTCCCTTCTCACCTTTGTATTCATAATAACAATAGTACTTTTGAAACTGGATTACGGTCCCATGCAGCTCCGCGAGCTGAACGCTATGGTAAACGGAGATCTCGGAGAGTTACCATCCGAAAAGGATAACGATCCCGACGACGGAAAGGGAATGGTAATCGATCTTCTCATACCGATAATAATACTTATAGCGCTCTGCATACTTGGCATGCTCTATGTCGGAGGATTTTTCTCCGGCGAGAACTTCATCGACGCTTTCGCCAACACCGACGCTTCCGTCGGACTCCCGTTCGGTGCTCTGCTCGCGCTCATAATCACGATAGTGTACCTCATCGCACGCAAGAGAATAACCTTTTCAAAGGCTATGGAAGCCATACCGAAGGGCTTCTGCGCCATGGTCCCCGCGATACTTATACTTACCTTCGCTCTTACGCTTAAGGGCGTTACCAACGGTCTCGGCGCGGACGCGTTCGTTGAGGCTTCAATGAGGAATGCGGCGGAAGGACTTCGCAACCTGCTCCCTGCTATCATCTTCATAGTCGCGTGCTTCATCGCCTTCTCTACCGGCACTTCTTGGGGTACATTCGGAATACTCATTCCGATAGTGACCGCTATCTTCTCTCCCGACTCGACTCTTTACATAATCGGCATTTCCGCCTGCCTTGCAGGTGCGGTATGCGGCGACCATTGCTCACCGATCTCCGACACGACAATAATGGCAAGCGCCGGAGCTAAGTGCGACCACGTAACTCACGTATCTACTCAGCTTCCTTATGCGATAACGGTCGCCGCGGTCTCATTCGTATCCTACATAATAGCCGG
>CAZFQJ010000167.1:0-2759 GCA_964520875.1 uncultured Lachnospiraceae bacterium
GGATCGCTCCGCCTATCGAACTGTTGTTTGCGGCATAGAGCACGCCGAGCATATCGCTTACCGCGCTCTTCATTTCATTACCGACCATGCAAACTATATTCGCCCTCGGTATGGACTTTTCCGCAAGCACCGCATTTCCCATCATACCGTATTTAACGATAAGCTCCGCCGCCGCGCTCTTATTCTCCGATATCCACGCAACGGACGCCATGTATTCGGAGATAAATTTCTTAAGCTCGTTCGGATGTGCGTCCGCAAACGCCTTATTTACAACGAGACAACCCTGAACAAGCTTCGTATCCGACACCTTATCCCACTCGGCGGTCACGTCGAATATCAGCTTAAGCTCGGAATTTTGAGCAAGCGCGGAGGTCGTCGCAGGCTCGGGAAGCATTGCCACACTATCGCTCTTTCCTTCGGAGATATCCTTTTTGAGCGCCGCGAGCGCCTTGCTTCCGTCGTCGTAATACACGATATTAACATCGTCCGTACCGAGACCGTTCTTATCAAGGATATAATTAAGTATATATTCGGGAGTGCTTGCACGTCCCGTCGTATGGATCGTCTTACCCGCAAGCTCGGAAACGGACGAAAGCTCCTGCGTTCCGACTATCGAGAGCACACCGAGAGCGTTAGCCGCCAATACCTGAACCTTACCGTCGTTCTTGTTAAAGAGCGTTGCTCCCGCGTTTACGGGAAGCGCGGCAATATCTACCGTTCCGTTGATTATATCGACGTTAAGAGTTTTTACGGAAGCGGTCTCGTAAAAGGTTATACTGTACTTACCGGCAGTCCTTCCGTTTTCCGCGTCGTCCGCAAGCTTTACCGCACCCATTCCGGTAGCGCCCTTCAGTACGCCTATCTTTATCTCGGCAAGCTCCGCGTCATCCTTTTTTTCTTTGCATGCGACCATGGTAAACACCATGGCGGCGCAAAGGACGATCAAAAGTATCTTTCTAATGTTTTTCATGTTTTTTGTCCTTTCGGTATGATATATTTTAATGTTTTTACATTCCGTTCGCCGTTTTTTCGAGCGCCGCTCTGTCAAGTATCATTATCGCCCTGCCACGCTTCTCTATTATCTTCTTTTTTTCAAGCGTATCAAGCGCTCTGTACAGTGACGCTCTGCCTATATCGAGCGTATCGGCAAATTTGGTAAGCGACATTCCGGTATCTGCCCTTCCGCTCCCGCTTTCGTCCGAAAGAAGCAGCTGAAAGGCGAGCCTTGCCTCGGCGCTCCCCGACGTATACGCCTTTATCCTACCGTTAAGATAACGTATCCTTGATGTAAGAAACCTGACGTAATCCGTCGCGAACCCTCCGTTCGTCCTTATAAGCTCCTTTACGCGCTCTCGCATGATGAACAGTACGGACGCGGACGTGCTTGCCTTCAGCACCGAAACGGGCGTCTCGCTTCCGTCGTCAAAAAGCGAAGCGACTCCCGTAACGCTTCCCGCCGAAACTATCCTCATGAGCAGCTCCTTTTCACCTATCGGCTTGGTAACCGCCGCGCTTCCGCGTATCATTACCGTAACGCACGGCTTGCCCGACCTCGGAGCTATCGTCTCTCCCGAGGCAAACTCCGCGATCTCCGCTCCGCCGCAAAGCGACAAAAGCGCCTCTTCGTCAAGCGACGAGAATAACGGTATATCCTTAAGCGCATTTTTTATATGCTCGTATTCGTTAACATTCACGGCTTTTTCGCTCCGTTTGTCTCATTTGATACAATTATAACACATTCCTTTCACAAAGTCAATAGGTATATATAACCGAAATCGGATATTTTTAATAACTCAAAGACCGTAAAAGCAACAAAAAAGGTCCGCGCTCGGATAATTTTCGAACGCGGACTTTTATATCATTTTATTCACCGAAAAATTCGTTTTCAAGCGCAAGGCAATAAGCGTGATAGACCGGCAGGTGGCGCTCCTGTATCTTGAATGTCTCCTTTTCGGGAACGTTAAGGAGCACGTCGCATTTATCGCGAAGCTTACCGCCCGTCTCTCCCGTGAGAGCGACGACCTTCATTTTAAGAGCCTTAGCCACGTCACACGCGTATATGACGTTTGACGAATTTCCCGACGTACTTATGCCTATGAGCACGTCTCCCTTACGTCCGTAGCCGTATACCTGCTGAGCGAACGCAAGATCGGGAGCGGCGTCGTTTGCATAAGCGGTCTGAAGCGCAGTCTCGCCGACGAGCGCTATCGCGGAAAGCGCCCCTTCAAGATTTTCGAATATGTAATCGGGCGATTCACTATAACGCGCAAGCTCTTCTCTTACATTCTCGGGAAGCCTTCTCGGAAGAGTAAAGGATTTCATAAGCTCTCCGACTATGTGCAGAGCGTCGGAAGCGCTGCCGCCGTTACCGCAAACAAGTATCTTTCCGCCGTTAACGTAACACTCCGCGCTCAGCTCTACCGCCTTCAAAAGAGACTCCTTAAGCCGATCAAGATCGGGATATCTTACGATAAGCTCGTCTATTACATCATAAGTAGTTTTTTTCATGTTATTTCTCCTTAAATATCTTTATTTTCAGCGTTTTCTCCATGTAGCGGGCGAGAAAAGAAGCATCATCGGGAAAAGCTCAAGCCTACCTGCGAGCATATCGAATATCAGTACGAGCTTGCTCGGTACGGAAAAGAACCCGAAATTCTTCGTAGGACCGACCATGCCGAGTCCCGGACCTATATTGTTGATAGCCGCGATAACGGAAGAAAATCCCGTCACGAGATCGTGACCGTCGAAGCTGATCGCAA
>CAZFQJ010000168.1:0-2603 GCA_964520875.1 uncultured Lachnospiraceae bacterium
ATAAGCTTGAAACCACGAACCGCATAGCTCTCAGCTTCTATAAATTATTTATAGAACTGATCTTTGCTCAGTCGCACGTAGTGGAAAGCAAGCCGGAGCTTATAGCGCAAAAGATAAAGCATTATATAGAAACAAACATAGATTCGGATATATCTGTAACGTCGATCGCAAAGCAGTTCTATCTGAGTGAGACTCACGTAATAAGGATATTCAGAGAAAAATTCGGTATAACGCCGAAGCAGTACATACTGAAAAGCAAGATAAACGCTTCAAAGCTATTGCTTCTCGATACCTCGCTTCAGATAAAAGAGATAGCGATGACATATCATTTTGCGGATAGTTATCATTTTTCCCACACATTCAAGCGCTTTACAGGCGTTTCTCCGGAAAAATACAGACTTCGCGAGGACGAAAGAAAAAAATAATAATAAAAAAGGTACATACCGCTCGGTATGTACCTTTTCTTTTACTTACAGATCATTTTACGGTAAGAACGAACTTCTTTGACTTAAAGGGAGCTTTGTTCTTAAGCGTTACGCGGTAGAGCACCTCCGCGTCCCATTGTGAGGGTATATTCGCGACCTCAGGCCAACTCTTATCAAGCGCTTCCACGTTATAGCCAAGCGAAGGATCGAATGTTATCGTCCTTCCGTGTATCTCGAAGCTGTTTTCGGTAACGTTAGTCGGCTCGACATTGCAGATATAGCTGAACGCAACGTTTCCGTCGTTATTCAGCTTAAGATCGTCCTCTACGGTTATTACGGAATTTTCAAGGACCGCGCTTCTCGTATAAGAAGCGATGTCCGCCTCGGCGGGATACGCCGTCTTTAAGCTCATGGTAAGCTTACCCGTCTTTTCATCGTAAACATGCTCGGAAGAATACTCGTTTCCTCCGCTCTTCTGTACCACTCCGTTTATCGTCGCCACGTTATGGTAGTCGGAGCGCATAGCCCAAATGGTATAACGCTCTCCGCTGAATGTACGTCTGGTATAAGTTCCCGAGCCTGCGTCAAGGAATATCGGCTGACCGTCAGCAAATACGACCAACGTTCCGACGTCGTTATGGTTATGGCTCTCCGCGTTATTTCCGCCCTTAAATGCAAGGTAAAGTCCTTTTGTCGTATCGCTCGTCTCTCTCGTTCCGGCTATTACTATACCGTCAAGCCAGAACTTAGTGGGAGCAACAAATTCCGCCTTAGGAAGTCTCTCACGGGAAATGAACAACATGGAACGGTATACGAGGCTCGAATCAAGCCAAGGACCGCGAAGTCCGCCGTCAAGCTTTGCCTGACCGTATGTACGCATCATTTCGGAGCCGCTGAGAAGTCCCCACTCGTAAATGACCGAGGGATCGGGATTGCATCTTGCCGGGCAGTCCGCAAAATTAAGGAAACGGCCGTTTGTAACGAACACCTTCACCTCGTATTCGCCCATTCTGCGGAAAAGCTCGTCCTTAAAGATGTCTACGTAGCCGTTAGTGAGATCGTAGAGCACCAATGTGGCGTTAAAGAGCGCCGCGCCCGCCGCATTCCAATAGCTCGGACCTTCGTCGCAACCGCCGTCGGAATGGTAGACAGATGTGAAATTATCAAGCATGGGCAACGCTTTCTTTACTATCGTCTCGCGAGTGGCGCCGTCCTTTACGGTAAGAGCACAGACGGTGAGTATATTGGAAAGTATCCAAGGATTCCAGTTATTTACCGTATTTCCCCTAATTCCCGTCCACCACATCTTTTCGGCGCACGCCTCGTCGTCAAGGAACGGCTCGACGATCCTTCTGTTGAGCTCGAACAAGAGTCTTTCGGGTATAACGGGAGATACCTTTTCAAGAACATCTCCGCAGAGATAATACACCGCCGCAAGCGAAGCCGCCGTCGTAGCCGCAAAAAGGTCTATGTAATCTACCTTACCGGCATAAGCATACGGAAGATTGTACGGAGTCTTACCTTTACTCGGGTTATGCGCGGGAAGCACCCACGTGGTCTCCTCAAGTATCATCCAAACGAGGTCTGCGAGCTTATCGGCAAAACGTCCCTGTCCTTCGACATATTCAGCCAAAGCGAGCGTCAGAACGTCGCCGCGTCTCGGAAAGTATTTTCCCTCATATATGCTTCTGTTACCGTCACGCTTGAACATCATGTAATCCGAAGCTATAAGTACGGGATACTGCTTTTCAAGTATCGACTCCGCGCGTTCGATTATCCTCTTGTTATGCTCGGGGTTTACCGCAAATCCCCCTTCTTTGTGAATAAAAAGCTTAAAATCGTCGTAGGAAACTACCTTTCCCGTGACATCGAAATTATGTTCCTCAAAAATTCTGCGTCCCATGATCTCTTTTCCTTTCGTTATTTGAGTCGGATATCCCTCGTAAAAGCAAGGTAATTCAAGGGTTCAGTTAATTATAACGGTTATATCTCCGCAAATCAATTTGCATTTTACACAAAATAAAAAATTATTTTTATACAATATACCGATTGCTTTTTAAAGCTTGTTATGATATAATACGGAGTTACGAAGAACGATATCCGCATATGCGTTAATTGTTCAAAACCAACATAAAACACTACGCATTTTTGTGTAATATTACATATTGATTTTTCGTC
>CAZFQJ010000169.1:0-2516 GCA_964520875.1 uncultured Lachnospiraceae bacterium
TGATAATAATGCGGCAGATAGACGGAAATATACTTGCTCCGAAGATAATCGGAAGTAATACCGGTCTTTCCAGCTTCTGGGTACTGTTTGCGATACTTCTCTTCAGCGGTCTTTTCGGATTTGTGGGAATGATCATAGGCGTTCCGATATTCGCCGTTATATACGACGTTTGCGGTAAGCTCATGCGTTACTGTCTGCACAGGCGCGGCGAGGTCGATTCGATAAAGGATTACGAAAGCGAGTTCCTTGTCCCCGAGGAGAACAAGCCGTCCGTTATAGACCGTATAAAGAACGCAAGAGAATCGAAGGAAAAGGGCAAAAGCGCACCGCAGTCTGCGGACGCGGATAACAAGGATACGGGAGAAGAAACGGACGCTTCTCAGATAAGTTTTTTTGAATGATCAAAAAGTTAGAGAAAGGATATTCGGCGCAATATGGACGCATTTGAATATGTAAAAGGACTTTGTCTTTCGGTAAGAAAGGCACAGAGAGAGCTTGCTTGTGCGAGAACCTCGGAAAAGGACGCCGCGCTTGAGCTTATCGCTTCCGCGCTTACCGAAAATTCGGATTATATACTTAAAGAGAACAAAAAGGACCTCGAAAGCGCGGAAAAGAACGGAGTTCCGAAGACCATGATAGACAGGCTTACGCTTACCGAAGCCCGTATAGATGGTATTGCTTCCGCCATACGCGAGGTCATAGCGCTTAAGGATCCCGTCGGAAACGGTACGGTCACCGAAAGACCGAACGGGCTTAGGATAATGAAGGTAGGAGTTCCGCTCGGGACCGTAGGTATCATCTATGAGGCTCGTCCGAACGTTACCGCGGACGCTGCAGCGCTCTGTCTTAAGAGCGGAAACGGAGCGGTCTTACGCGGCGGTAAGGAAGCGCTCGGAACCAATCGCGCGATAGTAAGCGTCATAAAGAAGGCGCTCGAAAAAAGCGCCGTATCTCCGAACGTCATAGAGATGATAGACGATCCGAGCAGAGAGAGCACGAATGCTCTGATGAACATGAAGGGGCTTATAGATGTGCTCATACCGCGCGGCGGAAAGGGGCTTATACGGGCGGTCGCGGATAACGCAAGCGTTCCGGTCATAGAAACGGGAGCTGGAAATTGCCATATATATATAGATGAACGCGCGGATCTTGAAAAGGCGCTTAACGTAGCGGTAAACGCGAAGGTCTCAAGACCTTCGGTGTGCAACGCGATAGAGACCATGCTCGTCCATTCCGACGTTGCGGGTGCGTTCCTGCCGGAGTTTTACAAGGCTACGCGGAGCTGCGGGCTTGAGATACGCGGTTGTAAAAGAACGTGCGAGATATTAAAGGACGCAAAAGAAGCGACCGAAACGGATTACGAGACCGAATATAACGATTATATCATAGCGGTGAAGGTAGTGGACTCGCTCAGCGAGGCGGTAGAGCATATCTCGCGTTATTCCACGGGGCACAGCGAGGCGATAATAACCGAGGATCTGAAGAGCGCGCGTTATTTTTGCAGTCATGTGGATTCCGCGGCGGTATATGTCAACGCATCGACGCGTTTTACCGACGGCGGAGAGTTCGGCTTCGGCGCGGAGATAGGTATATCGACTCAGAAGCTCCACGCAAGAGGACCTATGGGGCTTTCCGAGCTTACGACGACCAAGTATATCATAGAGGGTGACGGTCAAGTAAGGTGATGCTTGCATGATAAATATTTTGTATTCCGATGAGAATATAATAGTGTGCGAAAAGCCTGCCGGGGTGTTGTCTCAAAACGACGTTTCCGGCGAAAAGGGGCTGACTGAACTTCTCGTCCCGTATTCGCGTACCGGGAAGGTTTTTCCCGTACATAGGCTGGACAGACCCGTGGGCGGAGTTATGGTGTATGCATGCGACAAAGGGAGCTGCGCCGTTCTGTCGGCTTCGGGTGCGCTTGAAAAGACTTATCTCGCAATAGTAAGCGGCAGTCCGGAGAAGGAAAGCGGAGAATTTTTTGATTACATGTACAAGGACGGAGCGAAAAACAAGAGCTTTGTCGCTTCAAAGAGCCGTAAAGGTGTAAAAGAGGCGCGGCTTCTGTATGAGGTCGTTGAACGTTACCCCGAACGCGGATTAACTATGGTCAAGGTGCGATTGATAACGGGAAGGACTCACCAGATACGCGTGCAGTTCTCGTCGCGCGGTATGCCTATCGTGGGAGACGGGAAGTACGGGAGCCGCATTAAAGCCGACAATATCGCCCTGTGGTCGCATATTCTCGCTTTTACACACCCCAAAACCGGAAAACGCATGGAATTTTACTCCTACTTTCTTGAAAGAAAGTAGGCAAAGAACTTCTTCTACATTGAATATTTTGTATAGTTTGATATTACATCACAGAGACTTACTTTTCTTGAAATGAAAAGTGATCGTCCTGCGGATGATTAGCAAAAGAACCTACTTTTTTGAAAAAAGTAGGCAAAAAACTTCTTCTACATTGACTATTGTGTAGATCTCAATGTCGTATCATAGAGTGAAGCTTTCGCCTT
>CAZFQJ010000170.1:0-2505 GCA_964520875.1 uncultured Lachnospiraceae bacterium
GTTCCGCCGGATATCGCAGAGGCTTTTGTGACTTCTCCTATGAATTCTCCGTTTATGTAGCTCGTGACGAATATGAGCATTACGTTTTGAGTCTCGGAAACGAGTGATACAAGATCCGTAAATCCCGTGTTTTCGTATGATACGGGAGCGGTGGAGAACAACCGAAGAACATTAAGGAACTCTTCGTTATTGTGGCACGAGCAGACTCTTGCGCCGTTTTCGTCGCGGGCGTCCTTCCATGTGAGTATGCAGGTGTTTCCCTCCGCCATTTCTCTGGAAGCTATCGCGACGGCAAGCTCGACCGCGCCGTCTATGCCGTATTCGTTTATGTCGTCGTCATACGCCGGATCGGATTTCGTATCGAAATGCGCGGCAACGTCGCAAAAGATGTATACGGTCCTGCCCGAATTCATATTGTAGTTTTTGACCTGAAGCTCGTCGGATTTCGAAGAGAGCTTCCAATGAATGTTTTTCATCGGATCTCCGGGGAGATAGTCTCTTATCTCGGCTATATCGCTTCTCTCTATTCCGGTGATGTTCCTGCGGATATCGGTCTGAGAGTCTGAGACCGAATTTAAGAATCGCTTACCGAGCGTGTAGCGTCTCGGCATTACGTATATCGAACGATAATTGTACAGTCTTATGTTCACGCGAAATAGCTTGAAGAAGTCGTATACCGTGATCGTGTCCACTCCCACGTCGTAAGTTCCTCTGTATGCAAATCTTACCTTCTTGTTCAGAACGTAATCTCCCGAGGGAGAGAGAGCCACGCGAACTCGTTTCAGCACGCAACCGAGCGAACGCTTGCCGGGCAGTCTCAGATCCGCTTCCATGAAGGGGACGGGGAAAAAGGAATGGTTTACTATCTTGATCTCAAACGACGTTTCGGTATTTTTATATATCTCGGAACCGTTATGTTCTATAAAGGAATCGACCGAAAAGAACATCACGAGCAGATACACAAGCGAAAACACCAGCCATATTATCGCAAAGAACATGAGCACGGTCGATATCGACGAAAGAAGGGCTTGGGTGAATATGACCGTGAAAGCGAGGAATATGACGTAGGGAATGAAGCCCGGTCCTATTCCGAAGATCCTTCTCGGCTTCGGGGCGTCCGAGGAGCGTTCGTCGTAACCGAAGCTCGCGCGGACCTTTTTTCCGCGTTTACGTCTTAACTCCGCTCGCCTGATGTATTTTTCTCCCTCGGTAAGCTCCTTGCGTTTCGTTGCTCTTTTTTTAAATCTGTCGAAAAATCCGTTTTCGGTATTTTTTTGTTTTTTGGAACTCATAAATTACTCCGTTGATATTTGAGGATTTTTACTGCCGTTTCAGCGCACGAACGGAGCTTCGGTCTTTCTGAGTATCTCGGAAAGCACGTCGGAAGCGGTTACTTTGTTGAGGCGTGCTTCCTGCGTGAGGGTTATCCTGTGAGCGACCACGTAAGAGAATATGGCGGCGACGTCGTCGGGCAGAACGTAAGAGCGTCTCTGCATGAAAGCGTATGCCTGAGCGGTCTTCATGAGCGCAAGCGAGGCACGCGGGCTCGCTCCGAGCGCAAGGTAGGGATTATCTCTTGTTGCGGTAACGAGAGAGACTATATAGTTGCACACCGCCGGCTCTATATGTACCTTTTTTACTTCTCCGCGTATGCGTTGTATCGCGTTTACGTCGGTTACGGCTTGTATCTTTTCCGCGGGGTTTACGTCGCGACGGTCTGAGATTATGGCGACCTCTTCGGTAAAGCTCGGATATCCCATGGAAAGTCTTATGGCGAAACGGTCGAGCTGAGCCTCGGGAAGCGGATAAGTTCCGACAAAGCCGGTCGGGTTCTGAGTAGCTATTACCATGAAGGGCTGAGGCATATCGTATGTTACGCCGTCAACGGTCACGCGGTGCTCTTCCATTGCTTCGAGAAGCGCGGACTGTGTTTTCGGAGAAGCGCGGTTGATCTCGTCCGCGAGCATGATATTGGTCATTGCCAGACCTTCTCTGAATTCGAATCTTTCTGTCTTTCTGTTATACATATTAAATCCGGTTATATCCGACGCCATGACGTCCGGGGTGAACTGCGCGCGCTTAAAGTCAAGTCCGGCGGCTTTGGCGACCGCTGCCGCAAGCGTGGTCTTACCGACTCCGGGAACGTCTTCGATCAGCACGTGACCGCCGGAAAGCAATGCGGTCAGGAGCATTGTGGCTTCTCTGTGTTTACCTATTACCACTTTTTCTATTTCGGCGAGAAGGGACGCGGCTATATCAAATGCGGCGTTAGACGTTTTGGTTGCTTTTTCTGTGTTTTCGGTCATGTTCATAAAAATATTCCTTTCGGTGTATGCGAAAATACGCTATTATAAAAATTATATCATAAATAAGATTATTTGTAAATAACGCATTTTAGACGAATTTGAGAGGGCATAATTGACGTTTTATACAAACGGGGGCTCTTTTCATTTCTTTTTCCTTCTTTAAAAAGAAAGAAAAAGAAACGAAGCAAAGAAAAAGAAA
>CAZFQJ010000171.1:0-2432 GCA_964520875.1 uncultured Lachnospiraceae bacterium
GCCCTGAGTAGAGGAACGAAGCTCTGTCGCATATCCGAACATCTCGGAAAGCGGAACATCTGCGTGTACGACTATCATACCGAATTCTTCTTCGCTGGACATGATTGTTCCGCGACGCGAGCTTATCGTTCCGGTGATGTTACCCATATACTCCTTAGGAGCGGTAACAACGACCTTCATTATAGGCTCTGTAAGAACGGGGTCGGCTTTAGCCATAGCTTCCTTGAATGCCATAGAACCGGCTATCTTGAACGCCATTTCGTTAGAGTCGACGTCGTGGTAGGAGCCGCCCGTAAGCGTTACCTTAACGTCAACGACATTGTATCCCGCGAGGATACCGTTCTGCATAGCGCTTCTGATACCGTTATCGATAGCGGGAATGTATTCCTTCGGTACTTCTCCGCCGACGACCTCGTCGATGAATTCGTAACCCTTGCCCGCCTCGTTAGGCTCAATGGTGATCTTAGCGTGACCGTACATACCGTGTCCACCGGTCTGCTTTGCGTACTTAGTATCCGCACTTGCTGCGCGGCGAATACCTTCTTTGTACGCAACCTGAGGTTTACCTACGTTCGCTTCTACCTTAAATTCTCTCTTAAGACGGTCTACGATAATGTCAAGGTGAAGCTCACCCATACCCGCGATAATGGTCTGACCCGTTTCTTCATCGGTGTAAGCCTTGAAGGTGGGGTCCTCCTTTGCAAGCTTGGAAAGAGCTATGCCGAGCTTCTCCTGGTCGCCCTTGGTCTTGGGTTCAATGGCTTCGCGGATAACAGGATCCGGGAACTCCATAGACTCGAGGATTACGGGGTTATCATCGAAGCAAAGCGTGTCGCCTGTCGTGGTATCTTTAAGACCCGAGACCGCAGCTATATCTCCGGTATAGCATCCGTCGATGTTTTCGCGGTCGTTCGCGTTCATGAGAATTATACGTCCGAAACGTTCGTACTTGCCCTTAGTGGCATTATAGACCTCCATACCGGTCTCTACCTTACCGGAATAAACACGGAAGTAGCAGAGAGCTCCTCCGCCCATAGGGTCGTTCATTATCTTGAATGCAAGCGCGGAGAAGGGTTCTTTATCGTCGGCTTTTCTCTCACAATCTTCGCCGGTATCGGGATTGGTTCCCTTTATCGGAGGAATATCGAGCGGAGAAGGCATGAAATCGATAACTGCGTCGAGCATCTTCTGTACGCCCTTGTTCTTGTAAGAAGATCCGCATACAACGGGAACAAGAACGTTGTCTATACAAGCCTTACGAAGTGCGGCTTTGAGCTCATCGATAGTGGGCTCCTCGCCGTCAAGATACTTCATCATAAGCTCGTCGTCGGTCGCACAGATATCTTCGACCATCTTCTCGTGATACTGCTTTGCCTTATCAAGCATATCTTCCGGGATAGGCTCAACGCGCATATCCTTACCGAGGTCATCATAGTAAACGTCAGCCTCCATCTTCATAAGGTCTATAATACCCTTGAAGCTGGATTCGGCTCCGATGGGAAGCTGGATCGGTACGGGATGGCAACCGAGTCTCTTCTCCATCATGTCAATAACTCTGTAAAAGTCGGCGCCCATAATGTCCATCTTATTTACATAAGCCATTCTGGGGACCTTGTATTTGTTAGCCTGACGCCAAACGGTCTCAGACTGCGGTTCAACACCGCCCTTCGCGCAGAAAACGGTTACGGAACCGTCCAAAACACGAAGAGAACGCTCAACCTCAACGGTAAAGTCGACGTGACCGGGGGTATCAATTATATTGATCCTGTGACCGGCATACTGATCGGCGGAGCCGGACCAGTAGCAAGTAGTCGCGGCGGAGGTGATCGTTATACCTCTTTCAGCCTCCTGAGCCATCCAGTCCATCGTCGCAGAACCGTCATGAGTTTCACCGAGCTTGTGCTTCTTACCGGTGTAGAAAAGTATTCTTTCGGTGGTAGTAGTCTTACCGGCATCGATGTGTGCCATGATACCGATATTTCTTGTGTGTTCAAGTGAATATTCTCTGGGTTTCATAGTTCAAAATCCTCCGGCACATCAAACCGAAACAGTTTGGTGTACGCTAAAAATTAATATCTGTAATGCGCGAAAGCCTTGTTGGCTTCTGCCATTCTGTGTGTCTCTTCTTTTTTCTTGAACGCACCGCCTGTGCTGTTCATTGCGTCCACGATCTCACCGGCGAGCTTTTCAGCCATGGACTTTTCGCTACGCGTTCTGGAATACGTACGCATCCAACGCAGTCCAAGTGTGAGTCTTCTTTCTTCGCGGACCTCCATAGGAACCTGATAAGTAGAACCGCCTACACGTCTTGCCTTTACCTCAAGCTTGGGCATTACGTTTTCAAGCGCTTCGTTGAATGCCTCTATGGCACCCTTACCGGTCTTGGCTTCTACTATCTCAAAAGCTTCGTATACGATCTTCTGAGCTACGCC
>CAZFQJ010000172.1:0-2423 GCA_964520875.1 uncultured Lachnospiraceae bacterium
TCTGCAGCAGAACGTTATCAGATATACGTAGCCGTTTTTCATTACCGCGTATTGCTCGTAACTGTATTCATTACCCTTGTTGACTATCGTGTATGTGTATTTATGCGCCTTGTAGCCGTCTACCGTAACTACGGTGTATTCCGGGTCCGAAGGAGAAAACGAAGAAAACGTGACCGAAAGATCGGCTTTGTATCCGTCCCAGAAGTCCTCAAGCTGAGTAAAATCCGAATTGAACGACATAGCGTTTACGGACACGGACTCGTTTGCTTTTGAATTTGCGGCGGTCATTCCGGTAACGATCCTTGCTTCCCAATCCTCGGGAATGAACAGGAGATAGTCCGTTTCGGTATTGGAGATAAGCGTAAATCCTTCCGGTACGTCTATACCGTCGGCGGAAGGCAGAGTGATCTCGGTCTTATCCACCATTTTTATCGGTTCGTCAACGAATTTGAAATTTTCCTTTGCCGATGTAAGAGCCGAATAGTGGGAATCGTACACTTCGGTATGCGCGCTGTATGTTAAAATAAAGATATTTCCGTTTTTGGGAGAATCGACTACGGTCTGGCTGAATTTATGAGTCGTTTCGGTGATCTTCGCGGTGAACTCAAACGTGTAGCACGTCCTTCCGCCTATCATGCCGCTTTCGTAATTCTTTGTTCCGTCCGATTTTTTCACTATCTCAAATTCCGGAAGCTCCGACGCAAGATCGTCGAGATTGCTTTCGTAATATTGGAGCGGTGAAAGACCGCCGACCTTTTCCTTCGGAACGGTCGTCAGCGTTATCATGGTATAATCCTTGTTCGAATAGTAAGCGGTGGGGACTCCCGTCGATGTATCGACCGTCCAGTCGATCGGTACGTATACGACCGCACCGTCGCTTCCGTCGGTTATCGGACGCATGTTTTCGGGAGAATCTTCATACCCCCTTTTTATTGTGCAGGACGCAAGAAGAGACGCCGAAAAACAAGCGAGCAAAAGTATCGAAATAATGGTTTTTAAATGTTTTTTCATCAAAAAAATGTCCTTTCGAAAGAACGATTCGCGCGTGTGTAATATATAGTTAAATTATATCATCTAAACATGAAATATCAACAAAATATTTGTAAACATATGGACAAGTTCGTAAATAAATTCGGTTTTCTCTTGACAACCGTTAGTTTTTCGGTATAATATAAAGTGTATTGCGTATCATGTAAAAGAAAGGACAAAGAAAATGAAGATAACAAAAGAAACTATAATAGGCGATATACTTGACAGTCACCCGGAGACCGAGCCTCTCTTCCTTGAGATAGGTATGCATTGCCTTACCTGCCCCTGCTCAAGAGGCGAGACGGTAGAGGAGGCTTGCGAGGTACACGGAACTGACGCCGCCGCTCTTGTGGCAAAGCTCAACAAAGCGATAGGCGAGTGATCGATCGTGCTGAAAAACGGACGCTTCCGATTTCGGGAGCGCCCGTTTGCGTTTATTCGGAGACGGGAAATGCTGAAAGATAACAGAATGAGAGCTATCGCTTCGTTTGTAAGAGAAGGCGGAACGGTGTGCGACGTGGGTACGGATCACGCGTTCATTCCGATCGAGCTGATACTCAGCGGAAGGTGCGCGGGTGCGGTCATTACCGATATAAGCCTGCCATCGCTTGAAAAAGGGATATCAAATGTAAAAAAGAACGGAATAAGCGACAAGGTGAAGGCTTTTTGCGCCGACGGTACGCTCGGCGCGGACCTTGACGGCGTTACCGATGTCATAATAGCCGGAATGGGCGGCGAGCTTATCGCGCACATATTGTCAAGCGACGCACGCTTAAAGAATGAAGGCTTGCGGTTTATACTTCAACCGATGAGCCGAGCGGAGGAGCTTAGGATATTCCTTGCCGAAAACGGCTTTGAAACCGAAGAAGAGATAAAAACGGAGGCTGACGGTCGGGTATATGCGGTTCTCTGCGCGAGATATACCGGCGTAGTAACAAAGCCCGATATAGGATATGTGCTCCTCGGCGCGACCCCGAACGCGGAAAACGTTTTCGACATTAAGTACGCACAAAAGCTTGAAAGGTTGTTGCGGGCAAAGAAAAAAGGCATTGAAATGTCGAAAAGTAACGATATCGACACTTCGGGGATCGATGAAGCTATCGAATACATTACGGAATTTTTAAGAAAACAAAAACGAGCCGATATTTGATCGGCTCGTTTTTGCGTATATATCAGAATTTTGTTTTTCCGAGAAATGCCCGTAATATCGGACTTTTCGGGGAACCGAAAACCTCGTCCGGCGTTCCGCTTTCTTCGATGACGCCGTTAGCCATGAATATTACCTTGTCCGCTACGTTGCGGGCAAATTCCATTTCGTGCGTGACGACTATCATCGTACTGTCCTTGGATTTAAGACCGCGGATAACGTTCAGTACCTCGCCCGTAAGCTCGGG
>CAZFQJ010000173.1:0-2418 GCA_964520875.1 uncultured Lachnospiraceae bacterium
TATCTGTGATACAACGACACAAACGCAAGGCGATAATTTTGGAGGATACTTAATTCTTAATAAATCCTTTTTTAGGTGTTCTATTGAGGTTTTGAACGGGTGCGTTTTATGGTTGCACAGGACTTACGAGTGTAACGATAGGTAATGGTGTAACGAGTATAGATTCTTTCGCGTTCTCCGGTTGTTTGGGACTTAAAGAAATAAAATACCGTGGTACAGAAGTAGAGTGGTCCGCTATATCAAAGGGCACCTATTGGGATTCTTATACAGGAAACTATACCATAACATACAACTACACCGGCGAATAACTAACAAATAAAAAGAAAAGAGCAATGCGGAAGTAAATTCCGTGTTGCTCTCTTTTATTAGATCTTATTAACTAAAAAGGTCAAAACTCAAATTTAAATACCGCGGTACATTCATACGGCTTTTGAGGAGAGAATATGCAAGAAGGGAAGTCGGGACGATTGGGAGTATTCGGATAAAATCCGGTCTCAAGGCATACCGCGCCGTGTTTTTTCGAATGTACATTACCCTTGAATATATTGCTTCCGAGGAAGTTGCCGGAATAGACCTGTATACCGGGGGCGTCGGTGTATACCGTAAGCTTTCTGCCGCTCTCGGGGTCGAAAAGTATCGCGGTCTCGGCAAGCTCAAGTCCGTGATTCCAAACGATCTTTTTATCGGTAGCGATAACGAATGTCTGGTCGTAGCCTCCCGCCGTCGCTATCTGGTCGTCGCTCATATCCGAAATATCTTTACCGATCTTTTTGGCGGTACGGAAATCGAACGGAGTTCCGCTAACGCTTCTTACTTCCGTGGGAATGAGAGTATCGTTTACGGCGACTATACTGTCGCAGTTGAGCGTAAGCTCCTGATCGAGGACGCTCTGAGTATCATATCCCGCAAGGTTGAAATAAGCGTGATTTGTCATAGCTATGGGCGTTTCGGCATCCGGCTCGGCAAAATAACGTATGGCAAACTCTCCGTCGTCCGTAAGACGATAAACGACCTTTACGTCTACTTTTCCGGGAAAGCCTTCTTCGCCGTCCGCGGAAGTGTAGGTGAGCACGAGCTTATCTGCTCCGCATTTGCATTTTCCGACTTCAACGTTCCAGAATTTTTTGTCAAAACCGGAATCTCCTCCGTGAAGCGTGGTAAGTCCTTTTTCGTTCTTGGGAAGAGTATAGGTTTTACCGTTTAGAGTAAACGTGCCGTTTTCTATACGGTTGGCGTATCTTCCTATGAGCGCACCCTGATAACCGTCGTTTGAAAGATATTCGCTCGGCGTATCGTAGCCGCAGACTACGTCCTTTACGTTTCCGTTTTTGTCCGGAACCATGATAGATTGGATTATTCCGCCGAGATCGAGTATGGTAACGCTTATTCCGCAAGATGCGGACATGGTGTAAGCGGTAACGTCCTTTCCGCAGGAAAGCGTACCGAATTTAGCGGTAGTTACTGACATGTATTTATCAACCTTTCTTGAATATTATTTTCCCGAGGCGAGGAACTTCTGTACGGCAAGTCTGATCTCGCCTGCTTTTTCCTCGGGAGCGGTGGGATTGCAATGCGCCCATATACCGGTCTCCGACGAAGCCATGAACTGTTGCTTTTCGGCAGATCGCATGGGAGGATAAAACTCTATATGGAAATGGAAATATTCCGCGTTTTCCGGATATTCCTCCTCGGAGTTTACGGGAGCGTTATGCATGCACATCATGTAAGGGAACTTATAATCGAAAAGCTCGTCGTAAGCTCCGGTCACGACCTTTATTATGTCCGCAAGATCGGCATCTTCTTTTTCTCCGAATTCCGTCATTTTTGCAAAATGAGCCTTGGAAGCTATGTAAACGCCGTAAGCGTAATCCGCAAAGAAAGGAACATAAGCTATGAAACTGTCGTTTTCGTATACTACTCGCTCGCCGAAGCTCTTTTCCTCTTCGTTTATAGAGCAGAAGAGACATTTACCGTGTTTATCCTTGTACTTTTTGGCGCTATTCAATTCAAGCTCTATCTTTTTGGGCATTACAGAGAAACCGTACATCTGACCGTGAGGGTGCGGCATTGTTGTTCCGACCTTGTCTCCGCGGTTTTCGAACGGAAACACGTACTTTATCTTCGGATCGCTCTCCATTGAAGCGAAGCGTTCCTTCCAAAGACGCACGAGCTTAGTTATATGGTCTCTCGGAAGGAGGCAGAGAGAACCCGTGTGATCGGGAGAGTAGAGAATGACCTCGCATTTTCCGTGCGAAGGAGCTACCTTATAAAGCTCGGCTCCTGACTCGGTAAACGGATAGTCCATTTTCGGAGGAGTTTGCGAAAGAGCCGGAAAGTCGTTATCATATGCGAGAACGTCGTAATCCGGTACTTTTCCGAACTTCGGGCAGAAGGGACAAAAGTCCTTGGGCATTTGAG
>CAZFQJ010000174.1:0-2414 GCA_964520875.1 uncultured Lachnospiraceae bacterium
ATCAATGCAGATCCCGATGCTTCGCATCGCCCTTCGGCTTCGCTCAGGATGACAGATAACTATAAGCGTTCTTCGGCAGAAGAACGGTAAGCCTTCTCCTGTGGGAGAAGGCTAAAGAGCTCCCACCTCGCTTCGCTCGCTCAGGATGACAGGGTGGATTTGTGCCAATTGCACAAATTTGTTTTTTTTTTTTGGTTATTTGTACGAAATTCCGAATAAATGGCGTTATACGCTTGATTTCGGTGCATTTTATATGATATAATACCTACATAAGAATATGCGAAAGGAACCTGCATACATGAAAAAAACGAAACTCATTTTACTTCTGCTCTGTTTTTGTATGGTGTTACCGGTACTTGCTTCCTGCGCCGACAACGGCGGAAAGGACGACGAGGGCGACTGGGGACAATACGAATACGACGATCTCACGCGCGAGACGGCGGCAGACCTGGTCTACACGCTCAATCCCGACGGTTACTCTCTTAAGGGCGAAAAGATAAATATCATCTACCCCGGTCACATTGAGGAAGTAGTCATCGGAGACGGAGAAACGAACGACATAGTTTACACTAAGATATACGAAAGAAACTTAAGAGTCGAGGACCGTCTGAACTGCGATCTCGTATTCTTACATTCCGGAACGACCTACTGGGAAGATTACACCGCGGTTCTTGCGAAGATATTCAACACGCGCGACAGTACTTACGATATAGTCACCTCCTCCAACAACTGCGTTATCCAGAACAAGCTCTACACGAACTTTCACGATCTGAACGAATCCATGTACATCGACATAGAGGAACGCTGGTGGTATACCGACGCGATAATGGAGCTTTCCGCGGACGATTATCATTACCGTTTCCTTTACGGAGATATTCTCATCGGAAGTCTTTCAAACGCCGGCGCGATATACTACAACAAGGACCTGTACGCTCAGTATCTTCGTCCGGGAAGCGACAAAGACGAGCTTTACGAGGTCGTTCTTAACGGCGACTGGACGTTTGAGTATCTCTACACACTCACAAAGGACGCTCATTTCTACGAGGGCGACGAGCTTCGCGAGATACACGGATTTTCTCTTTTCAGGCACGCAGAACCGATACACTACTTTGCCGCCGGTTGCGACGTCGAATATTATTCCCGTGACTCGCGAGGATTCCCGAAGATAACCATAAACAATCAGCGTTCGATAGATTTCACGAACAAGCTATATAACTTCATATACAATAACGAAGGCGCGTGGCTCTTCTATCCGAACATGGTAGGTCAAGAAGTGGGACACGAATCGGATTTTGCAAACAATAAAGTCATGTTCAGCTTCGGAACTCTTTCAGCATGTCTCAGCCCGATCATGCGCGCAATGCAGAGCGATTTCGGAATACTTCCCTATCCGAAGTGGGATAAAGAGCAGGACGAATACATAAGCTTCATGGCAAACGGCTCGACGCTCGTCGCTATTCCGAATACGGTCAGTTACAACCGCGCAATGGACACGGTGAGCGCCGTTATAGAAGCAATGGCGTCGGAGGCATACCGCAGCGTCTCTCTTGCGTTTTATGAATCCGCGCTCCAGACCGCATACGTCCGCGACGACTATGCCACCCAGATGATAGACATAATCGCCGGAAATCACAAAACGGTAAAATCGACTCTTAAGACAAACTTCCTCTACGAATACGGTTCTTCCTGCGGAGGCATAGGCTCCATATTCAGCTCGATAATGAGCGAAGGAAAGACGGGAAATCCGAAATTCAATTCAAAATACGAATCTCTGATAGGCGCGGCGGAAGCCGGACTTGACGCCCTCATACTCGAATTTGCGAAAAAAGATTAGTGATCAAAATGAAAAACGTGCGTTTTTGTTTATAAAGCGCACGTTTTTTTATAACATATCATTGACAAACGGATAAAATAATGCTAAAATTAATAAGCATTATCGAACATGATCAAAAGGAAGGAATTGACCGTTATGACGCTCGACAGGCTTCCGATAGGAAAGACCGCAAAAATAATATCGGTCGGCGGAGAAGGCGCGCTCAGGCTCAGGCTTCTCGACATGGGGCTTATCCCCAAGACCGAAGTAAAAATAATCAAGATAGCTCCTATGGGAGACCCGATAGAGCTTTTCATACGCGGTTATTCGCTCACCATACGTCTTGACGACGCAAAGAAGATCGAAATAGAATTTACGGAGAATCAAGCCCGATGAACACAACCTTAGCCCTTGTCGGCAATCAGAACTGCGGCAAGACCACGCTCTTCAATCAGCTTACGGGTTCAAATCAGCATGTCGGAAACTTTCCCGGCGTAACAGTTGACCAAAAGGTCGGAAATATCCGTTCGGTGAAGGATATCTCCGTCGTTGATCTTCCCGGCATATACTCCATACGTCCGTATTCGAACGAGGAGAAGGT
>CAZFQJ010000175.1:0-2403 GCA_964520875.1 uncultured Lachnospiraceae bacterium
AGCAGGTTGCCGGGCTTCACAGGGCCTGTCCCTCCGCCACTCTTGATAAGACCGCCGGTGATACCGACGAAGATTAAGTACGGCTCCGTTATATAACGGCAGCCATACGCCTTACAATACTATAAAGGTATTGTATCATAAATACGTTAAAAAATCAATAGCTTTTTCGATATTTACCGACGCTTTGACAAAAAAAGCGATCAGCCGAATTCAGGCGACTATCTTTATTACTCCGTATGTCACTCCCGTGACTATCGCCGCGGCGATAACGACGCCTATCGCTATCGGCACGGTCGCCTTACGCGCCTTCATCTGCATAAGACCCGCGACCATGGACGCGGTCCACGCTCCCGTTCCGGGAAGCGGAACGGCAACGAAGAACATAAGTCCGACAAAAACCCAGTTCTCTATCTTCCTCGAATTTTTTACAACCCGTCCTTCAAGCCAGTCGGCTATCTTGGCAGTCGGCTTCAATTTACGCATAAGATGAAGTATCTTGTTAAAAAGAATGATAACGAACGGAATTATGACTATATTTCCGCTGAGACTCAGTAGAAGCGTCTCCCATATCGGAAGCCCGAACGCAAACCCGAAAGGGATCGCGCCTCTAAGCTCGACTACCGGGACCATAGATAAGAAAAAAACTATCAAACGTTTGAATAATTCGTTCATCGGATCCTGCCTTCCGTCGCCGCTTGGCGACATTTTAAACTGTTTTTTTGGCGCCGTATCCTTTAACCGTTATATCCACCATTCAGCTTTAGCGCCCATGATGAAAAAGAATATCACAAGGCTTGCCGCCATTATAAAGATCGATATGAGCGTAACGAACACGCTCCTTCGATCGAATTTATAGCTTTCCGTTCCCGCCTTTGCGCCTTTTATAGCGCCTGCGCGGCGAAGCGCGGTAACTATCGGTTTATATATCATCATGACGAGCGACGCGTTCATGAGCGATTTTATAAAATTGAAAGGAAGCAAAAGAGTCGGTATCAGCTTTGCCACCTCTCCGATCGTAACTCCCATATAGAACGGAGTAACGAGAAGATTGAACGCCATCATTACCGCGGTAACGGTCATTACGCCGCTTACGAGACCGAGGACAGCGCCGAAAAGATTTCTTTTGTATTTATATATGAGCGACGCCGTCGCCGTAAAAGCCACCGAAGAAAGAATGTTCATTATAAGACCGTAGAGCTGCGTTTCGCTTATAGTAAACATTTCTATGAGCGCCACCGTTACCGATATGGTTATCGCCGAAAGCGGACCGTAGAGCATGCCGGCAACGGCTATCAGGGCGTCCTTGATATCAAATGTAAGAAACGAGACTTTTATGTGAAAGATACAGACGGCTACGTAAGATATGGCGACGAACATCGCCATAACGCCGAGCCTTGAGGCGTCAAAGGTCTTTTTTTTATTATCCATACCGAGTTAACAGATCCTCCGCTTTAAGCGACCGCAAAACAAAGTTGCGGATATATCTTGCATGCATTTCAAGGTATGAGCAGGTTATACAAATAAAAATTCCTTATGTAACATCGTTTGACATTTCGGAGGGAATATGCGACCTTGTACTTTGCGCCAAAGCTCGTTTTCTCTCATCCGGACTTTACCGTCGGTACAGGATTTTCACCTGTTCGGCACGTGTATCACGCGCTCGCGGACTTTCACCGCCGATGTGGAATCTCACCAACCCCTGAAAAACATCTTTATTTTGATCTAACAAATATCCCCCGAGGAGAACTTGCTCCGCCGGGGGATTTCTGTTTTGATCCTTTTCTGCCGGTCAAAGCGATAACCGTTTTTCGTGTTTTGTCGGCGTCTTATTCGACGATCGTAGCACCAAGCCTTCGTTTCGGTATAAATCGGTCGGAGGAAGCGTCGACTCAACCTCGTTCTTCATCATACCTCCCGTCAGCCCGATACAAAAGCTTTCGAAAAACGCCTTTTCCGCGGTAAAACATTACAAACGGTACCGCATTGACATTATATGCAGTTAAGAAACTATTTTGACTTTTAATTAATTAGTCGGAAACAGCGGTAACAACGCCGGATCCAACCGTTCTGCCGCCCTCACGGATAGCGAAACGAAGTCCGACTTCCATAGCGATAGGAGTAATGAGCTCAACGTCCATAACTACGTTATCGCCGGGCTTGCACATCTCAACGTCATCGGGAAGCTTGATGTTTCCGGTAACGTCGGTGGTTCTGAAGTAGAACTGAGGTCTGTAACCGGTGAAGAAGGGCTTCTTACGTCCGCCTTCCTTCTCGGTAAGAACGTAAACCTGTCCCTTGAACTTAGCATAAGGATGAACGGATCCGACTTTACAGAGGACCTGTCCTCTTTCGATCTCGTTCTTCTGGATACCACGGAGAAGAGCTCCGATGTTATCGCCCGCC
>CAZFQJ010000176.1:0-2358 GCA_964520875.1 uncultured Lachnospiraceae bacterium
GGTCCTCGGAATAGGTAAATCTCTTAACGAAGCGGTATTTAAGGGAATGATATCCGCCGGTTATAAGCTCTACGACCATTCCGATACCGCCGCAAAGGGCGTATTTATAACTGTATCCGACCAGGATAAGTTCGAGATAGTAAAGCTCGCAAAGAAGCTTGACGAGCTGGGAATGAAGATATACGCCACGAGAGGAACCGCAAGAGAGATAGCCTCTCTCGGCATAGATGTGGATGTCGTAAGGAATCTCTCAAAGACCAATGAGATAATGGATCTGCTTGAGAGCGGAAAGCTCAATTATATAGTCTATACCGGTATAGGTCAGAAGAAATCGATAGAGGACTTCATAAGACTTCACCGCCGTGCGACCCAGCTCGGCGTTGTATGCATAACGTCGCTTGATACCGCGAACGCGCTTGCCGATATAATAGCTTCCAGATATACGGAGCACAATACGGAGCTTGTTGATATAAACAACATGAGAACGGAGAAAAAGCGTCTGCATTTTGCAAAGATGCAGGGAAGCGGAAACGACTATATACTGTTCGAGAACTTTACGGGCGAGATAACCTGCCCCGAGTCTCTGGCTCTGATGTACGCCGACAGACATTACGGTATAGGCGGAGACGGAATAGTCCTTATCGAAAAGTCAGATATAGCCGACGCGAAGATGCGCGTGTTCAATATAGACGGAACAGAGGGACGTATGGCGGGTAACTGCATACGTTGCGTTGCGAAGTATCTTTACGATAAAGACATAGTAAGAAAAGAAGATATGCGTATCGAGACCGCGAGCGGCGTGAAGGAGATAAAGGTCTACCTTTCAAACGGAGAGGTTACATCTGTGTCCGTACAAATGGGTAAGGTTGAATTTTCTCCCGAGGCGATACCCGTGGCGCTTGACGGAGATAGCGTTATAGAACGCGAGGTCGAGATAGGCGGACAGAACTATAATATCAGCTGCGTTTCGGTCGGAAATCCCCATTGCGTGGTATTCTGCGATAAGGTAGACGCGGTAGACGTCGAAAAGACAGGACCGCTCTTCGAATATAATAAGCTCTTCCCCGAAAGGATAAACACGGAGTTCGTAAGAGTCGTGAATCGCGGTACGCTTAAGATGCGTTTCTGGGAAAGAGGAAACGGCGAGACCTGGGCGTGCGGAACGGGAGCATGCGCGGCGGTCGCGGTAGCGTGCGAGACCGGCAAATGCGATAAGGGAACGGATATAACCGTAAAGGTACGCGGCGGAGACCTTATAGTAAGCTATACCGACGAAGGCGTAAATCTTACCGGTAACACAAATCTCGTCTATGAAGGCGAAGTCGAATATTGATCATTGACAAAAATACTTTTTTGGAGTATAATAGTAGTGTGAGTGGACGGCGCAATTGCGCGGTATCATGCCGAAAGGTATTACCGTGAGGAAAGTCCGGGCTTCACAGGGCAGGATAACTGATAACGTCAGCCGAGGGTGACCTCCGGGAAAGTGCAACAGAAATAAACCGCCCGTCGTAAGGCGGGTAAGGATGGAAAGGCGAGGTAAGAGCTCACCGGCGTCTCGGTAACGAGGTCGCAACTGTAAACCCTATCCGAAGCAACACCGTAAGCGAAAAGGGAGCGATCCCGCGTTTGCCCGACGTTTTTTCGCAGGTGGCACAGAGCTTTGTGGCGACACAATGACAAGATAGATAATTGCGGTCGGTTTTTATGATCGGCACAGAACCCGGCTTACAAGTTCACTCGCACCAAAAAACGGACCGTGTTAAAAGGAAACTTTTGAAACGGTCCGTTTTGATTTTTCGATAACTTATCCCAATGGTCGAAAGGAGCGGAGTTTTTTTGAAAAACATTTTACCTAAGAGCTTTTCCGATACCGTGTGTGTTCTTTACGGTATGGGAAGCTCCAATAAAGCGGTGGCGGAGGCGCTTTGTAACGAGGGCGCGGAACTGTACTTTACAGACAAAAGGATATCGAAAAACGAGCTTGAAGAATGGGCGGAGAGCAGAAGGATCAAAAAATACGGGATATTAAAATACGGAGAAGACATAAGGGCGGATTTCGTTTTCCGTTCACCCGGAATAAGACCTTCCGATGAAGGGATAAGCCGACTTTTAGCTATCGGAGCGAGCCTTACTTCGGAAACGGAATTGTTTTTTGAAAGAGCGAAGGGAAAGATATACGGAATAACGGGAAGCGACGGTAAAACGACGACCGCAAATTTAACGTATGAGATACTTAAAGCCTCCGGGAAAAACGTACATTTGGCGGGAAATATAGGGCTTCCGCTTGCGACGCTCATAGGTAAACTTGACGATGACGATATCACGGTGGCGGAGCTTTCAAGCTTTCAGCTTATG
>CAZFQJ010000177.1:0-2308 GCA_964520875.1 uncultured Lachnospiraceae bacterium
GATAAATTCCGTAAACGGTAAAGCCGAAAGCATGGAAGCGGTATTTCCGCTCGTAAAAAAATACGGCGGAACGGTCGTCGCGCTCACGCTTGACGAAGGCGGCATTCCGAGCACTGCCGAAGGAAGAGTCAATATAGCGAAAAAGATACTCGATACGGCAAAAAAATACGATATATCGAAAAAAGATATCGTTTTCGACACTCTCGCAATGACTATAAGCGCCGATAATACCGCGGCTCTTTCGACTCTCAAGTCACTTAAGACCATTAAGAGCGAGCTCGGTTGTCACACCTCTCTCGGAGTCTCTAACATTTCATTCGGTCTACCGAACCGAGACGCCGTAAATTCCGCATTTTTCGCCATTGCTCTCGAAAACGGATTATCCGCAGCCATAATGAATCCGTATTCTATGGACATGCTAAAAACTTATTATTCATACAAGGCTCTCAAGGGTCTTGATGAAAATTGCTCGGAATACATAACCGCTGCAAGCTCGTTTACGGTAAGCGAATCTACCGCACAAACGCCTTCGAAAAAGACCGTTGAAGAGTTTTCGTCAGAGCTTCAGCGCGCAATAGTTAAAGGCTTCAGAGACAAAGCGGCTTCCGTTACAAAGGAGCTTCTCGGATCGCTTCCTCCTCTTAGTATAGTAAACGAGGAGATAATACCGGCGCTCAATACGGTCGGAAAGGGCTTTGAAAACAAGACGGTATATCTTCCACAGCTCCTTATGAGCGCGGAAGCGGCAAAGAGCGCATTTGAGGTTATAAAAGGAGCTATGTCCGAAAGCGTCGGATCTGTCGGCAAATCGACGATCGTTATCGCGACCGTACACGGGGATATACACGATATCGGTAAAAACATAGTTAAGCTCTTACTTGAAAACTACGGTTTTAACGTTGTCGATCTCGGGAAGGACGTTCCGCCCGAAAAAATAGTAACTACGGTCATAGAGCTTCATGCTCCGCTCGTCGGACTAAGCGCCCTTATGACGACTACCGTGCCGGCAATGGAAGAGACCTTAAGACAACTGAAAAAGCAAGCTCCGTGGTGCAAAACGATCGTCGGCGGAGCGGTGCTTACGAAAGAATATGCCGACAAGATCGGTGCGGATAAGTACGCAAGCGACGCTATGGAGACGGTGCGATACGCCGAAGCGATCGCTTGCGGCGGAGGAATAGCATAATGTTGATATCGACAAGAGGCAGATATGCGCTCCGCGTTCTGATAGATCTTGCTGAACATTCCGAAAGCGGATACGTTCCGATGAAAGATGTCGCTAAAAGGCAGGGCATTTCGCTAAAATACATCGAAAGGATCGTTCCGGTGTTATCAAGAAACGGAATAATAGACGGAGTAAAAGGAAAAGGCGGCGGATACCATCTTGCAAAAGCACCGAATGAATGTAAGATAGGCGATATACTTCGGCTCACCGAAGGCGATCTCGCACCGGTAGCATGTTTGCAGAAAGGAGCCGGAGCGTGCGAAAGATCAAACGACTGTCGCACCTACCCGCTTTGGCTCGAATTTTACAGAACGGTAAACGATTTTTTCGACGGAAAAACACTTGCCGACGTTATAAATACAGCTATATCGGATAAGTAATACAATATAAAAAAAGAGTGCCATAAGCACTCTTTTTTTATTAACTTATAGAGGCTATATTAATTCCGCTTTGCTCACCTACCGCCGCTTTTAGTCCTCTGTTCTCTTCTTTTTCAAGCTCCGGATCGTCCTTTAATATCTCGGTCGCCGCAGAAAACGCCTTTTCAAGCATGAGCGTATCGGTGCAAAGTCCCGCCATTTCAAAATTAACGTTTCCGTGTTGTCTTGCGCTCCTTGCGCCCATAGTTATAAAATCGCCGGGGCCTCTCATTTCAAGATCGTACTGAGCTATCTTATATCCGTCCGAAACAGAGCGCATGATACCGAGACGCTTTACCGCGTTTTCGCCTTTAGCGTCGGAAACCAAGATACAGTAGGATTTATCCGAGCCGCGCCCCACTCGTCCGCGAAGCTGGTGGAGCTGAGAAAGTCCGAAGCGTTCCGCGTTCTCAACGACCATTACCGTAGCGTTCGGAACGTTTACCCCAACCTCTATGACCGTGGTAGATACAAGTATATCCGTCTCCCCGTCCGCAAAACGACGCATTATCTCGTCTTTTTCCTTACCCGTCATACGTCCGTGCACGAACGCGGTCCTGAGATCCGGAAATATATTTTTGCGTAAATTCTCCTCGTATTCTACCGCGCTTTTCAGCTCCGGAAGCTTTTCTTCGTTCATCTCGTGATCGAATCTGAAAAATTC
>CAZFQJ010000178.1:0-2297 GCA_964520875.1 uncultured Lachnospiraceae bacterium
CACCTCAAAAGCGAGTATCGCGGCGGCGGAAGCGGCGGAGAGCGCCATAGGGAAGTCACGACCGTAATCAAGTCTTATCTTAAGGTCGGCAAGAGCGGTCACGGAGCCGGAAAATCCTCGCTTTTCTCCGCCTATCGCAAGTATGAGCGGCTTTGAAAGATCGGAAAGGTGAGCGGGAGCGGGGGCGTCCATTGCGGATAGAACGAATCGGTATCCGCTTTGTTTAAGCCGTAATATATTTTCTTCAATATCTCCGCATACTACGTGAGCAAGTTCCGAAGCGCCTGCCGAAGAACGGCATACTATACCAGCGGATATGAGAGGACTGCGTTTAGGCAAAAGTATAAAGTCCGCTCCCGCGGCATAAACGGAGCGAATGGCATATCCGAGATTGTACGGATCTTCTATTCCGTCGAGCAGTACGCAGAATCCGTTCTCAGTACACGGTACGGTATCCGGATATATGCGTTTTTCGCATATCATGATAACGCCGCCGTGTGAATTTCCGATCGTATAACGTTCGATCTCGTTTTCGGACACGATGTCAAGATCATATCCGTAGGCAAACGAACGGGCTTTTAAAAATCCGAGCAACTTTCCGTTACCTTTTACGCGCTCCGAAGAGAAGAGCACACGTTCTATCTTTCTTTCCGATACACCGCGCTCTTTTGCGTCAAAGACGGCGCGGATAGATACCATTCCTTCGAAAATGTCTTTGTCCGGAATAACGGGAGTTGTTTTTTGAGACATATTGGTCAACCTTTCCGTCATATACTGCACCAGATATCTTAAAAAAGGAGACAGTATATGAATTTTTTAAACGGGATACTTATGCGTATCCATTTTTTGTTTTTGAGAGTGACACAGAGCAGGAGCTTTCCGCCTCCGCTTTCTTCGGAAGAAGAAAAAGAATGTATGATAAAGATGTCTAATGGAGATCCGGAGGCAAGAAAGAAGCTCATAGAGCACAATTTGAGACTTGTGGCTCATATAGTCAAAAAGTATTACACACAAAGTAAAAATCAGGAGGATCTTACTTCTATCGGAAGCATAGGCTTGATAAAAGCGGTCGATACCTTTGATTTTAAGAACGGCACGCGCTTTGCGACCTACGCTTCAAAATGCATACAGAACGAAATACTTATGTATTTTCGTTCAAGAAAAAAGCTTTCCATGGAGGTGTCGCTCAGCGACACGATAGATATCGATAAGGAAGGCAACCCTCTCACATACATGGACGTGATAAGCGTAGACGACACGATAGCCGATGATCTTGATTTGAAAATATCCGGAGAAAGAGCGGCGAAAATAATTAAGACATGTCTTGACGAAAGAGAACGTGAGGTCATAATACTCAGATACGGACTTGCCAATAACGAGCCGCTGACTCAAAGAGAGATATCCGCGCGTCTCGGTATATCGAGATCGTATGTCTCAAGGATAGAAAAATCGGCGCTTGAAAAGATTCGCCGCGGTATGGACAGACGGTTAAGATAATGCTAACATAAAAAAACAAAAAAGTCAATGCAATATTTTGAGTTTCCGTCTTAAAGAACGGCAATTGTGCAGGTTGTACGAGAAACCCGTTCTTTTTTCGGTTAAAGCGACGGGCTTCAATTTTCGCGGTCCGCTTGACAAAGGAATTCATAAAAAGTATAATATATACAGTATATCACGACGTTTTAACGACGTTGAAAACTTTATCAAGAAAGAGAAGAGCAGTGGGAAAAGTACTTAGTTATCTAAAAAGAAACCTGAAATTATCGTTTCGGACAGTAACGTATCAGTTTAAGCAATATCTGTGCTTTTACATAGCGGTATTTATAGTCGAGATGCTTTTCGGTATAGTCGTAATGACGGCGAACAATACCGCGTATCTCAAAAAAACCGCTACCGGCATGGAATACAATTATCACGTCTCGCTTACCGGTCTGAATAAAAATCAGTACGACTACATGATGAAGCTTGAAAAATCAGGCTACAAGGGACCTTCAAAGGGCGAAACGGCGCCTCCCGCTCCGCTCGGCAGTAAGAAGGCGGTGAAATATGTTGAAGGTAAAGCCGTAGGCTCAACCTATGAGCTTTATTACCTTTTTTACGACGGTGAAGGAACTGACGCGGAAGATCTGTACGAGCGCTTCAAGGAGTTGTATGTTGAGGATCTTACTACTCTGCAAACAAAAGAATGGAAGGTGATCCTTTCGCCGAAATACTACTCGGATATAGGTTCAAGCGGAGCGTTCGGCGATTGTATAGGCTGGCTTCTTGTCTTAATGGCAGCGTCTGTGGTGACTCTC
>CAZFQJ010000179.1:0-2290 GCA_964520875.1 uncultured Lachnospiraceae bacterium
CCTCTGAAATGTTTTTATTTTTTATTTGCCGCGGATTTTATCCTACGCGCGGCTTTTCCTCGTCAAAAGAGCTTAGAAAGTATCTTTATACCGCGTTCGATCTGCTCGTCGGAGGGCGTTGAATAGTTAAGTCTGAAGGAATCCGACGGCGCGTCTACGTCGCAGTTGAATGCCGTTCCCGGAACCACCGCGACCTTCTCTCCGAGCGCTACGCGGACGAATTCGTTAAGATCCTTGCCCTTCGGAAGCGTACACCAGAGGAAAAGTCCTCCCTCTGGACGCGTATAACCTATCTCCTTCGGGAAATATTCGTCCATTGCGTCAAGCATGAGCGAGCATTTGCGGCGATAGAGCGCGCGTATCTTGTCAAGGTGAGGCAGGAAAGCGTCGCTCGTAACGAATTTTTCGCACACCATTTGACAAAGAACATTCGTATGTACGTCCTCTACCTGCTTTGCGACCACTACCTTGGTGATGACCTCGGCGGGCGCGCAGAGGAAGCCTATCCTCATTCCGGACGAGAGGACCTTTGAGTACGAGCCGCTGTACACGACTATGCCGTCCTCGTCCAGACTCTTTATCGTGGGGATATCCTCGCCGGCAAAACGAAGCTCGCCGTAAGGGTTATCCTCAAGTATCAGAACATTGTACTTTTTCGCGAGCGCGTACATACCCTTGCGCTTTTCAAGCGACGTCGTTATACCCATGGGGTTATGGAACGTGGGGATAGTATATATGATCTTGGCGTTAGGGTTTGCCTTAAGAGCCGCTTCGAGCGCGTTAAGATCGATACCGTCGCTCTCCATATCAACGCCGACTATCTTCGCTCCGCAGGAACGGAAGGAATTGAGCGCACCTATAAAGCTCGGGTTTTCGGAGATAACGACGTCTCCTTCGTTGCACATGACCTTGCAGGTAAGCTCTATGCCCTGCTGACCGCCCGAGGTTATTATCGTCTCGTCAAAGCTCTTGCCTATTCCGAAAGCCTCGGAAAGTCTCTTCTTGACTGCGTTTCGAAGCGCCGGGTAGCCCTCGGTTATACTGTACTGAAGCGCGGTAACGGGGTCGTTCTTTAATATCTCCGCGCACTTCTCCGCTATAAATTCCGCGGGGAAGGATTCGGGCGCGGGATTTCCCGCCGCGAACGCTATTATTTGAGGATCCGAAAGACTTTTGAATATCTCTCTTATCGCGGACGGCTTAAGATCCTTTAGTTTATTTGATATACGGTATTCCATTGTCTCGTATTTCCTTTCTTTATCCGAACGTGGGTAAAAAGTTCCGTATATAATATTAACAAATAATTTATATAAAGTCAAGGCTTATTTGAAAATATTACTTGAATATTCATTTCATTTATGTTACAATATTATCATGGCACGGCATAATCTACCGCGCCGACACCGAACATAAAGGAGTTACATCGAAATGTTTGATGAATTCGGAAAAGAGGACGACCAGTGGAGACCGGAGGTCCCGAAATACAGAAGAGTCCTGTTTCAGGTATTCCGCGTGCTTTTCATAGGATTTGTTTTTTTCCTCATCGCGCTCATGGTCGTAAGGCTCTTTTCCTCAAAGCCGCCGTCGTCCATGAAGACCATGGTGTGGAACAAGGCCGCGAAAAACGCGTATGCCGAGCTCGGGGACGCTTTCACAGTAGAACGCGTACTGTCAAGCGACAGCTTCAGCGACGATTCCATGTTCTCGGTCGATATGATAACATACGCGAAGTCAATAGGTCAGCTGCAGTTCACGGTCCGCTATAATAACCGCGTATCGAGATATCTTGAAAACGACTATCCCGGAGCCGCCGCGGCTACCGAGGGAAAGGAAACCTATGTTTTCGTGCTCAAGGACAATCTCGGGAATGTCTATACTGACTATTCCTACACGAAGGACTCGCGTTCGGGCTATACGTACCGTCATCTTATATTCGATAACGTAACGACCGAGGACGTGACCGAGATAAAGCTCCATGTCTACTACGTCGGAGACGCAAACATCGAAAACGACGGAAGACATATCATGTACGCATACCGCTCGGATTTTTCAAGACTTGAATATAAACTCCCCGACCAAAACAAAACGTCGTCGCCCATATACGCTTATTCCGCTTCAAAATGACGGGAAATAAAAGCCTTTTCCCGACTGTGCATCCTGAGCGAAGTATTTTTAAGGCTCTCCCTATGGGAGAGCTCCCGCGTGAGCGGGTGAGAGGGTTGACCTTTACGTCCCCCTTCTCCTGTGGGAGAAGGGGGACGGCATGTTATAATGTCAAGTGCAACACTTG
>CAZFQJ010000180.1:0-2195 GCA_964520875.1 uncultured Lachnospiraceae bacterium
GTGTAGCAAATGAACATATTTCCGGTATATTTGATGTTCATTCTGTATCCCTTATTTACGGGAGCCTGAAGAACCACCTCTCCGCTGCGATCCTGGGTATAGTGGGTATTCTTAACTCCGTAAAGGAAGGTGTTTCTGAACGTCTCATTGTAGTTTATGAGATTAAGTATATCAAGACATCTCTTGACGTCCTGCGTAGACTGGCTTATGCAGAACATAGACTCACAAAGCTCTTTCGAAGAAACACTGTTCGCATTACGCGTATATACCTCAAACTTACCGGTCTGCGCGCAAAGGTCCGCGGTCGCCTTATCCGCATTGATATACGCGATAGCTACGTCCTTTTCGCCCATCGCCTTTTCGAATTCCTCATACGAAGAATAAGTTGCGGTAACATTTATATCCGCGGGATCTCCGTTAGCGTCCATGAGCGTACCGGCATCAAGCGCTGCCTGTATCTCGCCCGCGAGAGTCTCAAGCGCGGAATCCGTAAGAAGTCCGGACTTATCCTCCTGTTTTGTAAACTGATCTACATAGTGCTTATTGAACAGAACGAACTGATATCCGCCGTAAATGTAGTTATTGGGGATAGCGTAGGTATCCATGGTCTTGGAAAGCGCGTCCATGGTCTTATAGGTAGCTCTCTGGACCGCGTTCATAGCTTCGTTGTACGCACCGTTTTTGAGACCGGCGTACGTACCGCTCTTTATGAGCGAAGCGAGCGGAGCAAGCGCTCTCTGCTGATACAGGATATCATACATTCCGTCGGTAGCAAGAGCCGGATTGTAATATTGAGAATTCGGATCAAGCGTCTTAGAATCCGCTTCGGGAGTATATACGAGGAATATATCGAGCGTTGCGTTCGAAACATCGCTGGACATAACGTCGGCAACTCTTACGGTATCGGGATATCTTACGTCAACGAGAAGAGACTTTTCTTCATCGGTCGCCGTGGTATCGCTCTTTTTCTTCGTATTGTATGTGGACATCGCTTCCTGGGTCTTGGCGAATATAACGGCGGCATACTCCTCTTCGTCAAACAAAAGGAGATCTATCGTTGTGTTATACTTCTTTATGGAGATCTTATTAAGCTCCTCTTCGACCAATCTTATACCGGCTTCCGTAGTTCCCGGCTCTTTAATACCGTATATGTAAATGGTCATAGGATCGTTGTTTGAATCCGTAGTCACCGTTCCGCCTATATTGGTAAGTCCCTTCTCCTCGCTGCATGCGGAAAGTACGCACATAGAGAAAAGCATTATCGCACACAAAACGAGTGACAGTAATCTTTTTTTCATTTGGAAATCTTCCTCCCGTTTGATTTTCACCGCAAAAAACTATTTCGGTTAATGGCTACGCTATATTTTACTATATTTAGCGCTCCGTGTCAAGTGATTTTAAATAAACATTTTTATTTTTGAATTTTATTTACGAAAACGTCGAGCGCAATTTCCGCGTTTAATTGTTTATCCGTAACAAATCCATAGCGCTCATTTTGTGCAACACAACAATCAAATTAGAATTTGTGCACAATTTAAACAGATGTTTATTATTCAAGATCACCAATTATAAAATTTACAAATCCTTAAAATCAATCAAGGTAATCCTTGAGCCTCTTCGAACGGCTCGGGTGACGCAGCTTACGAAGAGCCTTAGCCTCTATCTGACGTATACGCTCTCTGGTTATATTGAACACACGTCCGACCTCTTCAAGAGTACGGGGTCTTCCGTCCTCAAGACCGAATCTGAGGGTAAGCACCTGCTCTTCTCGCGGAGTGAGCGTTCTCAGCACCTCTATAAGCTGCTCGCGGAGCATGCTCTGTGAAGCCGCCTCGGAAGGTGCGGGAGAATCGTCGTCCGGAATAAAATCTCCGAGGTGACTGTCCTCCTCTTCGCCTATCGGCGTTTCAAGGGAAACCGGGTCTTGCGCTATCTTCATTATCTCGCGCACCTTTTCGGGTGCCATACCGAGAGCCTTCGATATCTCTTCCGCAGTAGGTTCCTTTCCGTTTTCCTGAAGGAGCTGCCTCGATACTCTCGATACCTTGTGTATGGTCTCCACCATATGAACGGGGATCCTTATCGTTCTTGCCTGATCGGCGATAGCTCTCGTTATTGCCTGGCGTATCCACCACGTAGCGTAAGTAGAAAATTTATATCCCTTTGTGTAGTCGAATTTATCGACCGCCTTCATC
>CAZFQJ010000181.1:0-2194 GCA_964520875.1 uncultured Lachnospiraceae bacterium
CGCCTTCGCTTCCTCCTCTTTTGAAAGAGGCGGCGGCAGCGTTTCCGGACCGTTTATATAAAACACTCCACCGTCGTTTTTTTCATGACCGAGCTTTCTTAACAAGCTCTTCAGTAATCCTCCGCCAAGCATTGATATCAAACCTCACCTTTCATATCGTTTAGCTCCGAAAAAGCTTTTTTCCTTCTCAAGTGCCGGAATTATACCGTCGCTCCCGTTTGCGGTAAACGCCCTTCCGAGCGCAAACCAGAGACGATACTCCGTATCTCCCACATAGGCTTTTTCAGCCCTCATACATACGCTCATATCATGTCCGCCGACGGTCTCGTATACCACCATTCTCATTTTTCCTTTTTCGGCTGACATAGCGTTACAGTCCGGAGACTCAAAACACGGCAGCATATCATCTCCGAAGGCTCGTCTTACGGCATTTTCGGTAAGAAACACCACCGGATCTCCGCTGACAGGCTCGCAGAGCATATTACCGCTATCCTCTATAACGTCGTGTACGCTTCTTTTTCCTTTATACCAAATTGTAAGTACTCTGTGCCTGGCAACGCCTTTTTGGGTAAATATCTTTCCGAAGAGGAAGGTGAGCAAGGCGATTAAGGAAAAACCGAAAAGGTACATAGCAAACGGCATCTGGGCGTTTACCTCATGAACCTTCCCATATATTACTACCTTCCTTACTCCTTCCGTTTTCGAAAATATATTAAAGATCGCGGTCATGCCTCCGCCGAGCAGCATATTTACGGCAAAAAAGCTAACGAGTCTCCCGAAAAAACGATCGATACCGCATTTTCCGTATGCCGCAAGGCACATTACGGCGGCTACCGCTGCGGTAAGCACAATACTGTCACGCCGAAGCACCACACTTATCACGGAATATAATGCGCCGATTACGCCGGCTAAAGCGAGACGGTGTTTTTTGATCTTGAATTTCAATAAGTACGCCGTTATGTAGAGCGCCAGAAAATCCATACTCAGATCGATAGCGAACAACACGTCTGCATATATTGTCTGTTGCAACCCAAACTCTCCTTTGACAGATCGATAGCTACATTATATCACCGCCGAAAAGAAAAAAATGTCACAATCGGGTACACGGAAAATTTATTTATATCCGCCCTTTTCCGACACCCTTTTGAAATCAAATGTTAAATATTTAAAAATGCCCGAAACTCCTTGCAAAAACAAAGGCTATATGATATAATATGGTACGATAACATTGAATAACTTTGAGAGGTTACGGTAATAAATGAACTCACCGAAATATATAAACGTCTCCGAATTAAGAGACGTTGCAAAAGATCTTCATGCCGGCGACGAGATATTTCTTTCCGGTACCGTCTACTGTGCTCGCGACGCGGCACATAAGCGAATAATGAGTTTGATAAAAGAAAACAAGCCGCTTCCGTTTGAAATAAAGGACGCGGTAATATACTACTGCGGACCCACGCCCGCAAAGCCCGGCGCCGTGATAGGCTCTTGCGGACCCACTACCTCAACGAGAATGGACTCTTTCATGCCGATTCTTCTCGACATGGGACTTGCCGCCACAATAGGCAAGGGCGGAAGAAAGCCCGAGGTATGCGAGTCTATGCTTAAAAACGGCGCGATATATCTTTGCGCCATGGGCGGTGCGGGTGCCGTCGCAGCCAAATGCATAACAAAATGTAATGTGATAGCCTTCGACGAGCTCGGATGCGAATCGGTAAAGCAAATGGAATTCGACAAATTTCCTCTCGTTGTCGGAATAGACATCTACGGCAACTCTCTCTTCGATAAAAAATAACTCCGAAAGGTATTTTTCTGAAATGATAACTGTAAACAATCTCAGCTTCCACTTCGGCGGACAGACTCTGTTCAAAAACGTCGATCTTAAGTTTACCCCCGGTAACTGCTACGGTATAATCGGAGCGAACGGCGCGGGAAAATCAACATTTTTCAAGCTGCTTTGCGGCGAGCTTGAGCCGGCAACGGGCGAGGTGGTGATCCCGGATACCGTTCGTATGTCCGTTCTAAAGCAGGATCACTTTGCCTTTGAAGAATACACGGTGCTTGATACCGTTATAATGGGTAACGCGCGTCTGTACGATATAATGAAGGAAAAGGACGCGCTTTACGCAAAAGAAGATTTTTCCGAGGAGGACGGCATAAAAGCCTCCGAGCTTGAAGCTGAATTTGCCGAGCT
>CAZFQJ010000182.1:0-2193 GCA_964520875.1 uncultured Lachnospiraceae bacterium
TCTTTAAGGGAACGATACGCGATAACATGAAGATGGGAAACGAATCCGCGACCGACGAAGAGATAGTCGCCGCTCTTAAGGACGCTCAGGCATGGGATTTCGTTTCTCAAAAGCGCGGTGTTCTCGATTATATGATAGAACCCGGCGGCAGGAATCTCTCAGGCGGACAAAAGCAAAGACTCACGATAGCAAGAGCTTTGGTAAGACGTCCCGAGATACTGATACTCGACGATAGCGCTTCGGCACTCGATTATGCGACCGACGCCGCATTAAGACAAGCTATCTCTTCTCTTGAATATTCTCCTACTACCTTTATCGTTTCTCAGAGGGCTTCGTCCGTGCTTAACGCCGACAAGGTCTTGGTGCTCGAAGACGGTGAAGCGGTAGGTTACGGATCGCCTAAAGAGCTTTTAAAGACCTGTGACGTTTACAAAGAGATATACTACTGTCAATTTCCCGACGAAAAGCCGAATAACTCAAGCGAAAATGTATCGAAAGGAGCTAACGTAAATGAATAAGAACAAAGCTTCAAAGGGTACGTTCAAGAAGATACTGCAATATATAAAAGGATACAGGATACTACTCGCCCTCTCTCTTCTTTTGGGAGCCGTAAGCGTTGTCCTTTCGCTATATATACCGCTTTTGATAGGCGATACGATAGATCTTATGCTCGGACGTAACTCGGTAGACCTTGCCAAGGTCGTCGCTCTGCTTACTCGCGCCGCCGTGTGCGTGGTTATAGCCGGCGTTTCTCAATGGCTCATGAACGTTATAAACAATAAGATAACCTACAACGTTGTGCGCGACATACGCAAGGACGCGTTTGCAAAGATCGAAATACTGCCTCTCGGATATATAGATACTCACCCGACGGGAGAAACTGTGAGCCGCGTCATATCCGACGTAGATCAATTCGCAGACGGTCTTCTTATGGGATTTTCTCAGCTTTTCACGGGTGTTCTGACGATAATAGGAGCTCTTGCCTTCATGATAGCGATAAGCCCCTCTATTGCCGTCGCAGTCGTGGTGCTTACTCCCCTTTCGATGTTTATAGCGGCGTTTATAGCTAAGAGGACCCATGCGATGTTCACTTTTAGAGCCATGACGAATGCCGAGCAAACGGCGTTTATAGACGAATCGATAACCGGTCAAAAGGTGATCGCCGCCTTCGGAGCACAAGAACCGAAACAGGAAAAATTCGATGAAATAAACGCGCGTCTCGCCGATTGTTCTCTCAAAGCGATATTCTACTCCGCACTCGTAAACCCAAGCACCCGCTTCGTTAACAATATAGTCTACGCGGCGGTCACGCTCATTGGCGCTTTCTCGGTCATATCCGGAAATAGCGGAGCGTTTTTTGCCGGAGTTACGATAGGTAATCTTGCCACTCTTCTCAGCTACGTAAATCAATATACGAAACCGTTTAACGAGATCTCGGGAGTTATAACCGAATTTCAAAATTCGCTTGCCTGTGCCGAGCGTATATTTGAGCTTATCGAAGAAGAGCCGCAGATTCCAGACTCGCCCGACGCGTTCGTGCTCTCTGAGCCGAACGGAAACGTGTATCTCGATAGCGTCAGCTTCTCTTATGTTCCCGAAAGACCGCTCATACGTGATCTCAACCTTGACGTCGAAAGCGGTAAAAGGATAGCGATAGTAGGTCCTACCGGTTGCGGTAAAACTACGCTGATCAACCTTATAATGCGCTTTTACGACGTTAACGATGGCGGAATACGAATGGGCTTTACCGATCAAAACGGAAAGGTACAAAGCGAAGACATAAGAAATATAACGAGAAAGAGCATGCGCGCGGCATACGGAATGGTATTGCAGGAAACATGGCTCAAACGCGGTACTATAAAAGAGAACCTGCTTATCGGTAAACCTGACGCGACCGACGAGGAGCTTGAAGCCGCGGCTCGCGCAACTCACGCGCATAGCTTCATAAAACGCTTACCGAACAGTTATGATACTCTCATAGGCGAAGACGGCGGAAGTCTTTCGCAAGGTCAAAAGCAGCTTCTTTGTATCACTCGCGTCATGCTATGTTTACCACCCATGCTTATCCTCGACGAGGCTACCTCCTCTATCGATACGCGTACCGAACAGAGAATACAGGCGGCGTTTGCGAAGCTCATGAACGGAAGAACGTCGTTTATAGTCGCACACAGGCTTTCCACGATAAGAGAAGCC
>CAZFQJ010000183.1:0-2164 GCA_964520875.1 uncultured Lachnospiraceae bacterium
TTTCTCCGAAACGCTGTCCGCCGAACTGAGCTTTACCTCCGAGAGGCTGCTGAGTTACGAGCGCATAAGGTCCGGTAGCACGGGCATGGATCTTATCGTCGACCAGGTGGTGGAGCTTGAGGTAATACATTATACCGACCGTCGCCGCATGATCGAAGGGCTGACCGGTCCTTCCGTCGTAAAGAATGGACTTACCGTCGGCAAGCTTAAGCTTGCGATCGGCTTTGAGCTGAGCGATGAACTCCGGAGAACGCTTCTCCTCATCGGTAAGCTCTACTATCGCCTTTTCTCCGGTCGTCTCGTCTTCTATCTCCTTGTAAAGGACCTTGGCGCAGAGGGTCTTAAGACAACCGCTTGCCGCAAGCTCCGTAAGAAGAGCCGTGTCGTTTCTTTCGTCATCGGTAAGGAACGCGGCTATCGGCGTACCGTCCTCGTATTTTACTACCTTCGCTATACCGCTCGCGGGATCAAACTCCTTGCTTATCCTGTACACATACTTGGTGGAAGCAACGTCGGAGGCGTCCTTTATGTCACGGTAGATATCGTCGGTGGGAAGCAGATCGCGGTAAAGTCCCGAACGGATTATACATTCGGAGATATCCTGCTCCTTAGCGCCGTCGAATACGGGCGTCATGACCTTCCAACCGAGACGCTTTGCGGATATACCGAGGTGCATCTCAAGCACCTGACCTATATTCATTCGGGAAGGAACGCCCAGCGGGTTAAGAACTATATCAAGCGGAGTTCCGTCCGCAAGGAACGGCATATCCTCGGGCGGCAATATTCTCGAAACGACACCCTTGTTTCCGTGACGTCCCGCCATTTTGTCTCCGACGGATATCTTACGCTTCTGAGCTATATATACTCTTACGACCTTGTTTACTCCGGGAGAAAGCTCATCTGAATTCTCTCTCGAAAATACCTTTACGTCAACGACTATACCGGACTCTCCGTGAGGCAGACGGAGCGAAGTATCTCTCGTCTCTCTCGCCTTCTCGCCGAATATCGCGCGAAGAAGTCTCTCTTCGGGCGTAAGCTCCGTATCTCCCTTAGGAGTTATCTTACCTACGAGTATATCGCCCGCGTGTACCTCCGTACCCTTGCGGACTATACCCTCGGCGTTAAGATCCTTAAGGGCGTCATCGCCGACATTGTTTATCTCTCTCGTTATCTCCTCGTCGCCGAGCTTGGTGCTTCTCGCTTCGCAGGAATATTCCTCTATATGAATGGAAGTGTATACGTCGTTACGGACAAGCTTTTCGTTAAGAAGCACCGCGTCCTCGTAGTTATATCCTTCCCAGGTAAGGAAGCCGATAAGAGCGTTCTTACCGAGCGATATCTCACCCATTGACGTTGCGGGACCGTCCGCTATGACCTCTCCCGCCTTTATGTCGTCGCCGACGTTTACTATGGGTCTCTGGTTTACGCAGGTACCTTGGTTGGATCTCTTGAACTTGATAAGACGGTATACATCCTTCTGACCGTCGTCGGTCCTTATGACGACCTCATCTGCGCTGACCTTTTCAACGCGTCCGCCGTTCTTGGCGCATACGACGACTCCGGAATCGACCGCCGCCTTGTATTCCATACCGGTAGCGACGATAGGACTCTCGGTTACCATAAGCGGAACCGCCTGCTTCTGCATGTTGGATCCCATGAGCGCACGGGTGTTGTCGTCGTTTTCAAGGAAGGGGATCATAGCCGTAGCGACGGAAACGACCATCTTCGGAGAAACGTCCATGAAATCGTAATCGGTGGATTCGAGCTCGACTATCTCCGCGCGATCGCGTCCGGTAGCTCTCTTCTCTACGAAGAAGCCGTTCTCGTCGACCGGCGTGTTAGCCTGAGCTATAACGTAGTTATCTTCCGTATCTGCGGTCATGTAGACGATCTCGTCCGTCACTCTCGCTCTCTTTTCGCCGTCGACCTCGACGACCTCGACGCGACGGTAAGGCGCTTCGATAAATCCGAATTCGTTTATCTTGGCGTAAGTCGAAAGATAGCATATAAGACCTATGTTCGGTCCTTCAGGGGTCTCTATCGGACAGATACGTCCGTAATGAGTGTAGTGAACGTCACGAACCTCAAACGACGCACGGTCACGGGAAAGACCGCCGGGGCCGAGCGCGGAAAGACGGCGCTTATGCGTAAGCTCCGCAAGAGG
>CAZFQJ010000184.1:0-2146 GCA_964520875.1 uncultured Lachnospiraceae bacterium
AAGTTAAAGGAAGCGCCGCGCTTTAGCATAGCCGAAAGATCTCTTACGGTCTCTTCGGACGTGCGGATATGGTGAGGCTCTCCCCAATGGTCGAACCAACCGCACCAAAATTCTCCGCACATAGACGGCTGATCGGGGCGGAAGTCGGAAAGAAGATCGAAGGCTTCGTCCGGTCTGCTTCCGAAGTTCGCTACGCAAAGGTATTCGGGAAGCGTACCGCCGTTCAACATCCAATAGGTAGGACCGTCGGATGTGAAAAGGAGACAGTCGAGTCCGTATTCGCGGTATATGTCGGCGACCTTTCTGAGATAGACCTTATCGTCGCCGTAGGAGCCGTATTCGTTTTCGATCTGTACCATTATGATACCGCCGCCCTTGGTGCATTGATGCGGAGCTATGCGTTTTATCAGCTCTTTGTAATACGGACGGACTTTTTCGAGATATTTTTCGTCGTTGCAACGCAGATGTATGTTCGGGTATGCGAGGAGCCAAGAGGGAAGTCCTCCGAATTCGAATTCGGAGCAGATGTACGGACCCGGACGGATTATTACCTTGAGACCGAGCTTTTCCGCGGTCTCTATGAAGCGTACTACGTCAAGACCACCCGAAAAATCGAATTCGCCTTCACGGCGCTCGTGAAGGTTCCATGCTATATATGTTTCTACCGTGTTGAAACCGCAAGCCTTAAGCTTTTTGAGACGGTCCTCCCAATACTCGGGTACTATTCTCCAATAGTGCATAGCTCCGGAAAGAACCGTAAACGGTTTTCCGTCGAGATAAAAGCTTTTTCCCTTGAAAGTAAATTCGCTCATGATGTTTCTCCCTTAATAATTATATTCTGTCTTTATGCGCGTATTACGATTATAACAGATAAATCCGTATCTGTCAAGTGCTCGTTTGGCGAAAAACGGAAGCATACAAATTAAAATAATCTATTGACAAAACGGAAAACGGAGTATATAATTAAATCGACACAGAACTTATATTCGTCGAAAGGTAGGGAACATCAAATAAAATGAAGAAGTTTTTTTCGGAGTTCAAAAAATTCATCACTCGCGGAAATGTCGTAGATATGGCAGTCGGTGTTATAGTCGGTAGTTCTTTTACCGCCATAGTGAACGGGCTAAGCAATAATATACTTAAGCCGATAGTTAACTGGTTGCTCGCGCTCATATTCGGAGCGAATTCTCTTAGCGAGGTATATACGTTTTTAAAGCCCGTATATGACGCGGACGGCGTTATAGATCTTACGCAGTCCATATACATAGACTGGGGTGCGTTCATAAACGCGGTTATAAACTTTTTCATTGTAGCTTTTGTTCTGTTTACGATAGTCAAAGTCGTGAACAGATTCAGAGAGGGACATAAGAATTTCACTCATAATTTGGCGGATACTCTCAACAACGGTCAGCCGTCGCGCGCCGATAAAGCCGAGATGAAAAAGCTGGGCATAAAGTTTTCCGATAGCGCCGCGGTGAGCGCGTACTATGCGGATAAAGCCAAAAAGGCAGAGGAAGCAAAGAAGGCGGCAGAGGAGAAGGCAAGGCTTGAAAGACTTGAGAATCCCACGACCGAGGATCTGCTTAAAGAGATCAGAGATCTTCTTAAAAACGAAAATAAATAATACGTCTGTACGATAACGAAAAAGGTTAAAGAAATGCTCTTTAACCTTTTTTGTTATTCCTATTGACAATTTGATGATAAAGTGTTACAATAAAATTGCCAAACAAACTGAATACGGAACAGGGTATATTTTCTTAGGGGTAATTATACCTTTTTGTCCTTACATTCACCGAAGAATTTGATAAAATGCAAATTCCGTACGGTGAGTGTATTCGGTATACCCTACTTGTATGCAGTTTGTTTGGCGACGACTGGAATTTGCGTTTTTATGCGCTGATTTCGGTCGGCGCATTTTTTATTTTCCATATTTTTCATTTAGGAGGAGAAAGATGAAAACAAAACTTTTGATCATTGTGATCGCAGTTGCGTTGGCGATCACCGGAGGTACTGTTGCGGTAGTAGCAACAGTAAATTCTCCGCAGAATGTTGCTGCTCGCGCAGTTGCAGGCGTAGCTGAGGATATCGGAGAAAGGGAAGAATTATCAGCGATTGTTGACACTTTGTCAAACGGTTCCGTGAAATT
>CAZFQJ010000185.1:0-2140 GCA_964520875.1 uncultured Lachnospiraceae bacterium
TCGAAATGGACGGCAACGTTCTTCAGGTCGTTGAGTTCCAGCACGTAAAGCCCGGAAAGGGAGCTGCATTCGTTCGTACCAAGTGTAAGAACGTTATAACCGGCTCGGTAGTTGAAAGAACCTTCAACCCCACGGATAAGTTCGAGACGGCTTACGTTGAGAGAAAGGAAATGCAGTATAGCTACACGGACGGCGATCTTTATTATTTCATGGATATGGAGACGTTTGACATGCTTCCTCTTAACGCCGATGTTCTCGGAGACGGCTTTAAGTTCGTTAAGGAAGAGATGATGTGTAAGGTTATGTCCTATAAGGGCAACGTTTTCGCGGTCGAGGCTCCTACGTTCGTTGAGCTTGAGGTCACCGATACCGAACCCGGATTCAAGGGCGATACGGCTACCGGAACTACCAAGCCCGCTACGCTTGAGACCGGCGCGGTCATAAAGGTACCGCTCTTCATAGATATCGGAACTAAGATAAGAGTCGATACGAGAACCGGAGAATACCTCGAAAGAGCGTAATCCAAACACGCATTCAAAACAAGAAAGGAACGGTATACGAAGATGAAAACATCGGAAAAGGTTGCATATATAAAGGGACTTATGGAAGGCATGGAGCTTGACATGTCCCAAAACACGAATAAGATACTTGCTCAGATGGCGGAAGTTCTTGAAGAGCTTGCCGCAACCAACAACGCTCTCACCGAAGAGAACATAAAGCTTAAGGATTATGTCGAAGAGCTTGACGCGGATCTCGGAGATCTTGAAGAGTTCGTTTATGACTGCGAGTACTGCGGAGATGACGACGACGATTTCGGATTCGACGACGATGATGACGACGAGTTTGAGTACGAGGATTACACCGAGGACGAGGACAAGTAATAGTCGGTAATGTTATAGTAAAAAATATCCACCCTGTACGGGTGGATATTTTTTACTTCCTTAAGGAGTTTGTCCGCGCTTCGGCATTTTCTTTACGTTCGTTTGCTTTTGAGATCCGTTCGTTTCGCTCGGCATTCATTATAGCCTTGCGCGTTTCGGGCTTGCTCATGGCTTTTGCTTCTGCGAACCGCGCCTTTGATTCAGCTTTTACCGCCGCAAATTCGGCTTTATCGACCTCGTGCTGAGCTTTTGCGTCGGCTTTCATGTCTGAAAAGGCGTCGGCAAAGAATTTTTTGATTCCCATATTGCTTTTGCCTCCTTATTACTTGTTTATTATTTTTTCGCTGAGTTCAAGTATCTTATCGGCGTATTTCTTCTTGCGTCCGTTTAAAATGCTTTTGTATATGGGGTAATTTACGGAAGCCATTGCAAGCCCCAAAACGCCTATAATGATACCGGGGAGCATTACGTTCGATATTCCCAGCTTTGTGCCTACATCGGTCATAATGAGGCTCATTCCGCTTCCGAGTACTATCGCGGAAACGCTTCCGAAGATATACGCAAATACGTTTGCCGGACGTTTTACTTTTGCGTCAAGCGTGCGAAGTTCGTCAAGCTCCGTCGATTCCTTTTCCATGTACTGAGTGCGTATCTTCTGTGCCATAAATTCTTTGTCGTTCTTATTCATATCTTTTACCTCTTTCGATTTATTTTGTGATTACATTATATCGTTTCGTATTTTCGGTTTTATTTAAGAAATGTTTGTAAAATGTTATAAAGAAAGAATTTCATAAAAAAAGATCGGTCGCTTATGCGACCGATCTTTTTATGAAAACAAACTGTCAATAGGTATGAACGATACCGCCGCTATGCAAACGATCAGTATAACGAGGACTGCGATCATAGTAGGGGAGAGGAAGAATGTAACGGCTTTTTCGGAAGCGGTAAGTCCCGAGTCTCCCGCGGGAAGCGAAAGAGCGGAACGGTTCTTTGTAAATTCAACGATCAAAAGAACTATTGCCGCCAAGATCAGCGCGTACACCACATAATCGAGCAGACCTATAAGCATTATCACGAACGCCGGTCCGTCTAACTTTACGGAGGTGTCGGTTAAGGTTTCGTTGTAGTTAGTAAAATGAAGTAAAAGAGTTATCAAAAAGGAAAAAGTATTTATCGAAGCGTGAGCGATCAGCGAAGGAATAACAGATCCGGCTTTTATATCTATATAAGCGAAAACTATTCCTATCGCCGCGGCGTAG
>CAZFQJ010000186.1:0-2104 GCA_964520875.1 uncultured Lachnospiraceae bacterium
TACAGTAGTCGTTGTTGACTATCTGATTTCCGTTTTCGTCGTAGATAGTATTGGTATAGGTCTTACCGTCGCCTATACCCCAAGTATCGCCGGTTCTGACAAAAATGTCGCCGAGAGCAACATCGGAAGCAGTCTTGCCGGCAGTCGCGAGATTGGTATTTGTCCAACCGAGTCTCATGCTATCAAAACCTATCGACATGTCGATAACAGTCCAACCGTTTACGCTCTTAGGATCGTCATACGTATGCTTTACGTTATATGAGTGTACCTCTTTTTGGGTATCCGGATCCTTAGTAACTCCGCCGTAACAAACAACGTTCTTGCTATCGAAGTTCAAGGTTCGAACCACATTGAGCGGTCTCTGCACATTATATCCTTCATCCCCCTCTTTAAGATTGGGGTTGTAGGTATATGTAGTATTGAAATCGAAATAGAGCGGTAAAACGGTGTTGCTCTGAATACCATCCGTATAAACATTCCACTCAATGCGATCCGCATCAAAGAAATCCTGAAGCGTTACGGAAGCGATTCCGGCTCCGCTTCCGAACAAAGGACCGGAGAGCTTAGTAGACTTCAATGCATAGAGACCGTTTTTCTCCTTAACGACATTGGTGGTAGGATTATTCCACTGGTCATTCGTTGCCTTAAGAAAATCATCAAAATTAACAAGAGAAATTCTCTCAGCCTTAAGAGCCGCACCGGAAACGTCAAAACCATACTTAACGCCGTTTATGGCAACCGTCGTGCTGGCAAGTCTGTTGTTATTAGATATGTAGTATATCTTGCCGTCAGCTTGATAAAAGCCCGTCACGGGATCGGTGTCTTCATCTATATATTTGAGAGTCTTTCCGCTATCGGAGGTATAAAGGAGGACATTGTCAACGTATATTCCGTCGGTCGGGAAGAGATTCGCCTTAGTCTGGAACATACGGAAAGCTTCGAGGTTGATGTTGTCCTTTGTAACTTCACCACCGGAATTTTTCGTGGTGCACGTGCCGAGCCAAGCCTCGGTATAAAGCGTAGCCTCTCCGGCAAGCACGCCGTTTACGTAGAAATAAGCCTTGTTAGCGCTGATGTCACATCTTACGGCGATAGTCGTAAAGACCTCGCTATTAACATAGCCGAGAACTTTATCACCCGTTAGGACGGACTTTATCTCGCCATTCTTCGTAAACTTGATGAGATTAATCGCCTGAAAGCCGTTATATCTGGCGCCGAATTGAACTGTGATCTCCTGACCGTTCGTCGTGCCGCCCGTCTGCTTATAATCGAACGAGAGAACGAAGTTTTTGCCCTTTACTTCGGAAGCGTTTACGGTAAGGAAGGTGTCTATTCCTTTTTCTGCCGGAGCAGTCGCGGTGCTATTAAAGAGCTTGAGCGCGACGTTACCGTCCTTACGCTCATAAGCCATAGCCTTCGCCCAGGACTTCCAGGTACCGAACGTGCCGCCGTTCAGCGAATCGATACTCAAACCGCCTTCGTTGTCTGCGAGCAGCTCAAAGTTCTTTCCCGCGGCAAGCAAGCCTTCGAAGTTCTGGAATCTGACGAGCGTTCCGCCCGCCGCCGTCACCTTTTTCTGGACGTCACTGAGCTCGGAACTTGAAACGCTTTCGCCTAAGTAGGTCTCCCCGTCGCCGTGATCGTGGTCATGGTCGTCGGAGGAAGGGACCGCAAAGGTTGAGAAAGGCATCATTCCGACGAGCATCATGAGCGTCATCAGCAATGCTATCAATCTTGTGCTTTTACGCATAGTCTTCTTCTCCTTTTGAGAAAATATTTTTGTTGCCCTTATTATAACACGTTATTTTGACAAAGTCAAGCATGTTTGCGATATTTTTTCTTTTCGCCGAAAACATTGGGTAAGTTGCATAAATTCCGGGTGTTTTTTTGGACATTTTGACCGATAAGGGAATTTGTAAATTTATTTTGAACCGAGATCTTCGTTTCCCGGAACGCCCTCTCACCCGCTAAAGCGGGAGCTCTCCCGAAGGGCGAGCCTTTAGATACAAAAAAAGCCTTTCCGGTAAAGGAAAGGGCAAGGCTTCTCCCGTGGGAGAAGATGTCAGTCGCAGACTGACAGATGAGGAGTGAAAAACGATAAGTT
>CAZFQJ010000187.1:0-2095 GCA_964520875.1 uncultured Lachnospiraceae bacterium
CGTAGCTTCCGATTTCTTTACAAATATCATTCATTTTTCAATCCTCCGGATCAATTTATATTTATATTTGAAACTCTTTTCGGAGTTTTCATTCGCTTTTATCACCGCGTATCGCGTCCAAAATGCGGGAAACTTGAAGATCAATATCCTCGTTACCGTTATTATACACTATAATTGAAGAATTTGCAATATAAAAATCATTATCTTTTTGATTTTTCATTCTTTTTTTTGCGTCATCTTGACTCAGACCGTCTCTTTTGCATATACGTCCGAGCCTTACGTCATCATCTGCAGCGACGCATACGACCTCGTCACATTCCTTATCGAATCCGCTTTCGAACATCAACGGGACCTCGACTATGACCGCTTCTTCGCCTTTTTGGCGGTAATCCGCGAGCATTTTCCTTACCTCGGACTTTACCGCTTCGTGAGTTATTTCGTTAAGCACCCGCAGCTTTTCAGGGTCCGAGAATACTATACGTCCGAGCGCCACTCTGTTGAGGCTTCCGTTCGGCGCTATGACCGCGCTTCCGAAATTTTTCTCTATCGCTTCCGTGACCGAGCTTCTCCCCGATACCAGACCGTGATACACCTCGTCGGTATCTATACGCGGTATACCTCTTTCGCTTATAAGCTTCGCCACATAGCTCTTTCCGGAACCGATAGCCCCGGTTACACCAATCACTTTCATTTTCAGTCACGCCGCTCCTTCGCGGCGCCCTCCGTACAAGTTACTTTCCGAATTCAGTCTCTTTCGTCATCGCGGAGCGCCATATCGAGAACGCGTTGCACCTCCGCGCCGTCACGAAGCGAAGGATCGGCTTCTTCGCCTTTATAAACGTGATCAAGAAAAGAATACATACTGTGCAGATGTCCGCGCAGCCAGCCTATCGGAGCCTTAAAGGACGGGAATATTCCTCCGGGCGCGTCATAACGTCCGCAACATTCTATGGCGGTATATCCGCGTTCTCCGCCGTACCTTCCGTTCGGCGCGCTTCCGTCGTAAAATCTAAGCCAATTCGGATCCATAAGAGAAAACTTCATACTTCCCTTTTCGCCGTATATCGAAAAATTAAACTCGTCGTTCGTTCCGAGAGCGAGCTTGCTCACCTCTATCGTTCCGAGAGCGCCGTTTTCCGTTTCGCATATCATATAGAAGGCTTCGTCCGCGTTCGTGGTCCAAATGTTACCGTCGGAGCCCAAGCGTTTAGGAAATCCTATCTGCGAACGCGCCTTTACCTTTACTATCCTTCCGCAAAGGTAATGCATCATATCCACGGCATGAGGACCGAGATCGTAAAGCGTTCCCGCTCCGCAGATATCCTTATTTTGCTTCCAGCCCGCCTTTTTTTCGGGATCGGCGGCGCTTGCATGCAGATACTCGCACCTGAAGCTGATTATCCGTCCGAGCCTTCCTTCCTCTATAAGCTCCTTAGCCTTCATCGTAGCGGGCAAAAATCTATTGTTGAACACCATTCCGACCGTCTTTTTGCAGTCCTTCGAAAGCTCCGCTATCTCGTCCGCCTGTGAAGCCGAGATACAGAGCGGCTTTTCGCAGTAGATATGCTTGCCCGCCTTTAAAGCCTTTTTAAGCGTTTCGTAGTGATAGATATTCGGCGTACAGATATCTATTATGTCTATCTCGTCGTCGAATATAAGCTCGTCCTCGTTTGTGACCGCCTTTTTAACACCGAGAAGCTCAGCCGCTTTAGCCGAGCTTTGAGCATTTGAAGTACAAACCCCGGCGTATTCGGCTTTGAAAGGAAGATCCTTATAAAAATAATCAAGATTTTTTACGCACCATGAGTGTGTGCGGCCCATAGAACCAAAGCCCAAAAGTCCGATTTTCATATATTTGATATCCTTTTTCGATCGTTTTTAATATTATATAATGAATTTTCAAAAAAAACAATACATATTTTGTAAATCCTCTTGATTTTTTTTAAAAGTTGTGATATAATAGACAAGTCGGTGCGAAAAACAGTGTTTTTCACTGCCGTTCTCATACGGAGAGTTATCGAAGTGGTCATAACGGGCCTGACTCGAAATCAGGTAGTCCTGGAAGGGACCGAGGGTTCGAATCCCTCACTCTCCG
>CAZFQJ010000188.1:0-2090 GCA_964520875.1 uncultured Lachnospiraceae bacterium
ATAGATCCCGTCAAAAACACCATAACGATCATGCCGGACGGCGGATCTTATAGCACGAAAGCCGTCATAACATCGCTCAATTTCCAAAAAATAAACGCACCCGCAGACGGCGAGAAGGTAATAAAAGGTTTGGTAAAGGTCAGATACGCGGCAAAACCGATCGTCTCGGAAATAAGATTTACCGAGGAGCGTGCGGAGATAGAGTTCGGGGAATCGGTAAGAGCGATAACGCCGGGACAGAGCGCAGTCGTTTACGACGAAGAAGGCTGCATATTACTTGGCGGAGTATTCGCGTAAAACGCAAAAAGGTAACGAATACCGAAAGGAACGGTAACGAGATGAAGTATTTTTCCGAAATATCGAAGATCCCGCGCGCTTCCGGAAACGAGGGAGCGATCGCGGATCATATATGCGGCTTTGCAAAGGAGCGCGGACTTTTCTGCGTAAAGGACGAACATAATAACGTTTTCGTCCGCAAGAGCGCGTCTGCGGGCTTTGAGGACAGAGCGCCGATCCTTCTTCAGGCGCATACGGATATGGTCTGCGAGAAGACCGCGGACTCCGAGCACGATTTTTCACGCGACCCCATAATCCCGATAATCTCAAACGGCAGAGTACATGCCGATAAGACAACGCTCGGAGCGGACGACGGCGCAGGCGTTGCCGTTATGCTGAGACTTATGGACGATAAAGAGCCTATGGGAGAGACGGAGTATCTTTTTACGGCGTCAGAGGAAACGGGAATGGACGGCGCGTTCGGATTCGACTACTCGCTCGTACATTCCGATAAGGTCATAAATCTTGATAGCGAAGAGGAGCTTAACGCTTGCATAGGTTGTGCCGGTAACATAACGGAAGCTATCGAAATACCGATAAAGAGCGCGCCCGCAGACGGAGTTTTTGCCCGTTTGGAGGTGTTCGGGCTTTCGGGAGGACATAGCGGAACGGAGATAGACAGGGGCAGGGCAAGCGCGATAAAGATACTCGGACAGGTCCTTGACGCTATATACGAGGATATGCCTTTCGGTATGCTCTGTCTTACGGGCGGAGGAAGAGACAACGTCATACCGTTTTCCGCATCGGCTGCCGTCTGCTTGTACGGTAAGAATGAACTTGAGCAGGCGAAGGAGCGCGTAAACGCGGCAAAAAAAGAGCTTCTTTTCGGCATGACGAAGGAAGATAAGGCTCGGTTCGGTATCAGGCTCGTAAAGGTAAAGGAGAGCGAAAGAGCCGAACTGCCTAAAAAAATGCTTACGTTCAAAAGCACGTCGGCGGTCATAAGCGCTATCCTGCTTTCGCCGCAGGGCGTTATCGACCGTTACCCCGACGGCGGCGAGGTCATGACCTCGGTCAATCTCGGAAAAGCGTGTATTGAGGACGGAAAGGCGGTATTTCGGTATCTCATACGTTCCGCGCGCGACGCACGCATGATGAGCGTCAAGGCGCAGATAGACAGGCTCGCGCATATGCTCGGGGGCAAGGGATATACCGTAAGCCGGTGTACGGGCTGGGACGGAGTACGCGGAAGCGAGCTTCAGGAAGCATACGGCAGAGCATGCGGCGCGGTGTTCAGAAAAGCTCCGGTATACACGGTGATACATGCGGGTCTTGAATGCGGTATCATTTCCGCAGGGCTTTCAAGGTGCGGAAAAAATGCCGATATCATCTCGATAGGACCAGACGTGCGGGATATACATTCTCCGAAGGAGAGTATGGGAATAGAGTCGCTTGACAGGCTTTACAAAACGGTGAAAATGATGATTTCGGAATAAGAATTATATTTTTACAGATTTTATTTATTATGAACTTCATTTCTTTTTCCTTAATTCACCCGTCATTCTGAGCGTAGGTCGGTTTGCTCCCGCTGAACGTGGCAGAGTGTTCTCCCGTGTCATTCTGAGCGGAGAGCGAAGCTCGAAGTCGAAGAATCTTCATTCTTTTATTCTACGCCGCGCATTACTATTATTTTAATAGAAACTAAGTTTTTATTAATTATCTTTTTATCGATATGCTTCATTTCTTTTTCCTTCTTTTGAAAAGAAAGAAAAAGAAACGAAGCAAAGAAAAAGAAAGAAACTTTACAGTCGGAC
>CAZFQJ010000189.1:0-1793 GCA_964520875.1 uncultured Lachnospiraceae bacterium
AGCGAGATCGTTCATGCTCCTCGCAAGCTCTTTACCGTCATTTATGCCCTTACAAAGGACTATCTGACAGTTAAGCTCGATCCCCGCGTCCGCAAGCTTTTTCAGATATCCGAGGACCTCTCCCGCCCGTTTGTTCTTCATCATACTCACCCTTAATTCCGGGTTCGTAGTATGCACGGAAACGTTGACGGGACTTATACGCATTTTTATTATTCTTTCGATATCGCTATCCTTTAGATTGGTCAGCGTTATATAATTTCCCATAAGGAAGGAAAGACGCGAATCGTCATCTTTAAAATAGAGCGTTTCACGCATTCCTTTGGGTAATTGATCGATAAAACAGAAAATGCACCGGTTCCGGCAGGAGTGCTTTTTATCCATTAAATAGGTTTCAAACTCCAAACCGATATCGGCGTACATTTCCTTGTGTATCTTAACTTGATAAAACACACCGTCTCGGTCAAAAGACAACGAAAGCGTACTGTCCGTCAGATAGAACCTGTAATCCAGCACATCATTGATCTCGTTTCCGTTCACGGTGTGAAGCTTGTCCCCGACTCTTACTCCGGATCTTTCGGCGTATGAGCCGGGAACGATTCCATACACGGTTACCACGTTGGATAACTCCTTTCGTGTGCAATTACTGAGCTACTTTGATAAGCTCCTTGCCGTTGTATGCACCGCACTTTCTGCAAACTCTGTGAGCAAGATTGTACTCGCCGCACTTGCACTGAACCATGCCGGGCATATCGAGTTTCCACACGTTGGAACGACGCTTGTCACGTCTCGCCTTCGATACTTTACGCTTCGGTACTGCCATGTTTCTACACCTCCTGTTAAAACTTATGCCGTTTCCGTTGCCGAAACCGGCAGCAGACGATCTGATCTATAATGAACGCTATTTTATAATAACGAACATTTCGTTTTTTCGGAAAATCATTCCGACGGTACGAGACATATCCGACTTCAACCGTTTTCTTTGCCGTCTTTTCCGAAATCTTTAAGAACGGCCCATCTCGGATCTATCTCTTTTGTGACGCATGAACATTCCTTCTCGTTTCTGTTACAACCGCACTTCGGACAAAGTCCTTTGCAATTTTCGTCACACAGACTTCTGTACGGAAGAGACATTATAAGTTCGTCCACGAGAATATCATCTATGTTCACGACCGAACCGCTTTCCACAAGGACATACTCTTCTTCCTCGTTTCCGGCTTCAAGCTTGACTGCCACCGGACGGCTGAAATGTATCGAACGTCTTCCGGTTAACTTTTTAAGGCATCGCGCACATTCGGTCTCGTAGCCGATAACGCAGTCTGCGTCAATCTGCATATATCCGCCCATATCCTTTATCACACCGGAAACGTCGGCTTCGTTTTCAAGAACATAGCCGTTTTCCGTATGATCCACGGGCATCTTATAAGAAAACGCAAGTTTATCGACCTCGCCCGAAAGCAACTTTCTTATGTTTATATCCATAATACCGCTTCCTCCACGCATTTTTCAACATACTCGCACACGCTTATAAAACGCTACGCATTTTATTATATACTATTTTATGTAATTTGTCAATATGTTTTTTGTTTTTTTACAATTTTCCGTTACGAATTTTATAAAAAGCAAAGGAACTGTCGCTTTGCGGCAGCTCCTTTGACGATATTTCGATCATTTAATTCCGGACGCTAAAACATCATTGGCTTGATCTTTAGCGTACTTCCAACCATTTTTCGCCATAAGCTTCATCGTCTCGGTCATGGTGTTATTGGTGTAGCAAATGAACATATTTCCGGTAT
>CAZFQJ010000190.1:0-1768 GCA_964520875.1 uncultured Lachnospiraceae bacterium
TAAGCACGAACAACACTATCGATATACACGAGGCGTATCCGACCTCATATCTACTGTTCAGATAGTCCTGCATGTGATGCTGAAGCGTCCACGCGCAGTAATCGGTCGAAGGATTTCCGCAGAGGTTATCAACGACGCCTCCGAAGCCGAACGCGCCCGTTATGGCAAGAACCGCACCGAACATAAGTATCGACTTCATCGACGGAAGAGTTATGTACCAAAGCTCCTGCCAACGGTTCTTTATTCCGTCTACCGCGCCCGCCTCATAAAGGCTTCTGTCAACGCCCTGGAGACCTGCGATAAACGAAAGGAACGCGGTTCCGAGCGAAGTCCATATAGCGACTATTATACATATCGGTACTATGTAGTCGACGTTCTGAAGGAATACTATCGGTTGAGTTATGAAGCCGAACTTCATAAGGATACCGTTTGCAAGTCCGTATATATCTCCCTGGAATATGAGCTTCCATACGAGATACGCGGAACCGGATATCGAAGGACCGTAGAATATGAACGTTACAAGCGATCTGATCCTCGGAGAAAGCTCGTTTATGAACCATGCAAGGAGGAAGGAAAGCAAGTAGGAAAGAGGTCCTGTGGTAAGTGCGAAAATAAGTGTGTTCTGGAAAGCCGTAAGGAAAAGGTCATCTTCAAGGAAAAGACGTATGTAGTTATCCATGAAGCAAAATTCCGGCCATTCGAACATGTTAAAGTTAGTAAAGCTGAGCAAGAATGATAGCAGAACCGGAAATATAGTAAACATAGCGAACATTATAAGGAACGGCGCTACCATTACATATCCCGCCCATTTACGCTTCATCTCGCGCTTAGTATACTGCCATCTCGTTACTTTGGTAGATCCTATCTCGGGGGTATCCTGCGGATCTTTAGCAACTGCTGCGTTATCAGACATATACCATTTCTCCTATTCTATCATATTTTTATCCCCGCACAAGCGGCATAAAAGCCGCCTGCACGGTACTGTAAAATTCTCGAATGTTGTTTTTATGAGTTCCCGAGATCATCAGTTTGCATAATGATCGATGAAGGGAAGGTGATATTCTTCACGCTTACGGGAAAGCTCTTTATTAATGTCAACAACATAGTTGAGAAGTGAGTCAACGGCATTTGCCTTGTTATTGTAAACATTAAGGAACGCAAAGTTTACGTAACGTGAAATGTTGTAGTCGCCGGGGTTATACGGAATTCCCTTAAGGTGAGGGATCTGCTCAAGCATAGCCGCCTTTTCGGCATCGGTCCATGCCTGATCAAGAAGAGCGTTGAGGTTCGCCGTGTTGTACTTAACGGTCGTATTCGAAGCCGTCGCGAGCTGCTGCCTTGCAAGTCTTGCCTGGGTAGCGTCTCCGCAGTACCACTTCATATACTTCCATACGCCCTGCTCATTCTTGCTTCCGCGAGGAATGACTATACCGGAAACATCAAGTATGGAGGAACGGTTCACCGAGAGAAGCTCTCCGGTAGTATCATCATACGTTCCCCAGCCTATGAGAGATTCCATGGTCCAAAGTCCGCGGAGCTCGTAATAGCCCATGAACGTATTGTAGGTGGTCCAGTTTGCAACGACTATCGGTATCTCACCTGTACGGAAACGGGTAAGGTCGTAAGATATCGGAAGCGAATAGTCGTTAAACAGATCACAGAGGGTCTTGAACGCTATACGCGCCTGAGTATTATCGTTAAAGCTCTGATAATCATCGGCATACATCTTCTCGCCCATCTGATACAGAAGCATCTGATATCCGGCAAG
>CAZFQJ010000191.1:0-1766 GCA_964520875.1 uncultured Lachnospiraceae bacterium
TGTCGGAGCCTTAGCTACAAAGCCCTCATTTGAAAGCTTCTTCTCTATTCTCTCTATCTCGGAAACGAGTCTTTCCCTTTCCTTGCCGAGTCTCGCCTTTTCCTTTTCGGTATCGACGACGTCGGAGAGAGGGATATAGAGTGTCGCGCCTTCGGCGACTATCTTGACGGAATTTTCAAGCTCTCCGTCCTCGGCGACCGTGACCTCGGAAGCATAAGCGAGCTTCTGGAAGAACTGTCCGCAGTTATTATCGAACGTAACGGAGTCCTTCGTTACTATGAGGAGCTTCGCCTTTTTTGACGGGGGAACGTTCATCTCCGCGCGGCGGTTACGTATCGCTCTTATGCAGGCTATGATCTTCTCCGTCGCCTCTTCCTCTGCCGTAAATTCAAGGAACGGGTCGTACTTCGGCCATTCGCTTATGACTATGCTCTCGCCCACGTGCGGAAGCGTCTGCCATACCTCTTCGGTAATGAACGGCATATAGGGGTGAAGGAGCTTCATCGTCTGACTGAAAACGTAAGCGATAACTCGCATGGCGGTCTTGTCGCCGTCGCCCAGACGTTGCTTTGTAAGCTCTATATACCAATCGCAGAATACGTCCCAGACAAAGTCGTATAGCTTTGCGAGCGCAACGCCCAGCTCGTAGTTATCGAGATTGTCGGTAACGTCCTTTACAAGTCTGTTAAACTTGGAGATTATCCATTTATCCTCCGGCATAAGCTCGCTTATGCTCGGAAGTCCGAATTCCGTATCCTCGTCAAGCTTCATCATGACGAATCTTGCGGCGTTCCAGATCTTATTGTTGAAGTTTCTCGCCGCCTCTATCTTCTCGTCCGAAAAACGCATATCGTTTCCGGGGGAGTTACCGGTAGCGAGCGCGAATCTGAGCGCGTCGGCTCCGAACTTGTCTATTATCTCCAGCGGATCTATACCGTTTCCGAGAGATTTCGACATCTTTCTGCCCTGCGCGTCCCTTACGAGACCGTGTATGAATACCGTCGAGAACGGCTCTTTACCCATGTGCTCCATGCCGGAGAATATCATTCTCGCGACCCAGAAGAATATTATGTCGTAGCCGGTAACGAGAACGCTCGTGGGGTAATAATAGTCAAGCTCTTCCGTCTTTTCTGGCCAGCCGAGAGTGGAGAAGGGCCAAAGAGCGGAGGAAAACCACGTATCGAGGACGTCGTTATCCTGCTTTACCGCGCCGCCGCATTTCGGACACTTGTCTATATCGGTCTTGGAGACGGTCATCTCGCCGCACTCTTGGCAGTAGAACGCCGGTATACGGTGTCCCCACCAGAGCTGCCTTGATATACACCAGTCAAGGACGTTCTCCATCCAGTTAGTGTAGGTCTTTGTGAATCTTTCGGGTTCGAAACGGACCTTTCCGTTCTTTACCACTTCAAGAGCCGGCTCTGCGAGCGGCTTCATCTTTACGAACCATTGATCCGATGTCAGCGGCTCTACCGTGGTCTTACAACGGTAGCATGTGCCGACGTTATGGCTATGATCTTCGACCTTGACGAGGTAACCTTCCTTTTCGAGGTCCTCTACCATTGCTTTTCTCGCCTCATAACGATCGAGGCCGAAATATTTACCGGGGTAGCTTATCGTCGCGTCGTCGGCTATTACTCTTATCTGCTTAAGATCGTGGCGCTTACCTACCTCAAAGTCGTTCGGGTCGTGCGCGGGCGTTATCTTGACGCAACCGGTACCGAATTTCTGAACGACGTAATCGTCGGCAATGACGGGTATCTCTC
>CAZFQJ010000192.1:0-1758 GCA_964520875.1 uncultured Lachnospiraceae bacterium
TACTTTTTTCGATTTTTTCAAGTGTTGCACTTGACATTATAACATGCCGACCACGCAGTGGTGGATGAGGAGTGAATAATAAATAACGAAGAACACCTCATCCGTCATGCGTTCTTTGAACGCAGGCGCTCTTTGAACGCACGACACCTTCTCCCACTGGAGAAGGCTTTTAGACGACATAAAAAAAGCGAGCCTTGTGGCTCGCTTTTTTGTTTCGGATATCAGCTTAGGCTAACACCGTTAACTTCACTACCCGTATCCGTAGTATTACTATACGGCATTTCCGGAAGCATATAGCTGAGTGTAATTATATCCTCTTGCTTTATTTCGAGGGTCTTTATTTCGGGTCTTTCGTATATCTTTTTCATTTCGCTTTACCCTCCGTTTCTCAATAGTTAAGCGAATACTCGCTTGCGGGAACGGGATTATTTAACTCCACGTATGCGTCCGCCGCCTGATTATACACGGCGAGAGCTTTCATGATAGCTACGACGGCGTGATTCTCATGGGTTTCATCGCTCCAATTCGATACAACGTCGTATATATACTGACTTGCGCTATATGTAAGCGTAAGAGTATTATCTTCGCCCTTCTTGACCGTTACCGTATACGCGGTATCGATATTGCTTGCGGCTATTCCCGTAAGCTTTACTCTCATTCTTCTGTTACCGTTTTCATCGGTCACGAGCGTTTTTTCTGCCGTGAGACCGCCGGAAACGGTTACCGTATAATCGTCTATACTTGCTCCGTCCGCAAGGTTGAAGAAGTGATAGAGCGTAATTGCTGACTCAAGTCCGAGCGTGCTCGAACGGTACGTTATTCCCGTGGCAGAACCGGTAAGAACGTAGGTCTTATCAAAGTTGCTATCGTAGACTATCGTTTTATCCTCATCTGGAAGATCCTTATTTGCAAGGTTATTCGCGTCTACTTTAAAGTACGTCTGCGCGGCGGCGGCGTAGTTAAGCATTGCCTTTGCGGCGTTACGTACCGCGGTCTGAAGCGCTTCGTCTTCGGCATTCTCATACGTAGCGTAGACCATAGCCGCTTCCTTTGCCGTGTAATCGTCAAGCTTAATGATCACATTTCCGTCCTCGTCCTTAATGACCGCATTTATCTTCTGCGTCATCTCGGCTGCGGGGATATACACCGTTGCCTTATATCCGTTACCTTCGAAATATTTAAGATTCTTAAGGAGCTTCGTCGTCGTTACGCCGTTTACGGTGAACTCTATGGACATACCGCTCGTAGGTACCGAGCTCATGCTCAGATAGTAGTTTACTCCTATCATTCCGTCCATGCTAAGCGAATATCCGGAGACGCTTACGTCAAGGAGCTTACCGTTTACAAACTCGCGCTTTACTTCTTCCTCTTTCCATTTGCCGTCGACGAGCTTCATCATGACGATGTTTTCAAAGCCGTTTACGGGCGTGCGATTCTTGCACTTGTTATCTACGAACTTGTAGTAGAGTCCGTCGATACATACAAGACCGTCAACCTTTTCGAAGGTCTCGGGGCTTACGTAGCTATCACCGTCCTGCCAACCGACGTTTTCTCCCACATTGCTATCCGTGCTTGCGACAAGTCTGAGGTTGGCATAGCAAATATCATAAGTCGCGCTTCCGTTGAGAGCCTCGTAAGATTTCGCATGGTTGGTATCCTCTTTATCATACCAACTGAGTTCGGTATTCTTCTGGTCCCAGCTACCGGCGCTGAACTGTATCTGTTCAAAGTCATACTTAGACTCCACCTTGACCGCAA
>CAZFQJ010000193.1:0-1733 GCA_964520875.1 uncultured Lachnospiraceae bacterium
AGCGTGGGTGCGGCTTATAATTCGACGGTAACCAGCTTGTCGTAGGGGTAGCACGAAAGAAAAACATCACGGAGTTCTTTTTTGCCGCCGGTCGTGAGCGCTCATGGCGGTCTATTTAATTTTTATGACCGACACGCGGCAGTTAAATGCGGTCGGTCAGATTGGAAAGGATGCTTATATGGTCAAGGATCAGAGGCTCAGTAACAAGATTGTACGAAAGAGCTTTGCCAAAATCGACGAGGCGCTGGAGATGCCGAACCTTATAGACGTTCAGAAGAAATCCTATCAATGGTTTCTTGACGAAGGTCTGCGCGAAGTTCTGCGCGATGTTTCCCCGATAACCGACCACACGGGCAAGATATGCATAGAGTTTGTTGATTTCTCTATCGATCCTACCCCGAAACACCCGGTAGAGGAGTGTAAGGACAGAGACGTAAACTACGCCGCTCCGCTCCGCGTAAAGGTAAGACTTCAGAACAAGGAGACCGGAGAGGTCACCGAGAAGGCTATATTCATGGGCGATTTCCCGCTCATGACCGATAACGGAACGTTCGTTATAAACGGTGCGGAAAGAGTTATCGTATCTCAGATAGTCCGTTCGCCCGGCGTTTACTATGCCATGCAGATGGATAAGAGCGGTAAGAAGATGTTCACCGCCACCGTCATACCTTACAGAGGAGCTTGGCTTGAGTACGAGACGGACATGAACGACGTTTTCTATGTTCGTATAGACAAGAACCGTAAGATACCCGTGACCGTTCTTATCCGTGCGCTCGGCGTCGAAAGCGACGACGCTATAAGAGATATGTTCGGAAACAACAGTAAGATGAACGCCACGATAAGCAAGGACGGCATGACTGCCGAGGCTCTCGCGAACAAGACGTCCGAAAGAGACGAGGCTCTTAAAGAGATATACAAGAAGCTCCGTCCGGGCGAGCCGCCTACGGTAGAGAGCGCGAACATACTCATTTCGAGAATGTTCTTTGAGCCGAGAATGTACGATCTTGCTCCCGTTGGACGTTACAAGTTCGACAAGAAGCTCGGACTTGCGAACCGTATAAAGAGTACTACGCTCAGCCGTCCCGCAGTTTCTCCCTTCACAGGAGAGGTCGTTGCGGAAGCGGGAGAGCTTATCGACGCGGCAAAAGCCGACGCTATCGAAAACGCCGGAGTGAACGAGGTATATCTCACGCTTGAAAACGGCGAAGAATACAGAGTATTTTCGAACATGATGGTATATCCTTCCGTGTTCGGACTTGATCTTTCGTCCATAGGCGTTACCGGCAAGGTGCGCGTCGATAAGATGCAGCAGATCCTTGAAGAAGCCGGCGGAGATATCGATTCCGTTATGAAGCTTGCCTCCGACAGAATGGGCGAGCTCGTTCCGAAGCATATAACGACCGAGGATATCCTTTGTACGATCAACTACATGATAGGTCTCGGATACGATATAGGAGCGATAGACGATATAGACCACCTCGGCAACCGCCGTCTGCGTTGCGTCGGAGAGCTTCTCCAGAACCAGATGCGTATCGGATTTTCGAGAATGGACAAGATCGTAAAAGAGAAGATCGGCACACAGGATACCGAGAATCTTACGCCCGAAAGCGTAATAAACATACGCCCGGTCGTTACCGCGATACGCGAATTCTTCGGTTCTTCTCCGCTCTCTCAGTTCATGGACCAGAACAACCCTCTTGCGGAGCTTACGCATAAGCGCCGTCTTTCCGCGC
>CAZFQJ010000194.1:0-1700 GCA_964520875.1 uncultured Lachnospiraceae bacterium
TATCCGTTGCGGCAGGTATCCCTCTGGTAGCTGCTATTCTGTTTTCAAGGTGCAATTTTCGGACATTAAAAAAGGGCAAGAAGTTTTTACCTCTTACCCAATAGCCCGTGAAAAAGTGTATTATTAGACTTTGTATTCTGATTTTTTAAAAAAATAAAAGCACCTGTTAATTAACCTCTCGGTCATTAGCAAGTGCCTGTAATTCAATATTAAATTTGGGAGTATCTGCTCGTGTTCTATAAAAATTCTTTACATCTGTTAAAACGCAACACCACGAGTACCGCGATCAAGATCGTGATAACGCTGACGGAATAATACGCACACGAGAAGAACATGCAACTGAAATAATCAAGAGGATTCGCAACGCTATATGCTTCTCCAGTATACGGACACAGAAACATATTAAGGGCGACCACGGAAGCGATCTGCGACAAGCCGAGTTCTTTCGTTATCATAACAAAGAGAACCACCATGACCGCAGTCGTAATGATATTCACTATACCGAACGAAAGAAACGCGTTCCCTGTAATTCCGTAAAGCAAAGCCGTCAGCGGTATACCGCTGTCTATCTTAAGCGATGTGGTATATTCCCAGTTTTCGAGAATAAACGCTTTGTTTCTCCACATCTCTATCGCTTGAAGGATATCCACGGAAGCGTCATATCCGAGATGTTCCTTCAGTTTAAAGAGATTATAGTAACAGATCGAACCGCATTGAAACAGGAATATTACAAAGAATGCCGTCAACAGGATTTTATAGAGCAATGACGACGTAACGAATCCGTCAAGCCGTTCGGTCATACCGTCTGTCTTTTTTTGAACGGAATAATTACTGTTATCCATAAAGTTTTTGTCCCCTTCCTAACATTTGACATATTTATGAACTTAAGTACATTCTACCACAATATCCGTTTTTTGTCAACACTTCCTTATTTTTTCTTAAATTATGTAAAACCCCTTGATTTTTTCGACGAAATGGTGTAAAATATATAAGAAAAATATTATATTTTAAGGAGACTTGAAAAATGTTGGTTTCGGCAAAAAGTATGCTCACAAAAGCAAAGGCGGGAAAATACGCCGTAGGTCAGTTCAACATCAATAACCTTGAATGGACAAAGGCTATACTTCTCACCGCACAGGAGCTTAATTCTCCCGTAATTCTCGGCGTTTCGGAAGGCGCGGGAAAATACATGTGCGGATACAAGACCGTCGTAGGTATGGTAAAGGGCATGATCGAAGAGCTCGGTATCACCGTTGACGTCGCTCTTCATCTTGACCACGGCTCTTATGAGGGCGCTCTCAAATGCATCGAAGCGGGATTTTCGTCCGTAATGTTCGACGGTTCCCACTATCCGATCGAGGAGAACATCGAAAAGACAAAGACTCTCGTAAAGCTTTGCGCGGAAAAGGGACTTTCTCTTGAAGCGGAGGTAGGATCTATCGGCGGCGAAGAGGACGGCGTAGTAGGTATGGGCGAATGTGCCGATCCTAACGAATGTAAGATGATAGCCGACCTCGGAGTAACGATGCTCGCAGCCGGTATAGGAAACATTCACGGTAAGTACCCCGCAAACTGGCCCGGACTCTCCTTTGAGACTCTCGCGGCGGTAAGCGAGAAGGTAGGAGATATGCCCCTCGTTCTTCACGGCGGCACGGGTATACCCGAAGACATGATAAAGAAGGCTATATCCCTCGGAGTTT
>CAZFQJ010000195.1:0-1693 GCA_964520875.1 uncultured Lachnospiraceae bacterium
AAAGCGCTTCCTCCTGATCGTGAGTAACGAATATGAAGGTTATTCCCGTAAGATGTTGAATATTCTTAAGCTCTGTCTGCATATCCTTACGCAACTTGAGGTCAAGCGCCCCGAGCGGCTCGTCCAAAAGCAGTACCTTCGGGCGATTAACGAGCGCTCTGGCTATCGCCACACGCTGCTGCTGACCGCCTGAAAGACGTTCTGTGCTCCTGCGCTCGAATCCGCTGAGGTTTACCATAGCCAGCGCTTCCTTTACTCTCGAAGCTATCTGATCCTCCGGCAACTTTTTAAGACGAAGCCCGAAGGCTACGTTCTCGAAAACATTCAAATGAGGGAAAAGCGCGTATTTCTGAAAAACAGTATTAAGCTCTCTTTTGTACGGCGGAAGATCGTTTATCCTCTCTCCGTCAAAAAAGACATCGCCGCTATCCGGCGTCTCAAAGCCCGCGATTATACGCAGGGTAGTGGTTTTGCCGCAACCCGAAGGTCCGAGCAAGGTGACAAACTCGTTGTCGTGAATATCAAGACTGATCTCACTTAGCACCTGTTCACCGTTAAATTCCTTTGAAATAGCTTTAAGCTCTATGATTTTGTTTTTGTTCATCTGCGAACTCCTTACCAAAATAAAATATTAAAATATGGAGACGGCGCTTTTTTCAGAGTGTCGGCTTTTCCTCTATCCTAATTTTCCGCACACCCGCACCGTTTTTGTTACAAGAAAAAAACACCCATGATATCCGCTTTACGAAGCACTGGTAAAAAACAAATCTTGTAACCGCGTATGAGTATAATGCATACGCTAAGGAATTAAAGGTAAATCTGACTCATCCCCCCTATTTTATATAGTAAAACTTCATATATTATATCAAAGAATTTCGGAATATGCAATAGTTTTTTCAAAATATTTTAAACACCGCGAAAAAAATATTTTTCGGTAAGTTAAAGTCGACTAAAAAGCAAATAAATATCTCCCCGTTACGGGGAGATATTTATTTCTTTTTCTTTTCCGACGAATATTTTTTCGCCGCGGGAACGAATCTCCTTCGTTCTTTTTCCGCATAAGAAGCCGCATACGAGCCTTCTTCACCCGTAAATGCAAGATTCGGCGAGCCCTCGAACGCACGTCCGCCCATGAACTGTATCGAATCCGGCAGTCTTACCGTTTCAAGCGCTGAGCAACCCTCAAAAGCGAAATTTCCGACCTCAAACACTCCGTCCGGTATATTGACGTCCTTAAGAGAAACACATTCCGCAAACGCATAGTCACCGATCGCCTCCGTGCCCTCGCTTATGACAAGCTCTATAAGAGCCGTACAACCTCTGAAGGCGTTTGCTCCGATCTTCTTGCATGTCGGCGGAAGCGTGACCTTTTCAAGCGCGCGGCAATAAGCAAAGGCGCTGTCCTCCAATATCTCCGTTCCGTCCGGTACGTTCGCTTCGGTAAGTCCGCTTCCGTAAAAAGCAAAAGCGCTTATCGTCTTTACTCCGAACGGGATATCGATCTTTTTAGCAGGACAACCGCTGAACGCTTCTTTTCCGATAGACATGACGCTCTCGGGAAGAACTATAATTTCACAGTTTTTACAATTTTTAAAAGCCTTCGCACCTATTCCGAGCGTCCCTTCCGGCACATGTATCTCGGACGAAAGACCGCTATACCCGATAACGATACCGTCTTTGATCTTGATATCCT
>CAZFQJ010000196.1:0-1647 GCA_964520875.1 uncultured Lachnospiraceae bacterium
TGATATCCTTTTCTTCCTGAGCCTTAACTGACGACATTATCGTATTATCTTCAAGAAGTCCCGCGTTTACGTAAGTCTTTCTTACGTAGTCTGCCCTTTCGTCGAACGGATATTTTATCCTCTCCGTCATAGGCTCTATGTTTATTTTTCCGTCTATAACGGTACGAAGCGAAAACCCGCTGCGCTCCATATCATAATTTATGCGTCCGTCGCCGTCCGCGATCACGTCGATCGACGGTATATCCTTAAGCTTTTTGCGATCAGTTATCCCGTAATTAAGCGAATCAAGTATAAGATCTATACTTTTCAGATCCGTATACACGCCGCGCTCTATTCTTTTGCGGCGTCCTTGCTCTCGTGAAAATTTTGCAATCAGAGCGCCCGTCACTATCAGAGTAGCCGCCGACATCACCGCAAACGGCAATACAGCGCTCTTTTCCGATGAAATAAAAACGTCAAGCGCAAATTTGACCGAAGCCACAAAGAGCGGTATAAAGGCGCTCATCACTATGATCACATTGGAAGCTCTGTCCCTTTTTCTGACGTGAGAGGCTATCTTAGAAAGACATCTTCCGCAAAACCGCCTGCGTATTATACCGCAAACGTATTCCTCATTCGAAACGAATACCTCGTCGTATGTTTTCTCTTTGACCTTTTTCGACTCCGTAACAAAGTAGTCCTTTATGAATTCCGCGCGAGAGCCGCATTTACATCTTACGGTAGGCTTTACTTCCTCCGCGCACGCAGCCGTATTCATAGGCTTACCTCCGTTTTTAAAACTCTATACCGTTTTCTTCGCAAAAAGCCTTAAGCTTATCGTACATCGCCGCCTTTACATACGCCTTCCATTCTTCCTCGTCTCCGTTGCTTTCGACGAGATCTATGAATTTCTTCGGAGCGGACGCGTATTTTTTACCGTTTTCGTTGTATCTTTCCTTACAAAATCCGACGACCGCCTGTTTTGCCTCTTTTTCGGAAAGCGCCGGCAACACATAAAAACGATCCGGGGCTTCCGTAAGCTCCGTCGCAAGCATTATCTTTGCGTATTCAAGCGGAGAACATTCTCTGCTCATTGAAACGCTTCCCCAGACTCCGGCTATCCTTATGTGCGACTCGCGCAGTTCGAACGCTTCGTGCGTCATCTTATTCATAAACTGCAATCCGGAGGCTTTGCGTTCGGTCACGAACTCCATGAGCGCGTCAAACGAATCTATCTTGACCGTAACGTCCGGGATCTCGTCCTCTTCGGTTACCTCGTCTTCTCCGTCCTCATCTTCTTCGGCATACTCTTCCCTAACGTCGTCCTCTTCGGTCTCGCCGTCGGCAGTATCCTCGAAAAGCTCGTTTTCCTCTTTTTCTTCGGTCGGATCCTCTTTCTTTTTCCTGTTCCAGAACATATAGTTTCTCCGTTCGATCGTTATTCTGAACATATTATATCACAGACATTTGCCGTTTGTCAATCTCGTAGGTAAAAATTTAACATGCGACGGCACAAATACACGATATTATCACCGCAAAAAAATATTTTTTAAAAAACTTTCGTTTTCCTATTGACAAACTGCTTTTTTTGTAGTATAATCTAATACGTTGAGCATGCGGGTGTAGTTCAATGGTAGAATCCCAGCCTTCCAAGCTGGTCGCGTGGGT
>CAZFQJ010000197.1:0-1581 GCA_964520875.1 uncultured Lachnospiraceae bacterium
CTTTTCGCCTACTTGGCGTATTCCGAGCGCATAGAGCAGACGGTCAAGACCGCGAGATTTCGAAGCATCTATGGCGGAAATAGGATTTGAAGCGGACTTTTCTCCCATTCTGTCGAGAGTCTCAAGCTGCTCTTTCTTAAGAGAATAGAGATCTGCCGCAGACGAAATAAGTCCGTTATCTATCATCGTTTCGAGCTGCGCTTCGCCGAGTCCGTCTATATTCATTGCGTCACGGCTGACGAAATGCGAAAGATTGCGAAGAAGCTGAGCCGGACATTCGGCATTCGTGCAGTAATAAGCCGCCTCGTCCTCTTCGCGGTATATAGGCTCTCCGCATGACGGGCAGAGCGTCGGCATTTTGTATTCCGGAAGATCGCTTTTACGCATATCGAGATTTACCTTCAATATCTCCGGTATGATATCTCCCGCCTTGCGAACGGTCACCGTGTCGCCTATCCTTATATCGCGTTCCTTTATAAAATCGTAATTATGAAGAGTCGCGCGGCTTACCGATGTTCCGGCAAGTCTTACGGGAGAGAGCACCGCATAAGGCGTTATAACGCCCGTCCTTCCGACGTTTACGCATATATCGAGAAGCTCGGTATCCCTTTCCTCGGGCGGGAATTTATACGCTACCGCCCATTTCGGAACCGTTCCCGTGTCTCCGTATTCCTTGCGTGTAGCTATATCGTTTACTTTTACGACCACTCCGTCGATGTCGAAGGGCAGAGAGCTCCTTTTTTCTCCTATCTCCTTTATCTTGTCGCAGATACCGTCGATAGAATATATGACCGAAAGATCGGGAATGACGGTAAATCCGAGTTCTTTTAAGAACGAGAGTCCCTCGTAATGTGTCGAAAATTCCTTGTCGCATGCTTGAATATTGAATATGAATATATCTAACTTGCGGCTCGCGGTCACGGTGGAATCAAGCTGACGTAAGGAGCCTGCGGCGGCGTTTCTGGGATTTGCAAAGGTCTGTTGACCGGCGTTCTCGCGTTCTTGGTTCAAAGCGAGGAAACTGTCTCGCGGCATGTAGACCTCCCCGCGTACCTCAAGATGTCCGTTATAATCTATCTTTAATGGGATAGAGTGTATGGTCTTAAGGTTTTCGGTTACGTTTTCTCCGACATTTCCGTCTCCGCGAGTCGAGCCTATGGTAAGCTCGCCGTTATCATATACGAGAGAGACGGAAAGACCGTCTATCTTACATTCGACCGAATAACCGTCTGCCGGAGTTTTTTCGATAAAATCCGTAAGCTCGCCAAAATCGAATACATCGCGAAGGCTTCCCATGCGGACCGTATGAGTGACCTTTTCGAACTTTTCGAGGATAGCTCCGCCTACTCGTTTGGTGGGAGAGTTCTCGGAAGCAAGCTCGGGATATCGTTCTTCAAGCTCTTTAAGACGGTAAAACATCTTGTCGTATTCAAAGTCGGAGATCTCGGGGGAGTCTTCGACGTAGTACTTTCTTGCATGGTACGTAAGAGCCTTTTCAAGCTCGCGTATCTTTTTTTCGATCGCGTTTGACATGCTAATCTCCTTATGCTTTGGTCATCTTTTTATATTATAACATATAAT
>CAZFQJ010000198.1:0-1509 GCA_964520875.1 uncultured Lachnospiraceae bacterium
CGAGAAAGCATTTCTTATCGAACGGTACCTTCGGATTTATGTAACCGGAGGAACGAAGTATTCCGACGAGCATGGCAAGATCAAATACCGTTCCGCTCTTCTTTGTGTCAGCCGGCGCCATGTTTATGACTATCGCGGCGTCCGGGAAGGTTATTCCGCTGTTTTCTATCGCCGTGCGGATACGCTCCTTTGCCTCTTTGACCGCGGTATCGGGGAGACCGACCACCTCAAAGCTGGCGAGCTTATCCTGTACGTTACATTCGACGGTCACGGTGTAGCCGTCGACTCCGCTTATTCCTGCGCTGTATACAGTAGAAAGCATAGTTTTTTCCGTCCGTTCTTCAATATATTTGCGCGTGTAATTACTATTATACTACAATTGTTATAATTTTTCAATAGCTTTCGCGAAAAAACGCAAGGAACACGGTCCCTTGCGTTAAAATGTTTTAATTTGCTTCCTCGTTTTGCAGGTTTAAGCAGTATCTGTACACCTCGCCGTTCGTCATGTAAGTGATATCGCGCTTGCCGGATATCAGTTCGCAGAACTTTTCGAATATTTCCCAAGATTCGTATTTATCGAATTCGAACGAATGTCCCCAGAGATAAAAGAGCATATCCTCGGTAGGCTCTGCGCTTATGAATTTCTCGGCGAGCTTAAAAAGATCGGGATCGTTCTGGTGGCAGGTGGGGTGCCATTCCATAAAATCATTCGGAATGACGAAGGTCTTGTGAGAGCTCGTCGTTCTTGCGTATTTTACGGGCGTATTCTCGGTTATCAGTTTTATGACTCTCTTATCGTAGCAGTCTCCGCCGCACGGGTACGCCATTCCGATTATCTCCTTACCGCCGAGAGCGGAGAGGGCTTCGAAATCGTCCTTTACCTCGCTTATTACCTTTTCGTCGTCACAGTTTTTAAGGTTGGGGTGCGTTACGGTATGTACCGCTATCTCGTGGTTTCTGTATAACTGTTTTACCTCCGAGCTTTCGACTTCGTCGTGGCATACGTTTATCCCGTCGTGGATAATGTTATGCTTCTGACCGAAAAATCCGGAATTTAAATTGAATGTGGCGCGAAGATTGTACCTGTCTATCAGCTCGATGAAACGTCTGTCCTGTACGGTTCCGTCGTCGAAGCTGAGAGTGAACATTTTTCTGAACATAATGCCTCCTCGTAGCAATAAAAGATGCTTATTTAATTGTTTCGGGCAACTATTGTCCGAATATTTCTTTTGATATCTCCGCCGTGTCTTTGTAAACGAGATCCGGAAGCTCGGCTTCCGAAAGCCCGTTAAGATCGGCGGGCGCGGTCTCTCCTGTAAGTACAAGCGCAGCCGTGACTCCGCTTCGCTTGCCGATCGCGATATCGGTGTAGAGTCGGTCTCCGATCACAACTATGTCGGATTTTTCTGTTCCCGTGACGGAGCATATCATCTCCATGGCGTCCGGGTACGGTTTTCCGAAATATCTCGGGCTCTTGCCCGTCGAAGCGGTAACGAACGCTGATATCGC